>NZ_ATYB01000014.1:2917057-3217057 GCF_000427465.1 Sinorhizobium arboris LMG 14919 | reverse complement strand
GGGTGATCAACCTCGCGGTCCTCGCGCGCGACATGCACAAGCTGACAGTCAATCTCGATCATGAGGTACGCACGGTCCAGAGCGGTGAGGTGGCGACATGGGCGGGCTCGCTGGTGGCCGCCTGCGAGGCCCACATCGCCGACGGCGTCTTCGACCTCGGCGCGATCGAGGCGCTGCGTCAGCGGCTGCTGGTGCTCAAGGAGCGCGCGCGTGACATCGCCTTCTCGATGGACTTCGGTTTCCTGTTCCGGCCGGAGCGGCGGCTGCTCTCGATCGGCTACCGCGTCAACGCCAACGAACTCGATGAGGCCTGCTATGACCTTCTGGCCTCCGAGGCGCGGCTGACAAGCCTCTTCGCGATCGCCAAGGGGGACCTGCCGACCGAGCACTGGTACAAGCTCGGCCGTCCGATCGTGCCGATCGGCGCGCGCGGGGCGCTCGTCTCCTGGTCGGGATCGATGTTCGAATATCTGATGCCGCCGCTTGTCATGCAGGAGCGGCAGGGCGGCATCCTCAACCAGACCAACAATCTGGTGGTCCAGGAGCAGATCAATCACGGCCGGCGTCTCGGAACGCCTTGGGGCATCTCCGAGGCGGCGTTCAATGCGCGCGATCACGAACTGACCTACCAATACACGAATTTCGGCGTGCCGACACTGGGCCTGAAGCGCGGGCTCGGCCAGAATGCCGTCATCGCGCCCTACGCATCCATTCTTGCCTGCATGTATGATCCGAAATCGGCCCTTGCCAACCTGGCGCGGCTCCGGGAGGTCGGTGCGCTTGGTGCCTATGGCTATCACGACGCCGTCGACTTCACGCCGACGCGCGTGCCGGAGGGCCAGAAATGCGCCGTCGTGCGCAACTATTATGCCCATCATCACGGCATGTCTGTCGCCGCGATCGCCAATGTCGTCTTCAACGGCCAGTTGCGGGAGTGGTTTCACGCCGATCCGGTCATCGAGGCCGCCGAGCTCCTCCTGCAGGAGAAGGCTCCGCGCGACATTCCGGTCATGGCCGCCAAGCGCGAGCCGGAATCACTCGGCAAGGGTCAAGCCGATCTCCTGCGCCCCGAGGTCCGCGTCGTCGAAGATCCGATCAATCAGGATCGCGAGACGGTGCTTCTGTCGAACGGTCACTACTCCGTCATGCTGACGGCGACCGGGGCGGGCTATGCCCGCTGGAACGGCCAGTCTGTAACGAGATGGGCGCCGGATCCGGTGGAGGACAGGACGGGGACCTTCATCTTCCTTCGCGACACGGTTACCGGCGACTGGTGGTCGGCCACGGCCGAGCCCCGTCGTGCGCCCGGCGAAAAGACCGTCACCCGCTTCGGCGACGACAAGGCCGAGTTCGTCAAGATCGTCGGCGATCTGACAAGCGAGGTGGAGTGCATCGTCGCCACCGAGCATGACGCCGAAGGCCGCCGGGTGATCCTGCTCAATACGGGCACGGAAGACCGCTTCATCGAGGTGACGTCCTATGCCGAGCCGGTGCTTGCCATGGACGACGCCGACAGTTCGCACCCGGCCTTCTCGAAGATGTTCCTCCGCACCGAGGTCAGCCGTCAGGGAGACGTGATATGGGTCTCGCGCAACAAGCGCAGCCCGGGCGATCCGGACATTGAGGTCGCCCATCTCGTAACCGACAACGCCGGCAGCGAGCGCCACACGCAGGCGGAAACCGATCGCCGGCGCTTCCTCGGCCAAGGCCGCACCCTTGCCGAGGCGGCCGCATTCGATCCGGGCGCCACGCTTTCCGGCTCCGACGGCTTCACGCTCGATCCGATCATGTCGCTTCGCCGCGTCGTCCGCGTACCGGCGGGCAAGAAAGTGAGCGTCATCTTCTGGACGATCGCCGCCCCCGACAGGGAAGGCGTCGACCGGGCGATCGACCGGTACCGGCATCCGGAAACCTTCAACCACGAGCTCATCCACGCCTGGACCCGCAGCCAGGTGCAGATGCGCCATGTCGGGATCACCTCGAAGGAGGCCGCCAGTTTCCAGATGCTCGGCCGCTATCTCGTCTATCCGGACATGCACCTTCGCGCCGACACGGCCACCGTCAAGTCCGGGCTTGCCTCTCAATCGGCGCTGTGGCCGCTGGCGATTTCGGGGGATTTCCCGATCTTTTGCCTCCGGATCAACGACGACGGCGATCTCGGCATCGCCCGCGAGGCATTGCGGGCGCAGGAATATCTGAGGGCCCGCGGGATCACCGCCGATCTGGTGGTGGTCAATGAGCGCGCCTCTTCCTACGCGCAGGACCTGCAGCACACGCTCGACTCCATGTGCGAAAATCTGAGGCTTCGCGGCCTTTCGGACGGTCCGCGCCAGCACATCTTCGCGGTGCGCCGGGACCTGATGGAACCGGAGACCTGGTCGACGCTGATCTCCGCCTCGCGGGCGGTCTTCCATGCCCGCAACGGCACCATCTCGGATCAGATCGCCCGCGCCGCCTCGCTCTACGCCAAACCCTCCGAAAAGAAGGAGGAGAGCGCCGAGATGCTGGTGCCGGTGATACCGCAGACCGACGAGCGGACGGCGGCCGAGCCAGAAGGCGGCGACCTGGACTTCTGGAACGGGTTCGGCGGCTTTGCCGAGGACGGCCGCGAATATGCCGTGCGGCTGCGCGGAAGCGAGGCGACGCCGCAGCCGTGGATCAACGTCATCGCCAACGAACAGTTCGGCTTCCATATTTCGGCCGAGGGCGCGGCCTTTTCCTGGAGCCGCAATTCGCGCGACTATCAGTTGACGCCCTGGACCAATGACGCGGTGGTCAACCGTCCGGGCGAGGCGATCTTCGTGCGCGACATGGCGAGCGGCGCGGTGCTGACGCCCTATGCCGCACTGTCGCGGCGCAAGTCCGCCCTGTTCGAGACCCGTCATGGCCTCGGCCATTCGCGCTTCCTCAGCACGCAGGACGAGCTCGAGATCGAGGCCATGCATACGGTCCACAGGACCTTGCCGGCCAAGCTGGTGCGGCTGACAATCCGCAATCGCAGTTCGGCCGCTCGCAAGCTTCGCGTCTACGGCTATGCGGAATGGGTGCTCGGCAGCAATCGCAGCCGCACCGCGCCCTTCGTCCTCAGCGAGTGGGACGAAAGCGGCAAGGCGCTCCTCGCCACCAATCCATACAGCATCGATTATCCGGGCCGGTGCGCGTTCTTCGCCAGCGATGGCGACGTCGCGGGCTATACGGCGAGCCGACGGGAATTCCTCGGCCGGGCCGGAGGAATCCTCGCCCCGCAGGCGGTGATATCAGGCGCCGAGCTCACGGGGTCGACGGAAGTGGATGGGGATGCCTGCGCGGCGCTCGCGACGGATCTCACCATCGAAGCGGGCGTGGAGCAACAGATCACCTTCTTCCTCGGCGATGCCGGCAATTCCGACCAGGTGCGGGCTATCCTCGGGGAGCTCAGGGCCGGCAGTTTCGACGCTGCGCTCGATGCGGCGAAGACCTTCTGGGGCGATTTCACCGAAGTCGTGAAGGTGGAGACGCCCGACAGCGCCTTCAACCACATGATCAATCATTGGCTGCCCTACCAGGCGCTCGGTTGCCGGATCATGGCACGTTCGGCCTTCTATCAGGCAAGTGGCGCCTTCGGTTTCCGCGATCAGCTGCAGGATACGCTTGCCTTCCTGATCCACCGGCCGGCGCTTGCCCGGGCGCAGATCCTCAACGCCGCAGCGCGGCAGTTCGTCGAAGGCGACGTTCAGCACTGGTGGCTGCCCGGTACGGAAGCCGGCGTCCGGACGATGATATCGGACGACGTCGTCTGGCTGGCTCACGCGGTTGCACATTACTGCGCGGTCACCGGCGGCGAGGACATCCTCCAGGAGAAGGTTCCTTTCATCACCGGGCCGGCCCTTGAAGAGGGCCAGCACGACAGCTTCTACAGGCCGGAGGCGGCCGACGAGGTGGGCGACGTCTACGAGCATTGCGCCCGTGCGCTCGATCTTGCCGTCCGCAGGACCGGCGCCAACGGTCTGCCGCTGATCCTCGGCGGCGACTGGAACGACGGCATGAACCGTGTCGGGGAAGCCGGGGAGGGTACGAGCGTCTGGCTCGGCTGGTTCCTCGCCGGCACCTTGCGCGCGTTCCTGCCCTATGCCCGCGCCCGGAAGGACAAGCCGCGCGTGGCGCTGTGGGAGCGCCATCTCGAAGCGCTCAAGGATGCGCTCGAACAGGCCGGGTGGGACGGCGATTACTACCGCCGCGGCTATTACGACGACGGCACGCCGCTCGGATCGGCGGAAAACGAGGAGTGCCGCATCGATTCGATTGCGCAATCCTGGAGCACGCTTTCGGGCGAGGGCGACAAGGAACGCTCGCTGCGCGCAATGGACGCGGTGATGGCGGAGCTCGTCGATCCCGAAAAGCGGATCGTCCGGCTGTTCACGCCGCCACTCGAGGCGACGAAGCAGGACCCGGGTTACATCAAGGCCTACCCCCCGGGCGTTCGGGAGAACGGCGGTCAATATACCCACGCGGCCACCTGGGCGGTGCTGGCGTTCGCTGCCCAGGGGCGGGCGGAGGAAGCCTGGCGCACCTTCCGCATGCTCAACCCCGTGTCGCATGCGCTCAGCCGGAACGAGGCCGAGCATTACCGTGTCGAGCCCTATGTGGTCGCTGCCGACATCTATGGAGAGGGCGCGCTTGCGGGCCGCGGCGGCTGGACCTGGTATACTGGCTCAGCCGGCTGGCTCTACCGCGCCGGCGTCGAGGGAATCCTCGGCATCCGCAAGAGAGGCGACAAGCTTTTGATCCGGCCCGTCCTGCCATCCGAATGGGCGGGCTACTCGGCCGAAGTGCGTGTGAACGGCACCACGCACCGGATTTCCGTCAGCCGCGATTCAAAAAGTGGTGAACCGGTCGTAACCGTAAATAATAGTGTCACAAAAAACGCGCATGAAGGGGTTTTGCTATAAGTGCCGGACTTGAGCACGAGCTGAACCGGCTTTGTTTCCGTTAGGGCAAGGCCGGTTTTTCTTTGCCGCTTCAGGTTCGTTCATTTCGCCACGGCGTCGACGCCGCCCGGGCCGGGCACGGCGGCGCCCGTTTTCAACAGGGGTGGGGCGGGGCGCCAAATCCCGGATATCAACACGCATGCTGCAAAAGACTTCTGAGGGCGGCAACGATCAGAGACGGGTCGCCCATCCGGTGCCGACCGGGCGCGACACACGCCTCGACGTTTTCCGGGCTCTCTGCCTGCTGACCATTTTCGTCAACCATGTACCGGGGCAGTATCTCGAATATCTGACGCACAAGAACTACGGCTTCTCCGATTCGGCGGAGGCCTTCGTGCTGATTTCCGGCCTGTCGGTCGGAGCGGCCTATTCCGGCAAGTTCCTGGCCGGCGGACGGCTCGCCCTCACACTGAAGATATGGCGGCGCGCTTTGGCGCTCTACGTCGCGCACATCATGACGAGCGTGGTGACGCTTGCGATCTTCGCTGGCGGCGCCCTCTATTTCGGCCGTCAGGAACTGATCGGCGAAATCAATATCCGGCCGATCGTCGAGCAGACGGAGCAGGGAATCGTCGCCATGGTATTGCTCGGCCACCAGCTTGGCTACAACAACATTCTGTCGATGTACGCGGTTCTGTTCCTGCTGCTGCCCGGCTTTCTATGGTTGAATGCCGTGCGCCCGAGATTGCTGTTCGCGGTTTCGGCGGCGCTCTGGCTCGCTGCCGGCTGCTTCAAAATGGTGCCCTATAACTTTCTCGATGACGGCTATTGGTTCCTCAATCCCTGGTCCTGGCAGTTCCTCTTCGTGATCGGCATCCTGTGCATGAGCCATGTTCGGAGGGGTGGCAGTCTCCCGCGGAGCCCCTGGCTCGCTGGAGTTTCCGTCGCCTATCTCGCGATTTCCGCGCTCTGGGTGCTGTTCTCCTGGTGGAACATCGACCTTTCCTTTGGGCTGCCTGCAGTGCTGACCGGCTTCGACAAGACCTTCCTGTCGCTCACGCGGCTGCTGCATGTGCTGGCGCTCGCCTATATTCTCGCAACCGTTCCTGTCTTCAGCCGGCTGACGAGACTGGAAAGCAACCACCCCCTGGTGATGATCGGGCGCCATTCCCTTGCCGTCTTCGTCTTCGGGACGATCCTTGCAATGGCGGGCCAGGTGCTGCTTCTCGTCACCGACCGGGACAGGATCATCGGCACACTCTTCGTCATCGGCGGCATCGGCCTGCACTTCGCCTATGCCTATTACCTCGAATGGCTGAAGGAGGTGTCGGTGGCGCCGCCGCTGAAGGCGGCGTGAGGGACCTTTACCCGCACGCAGGGAGGACGGTCGTCCCTCCCAGCGCGGCGGCGGCAATCACAGTCCGCGCGACCGTTCGATGAACTTGCCCTTGCGCTCATGGACGCTCGCGGATGCCGGCGAGCCGGCGGTAGAAATCGGCGGCTTTGCCTTCCTTGCAGAAAGTGGCGCGAGGTCAGCGAGCATTGCAGCGGCGCTGTCGTAATCCTTGCCGTTGCGGCGTTCGACCTCGCTTTCGCTCTCCCGCCAAAACATCCTCGCCCCTTTAGTTCGTGAAGGTCGTCGCAGAGACCCGCGCCCGCGAGGACAAGTCGCGCAGCATTCCTTGCCCGCCCTTCGTCAGCGGCCTGTCGACCTGAGACGCGTAGAACCGATAGGCGCTCATTGAGCGCAGGTCTCCCGGACCGGGGGGAAGCAGAACCCGGGGTCCGGCAGCGGACGAAATGCCGAGGCGACAGTCTTTCCCCGGTCGTGGAGGTGCAGGCCGCGGGACGAGATTATCCCCAAACGCTCCGGCCGTCTCTGCAGCGAGGACGCCCGCCGCCGATTGGGAGATCGGATTCCCGATCACATAAGAATGCCCCGGAGTCCGGGGCATTCTGGTGCAAATCCAGGTGATGGTATCAGGCTGCCGTAAGGCTCTTGCGGACATCCTCGTCCGTGAGGATACCGCTGGCGCGAAGCAGCGCGGCGAAGCGCCCGTTGCTCTGGCTGAGCTCGTTGAAGCCGCCCATTTCCACGATTCGGCCCTGGTCCATGAAGATGACCAGATCGGCTTCCCGCACCGTCGACAGGCGGTGGGCGATGATGAAGGTCGTGCGGTCCTTGCGCAGCGCGTCGATCGCATCCTTGACGCGGGCCTCGGTCTCCACGTCGAGCGCGCTGGTCGCCTCGTCGAGCACCAGGATCGGTGCGTTCTTCAGGATCGCGCGGGCGATGGCGACACGCTGGCGCTCGCCACCGGAAAGCCGGTTGCCGCGTTCGCCGACGACCGTGTCGTAACCGTTGAGGCGGCCCTCGATGAAATCGCTCGCGGCGGCGGCTTCGGCGGCGGCCATAACCTCGTCCAGCGACGCGTCCTCACGGCCGAGGCGAATATTCTCGCCGATCGAGCGGTTCATCAGGCCCGCATCCTGGAAGACCGTTGCGATCGACCGGCGCAGCGACTTGCGGGTGACGGTCGCGATGTCCACGCCGTCGACGAGGATCTGCCCGTGCTTGGGTTCGTGGACCCGCTGCAGGAGGTTGACGAGCGTGGTCTTCCCGGCGCCGGTCGGGCCGACGATGGCGATCGTCTGCCCGGCCTTGGCCTTGAAGGAGACGTTGCGCACGCCCTGGGCCGAGTTTGCGAAGTCGAAGGAAATGTCCCTGAATTCGACTTCGCCGACGACCCGCTTCAGTTCCCCGGCATCGGCCGGCTCCTCGCGGTCCTGGACCGAATCCTCGAGCTGGAAGAAGTCTTCGAGCTTGGCGCGGGCTTCAAAGATCTGGGTGGCGAATGCCTTCATCTGGTCGAGGCGGCCGATCAGCAGATTGGCGAAACCGATGAAAGCGATCACCTCGCCGACGCCGAGTTCGCCGCGCTGCACGAGAACGGTGCCGATGACGAGGATCGCCATCATCGAGATAGTCGAGGCGATGCGGTTGAGGCCGCTCGCCAAAGCCCACCAGTCGAGCACCGGATACTGCGCTGAAAGCAGGCGCTGCGTGAATTTCTTCAACGCGCGCGTTTCCGCTTCTATGCGATTGTAGCTGTGAACCACCGAAACGTTGCTGATCGAGTCGGACACGTGCGAAAAGACCGTGTGGTAGTGTCTCTCGACGGAAGCCTGGCCCTCCTTGGTACGGCTCATCACGACCTTGCTGATCATCACATAGGCCACGCCGAGCACGACAAGAACGAGCGACAGGCGGACGTCCATCGCAAAGGCCGTCGGAACCAGGAGCACGAGCGCCACTGCCGTCGCCAGATGCTGCCGCATGAATTCGAGCCAGAGCCCGAAGAGCGTTTCGCAGGCGCGAAGCAGCGTATGCAGCGCATTGGAGGTGCCGCGTTGGCTGTGCCATGAGAGCGGCATCGACACGATCCGGCCGAAGGCTTCGGTCAGGAGCGAAGCGCGTCTGCCATGCGCGAGACGATCCGCCTCGCGGGAAACGAGCACGAAGGCGATCGTATTGAAGACGCCGAAGCCCGCCCACAGGAGCAGCATCGGCGCGACCTCCTTCTGTGACGAGATCGCGTCGATGATGCGGCCGAACAGGATCGGCTCGGCAATGGTGATGACGGCCAGGACGATATTGGCAATGACGATCGCCCCGACGCGAAACTTGTGGACAGCAAGATACTGAAGCGCTCTTGCATACACCTGAAACAAGGACACTGTCTCACCCCTTTCGGGTATCGGATTTGGCGCCGCAACGGCACGATGCGGCAATGCGTTGCGTCTTTGGCCGTCCCGCAAGCGTGAACTTCAATCACCTTGCGTGCCGGCAAAGCCGCGGGTGACGGCCTTGGCGTTCTTCCCGAAAAACGCGGGAGACGGGGCGGATCAGCAAAGAGGGTCATCCGATACCATGGGAGGGTTGGCGTGATGATCCATCGTTAGCTATCTTGATGCCTCGACTCCGAGTTTTTGCAGGTTTCCTGCAAGACCGGGCGTGATATGAAGAATTATCGCGGTTGCAACATGAATGGCTTCTGAACGGCGTATTCACGTGGCCTGGCGGGTTGCGCTACGCGTTTTGATTTGAGGGTGCTCTATGAATATTACGTTGCTCGTCCAGTTTCTGGCGCTTCTGGAAGAAATGAAGACGCGCGAGGAGATCCTGCCCGAGTTCGAGCGCCTGCTCGACCGTTGCGGGTTCGACTTTTACGGCATTGTGCGTCAGCCGAAACCGCACGAGAATCCGCTGAGGCTCCTTCTGGCCGGACGCTGGCCGGATGGCTGGCCGCAGATCTATATCCGCAAGAAATACGTCGTCATCGACCCGACGATCCGCTTCCTCGGGCACGCCCAGCGCGGCTTCCGCTGGCGCGACACGCTCGTGGCCTTCCGCTCGGATCCGCACCGCAAGCGCATGGAAAGCATGATGGTAGAGGCGCGCAATCATGGCCTCTTCGACGGCTATATCTTTCCGGTGCACGGCCGGCGCGGGCTCATGGGCAATCTGACGGTGGGCGGCCGCGTGGTCGACCTGAGCCCGGTGGAACTGAGTCTTTTCGACGCCATAGCCAAGCGGCTTTTCTGGAAGTTGCTCGAACTCACCGATCCGGAGATCATGGCGGAACTCGTCTCGCGCGTCGAAGTCCAGATGACGCGGCGCGCAATGGAAGCGCTCCACTATCTTGCCGACGGCATGACTTCGAACGACATCGGCAAGGTTCTCGACATCTCCAGTCATACGGTCGACTGGTACATGAACGGCATTCAGGAAAAGCTGAAGGCGAAGAACCGCCACCATGTCGTGGCGATCGCCTTCCGCCTGGGGCTGATCTCCTGACGATACTGGCTCCTGCGCCCTCATTCCGGTGGCTGTCACAGGACGCCAGCCAGCCCAAATCCTTGGGCTGAAACAACATGTTGCGCGCCGTGATCGCGGCGCTGCTGGACCCCTGCGACAAGTACTGGGGTGGGGGGAGGTCCGAAGGCTCGAGCCAAGATCCCTGAACCACTCTCCTGCGCTGTGCTCCTGACCAAATGGGTCAGGTTTCATGTCGCATCTGAAATTGCACTTCATTCCTTGACTCGCTAATAGTTCTTTTCGCGGGTGCAGCATTCCCGCGTGTCCAAGTCTATGAGGAGTCCGACTTGTCCATATCGAAGATCCTTGTTGCCAACCGTTCCGAAATCGCCATCCGCGTCTTCCGCGCGGCCAATGAGCTGGGGCTTAAAACGGTCGCGATATGGGCTGAGGAGGACAAACTGGCGCTCCACCGGTTCAAGGCGGACGAAAGTTACCAGGTCGGACGCGGGCCGCACCTGCCGCGCGATCTCGGGCCGATCGAGAGTTATCTGTCGATCGACGAGGTGATCCGCGTCGCCAAGCTTTCGGGCGCCGACGCCATTCACCCCGGCTATGGCCTGCTCTCCGAAAGCCCGGAATTCGCCGAGGCCTGTGCCGCAAACGGCATTACCTTCATCGGCCCCAGGCCGGAGACGATGCGCCAGCTCGGTAACAAGGTCGCGGCCCGCAACCTCGCGATCTCGATCGGCGTGCCGGTTGTGCCCGCGACCGAGCCGCTGCCGGACGATCCGGAAGAGATCAAGCGGTTGGCGGAGGAGATCGGCTATCCGGTGATGCTGAAGGCCTCCTGGGGCGGCGGCGGCCGCGGCATGCGGGCGATCCGCGACCCCAAGGACCTGATCCGCGAGGTGACGGAGGCCAGGCGCGAGGCCAAGGCCGCTTTCGGCAAAGACGAGGTCTATCTCGAAAAGCTCGTCGAGCGCGCCCGTCACGTCGAGAGCCAGGTCCTCGGCGACACGCACGGCAATGTCGTCCATCTCTTCGAGCGTGACTGCTCCATCCAGCGGCGCAACCAGAAGGTCGTGGAGCGGGCGCCGGCGCCCTATCTCACCGATGCGCAGCGCCAGGAGCTCGCCGACTATTCGCTGAAGATCGCCAGGGCGACCAACTACATCGGCGCCGGCACGGTCGAATATCTGATGGACGCCGATACCGGCAAGTTCTACTTCATCGAGGTCAATCCGCGCATCCAGGTCGAGCACACGGTGACCGAGGTCGTCACCGGCATCGATATCGTCAAGGCGCAGATCCACATTCTCGACGGCTTTGCCATCGGTGCACCGGAATCGGGCGTGCCGCGCCAGGAGGATATCCGCCTCAACGGCCATGCGCTGCAGTGCCGCATCACGACGGAAGATCCGGAGCAGAACTTCATTCCGGACTATGGCCGCATCACCGCCTATCGCGGCGCCACCGGCTTCGGCATCCGGCTCGACGGCGGCACCGCCTATTCCGGCGCTGTCATCACCCGCTACTACGATCCGCTTCTTGAAAAGGTGACCGCCTGGGCGCCGAATCCGGGCGAAGCGATCCAGCGGATGATCCGTGCGCTGAGAGAATTCCGCATCCGCGGCGTGGCGACCAACCTCACCTTCCTCGAGGCGATCATCAGCCATCCGAAGTTCCACGACAACAGCTATACGACGCGCTTCATCGACACGACGCCGGAACTGTTCCAGCAGGTCAAGCGACAGGACCGCGCCACCAAGCTTCTCACCTATCTCGCCGACGTCACCGTCAACGGCCATCCGGAAGTCAAAGGCCGGCCGAAGCCTTCCGACGATATTGCCGCACCGGTCGTGCCCTTCATCGGCGGCGATGTGAAGCCGGGCACGAAGCAGCGGCTCGATGAGCTCGGCCCGAAGAAATTTGCCGAATGGGTGAAAGCGCAACCCGAGGTACTGATCACCGACACGACGATGCGCGACGGTCATCAGTCGCTCCTCGCTACCCGCATGCGCACCTACGACATCGCCCGCATCGCCGATACTTATGCGCGGGCGCTGCCTAACCTCTTCTCGCTCGAATGCTGGGGCGGCGCGACCTTCGACGTGTCGATGCGTTTCCTCACGGAGGACCCGTGGGAGCGGCTGGCGATGGTACGCGAGGGCGCTCCGAACCTGCTGCTGCAGATGCTCCTGCGCGGCGCCAACGGCGTCGGCTACAAGAACTATCCCGATAATGTCGTCAAATATTTCGTCCGCCAGGCCGCAAAGGGCGGCATCGACGTCTTCCGCGTCTTCGACTGCCTGAACTGGGTCGAGAACATGCGCGTCGCGATGGATGCAGTTGCTGAAGAGAACAGGATCTGCGAGGCGGCGATCTGCTACACGGGCGACATCCTGAATTCCGCGCGGCCGAAATACGACCTGAAATACTACACGGCGCTTGCCGCCGAGCTGGAAAAGGCCGGCGCCCATATGATCGCCGTCAAGGACATGGCCGGACTGCTGAAGCCGGCTGCGGCGCGCGTGCTCTTCAAGGCGCTCAAGGACGCGACCGGCCTGCCGATCCATTTCCACACACACGACACATCGGGCATTGCCGCGGCGACGGTGCTTGCAGCCGTCGAGTCCGGCGTCGATGTCGTAGATGCGGCGATGGACGCGCTCTCCGGCAACACCTCTCAGCCCTGCCTGGGCTCGATCGTCGAGGCGCTGTCCGGCACGGAGCGCGAGCCGGGCCTCGATCCGGAGTGGATCCGCCGCATCTCCTTCTACTGGGAGGCGGTACGCCATCAATATGCGGCCTTCGAAAGCGACCTCAAGGGACCGGCCTCGGAAGTCTACCTGCACGAAATGCCCGGGGGCCAGTTCACCAATCTGAAGGAACAGGCCCGCTCGCTCGGGCTCGAGACCCGCTGGCACGAGGTGGCGCAGGCCTATGCGGACGCCAACCGGATGTTCGGCGACATCGTCAAAGTGACGCCGTCCTCCAAGGTCGTCGGGGACATGGCGCTGATGATGGTGTCCCAGGACCTGACGGTGGCCGACGTCGAAAATCCGGGCAAGGACATCGCCTTTCCGGAATCCGTTGTTTCCATGCTCAAGGGCGATCTCGGCCAACCGCCGGGCGGCTGGCCGGAGGCGCTGCAGAAGAAGGCCTTGAAAGGCGAGGAGCCCTATGACGCACGTCCGGGCTCCCTGCTGGAAGATGCCGATCTTGATGCCGAGCGCAAGGGCATCGAGGAGAAGCTCGGCCGCGAAGTGACCGATTTCGAGTTCGCCTCCTATCTCATGTACCCGAAGGTCTTCACCGATTATGCCGTAGCCTGCGAGACCTACGGTCCGGTCAGCGTGCTGCCGACGCCGGCTTATTTCTACGGCATGGCGCCGGGCGAGGAGCTCTTCGCCGACATCGAGAAGGGCAAGACCCTCGTCATCCTCAACCAGGCGCAGGGCGAGATCGACGAGAAGGGCATGGTCAAGATGTTCTTCGAGCTGAACGGCCAGCCGCGCTCCATCAAGGTTCCCGACCGCAACCGCGGCGCGTCGGCCGCCATCCGCCGGAAGGCGGAAGCCGGCAACGCCGCCCATCTAGGTGCGCCGATGCCGGGCGTGATCTCGACCGTGGCGATCGTGACGGGCCAGTCCGTGAAAGCCGGCGACGTGCTGCTCTCCATCGAGGCGATGAAGATGGAAACGGCGCTTCATGCCGAGAAGGACGGCGTGGTCGCCGAAGTGCTGGTCAGGGCCGGCGACCAGATCGATGCGAAGGATCTGCTGGTCGTTTTCGGCGGGTAATACCGTGCCAGGCCCGAAGATGACGGCGGCGAGGCGAGGCTCGCCCGCCCCGTCTCTTCAAATGTCATAGTTCATCGGCGCACTCAGCGACGCAATGAACCGCTTGGTCCGCTCCCGCTCCGGCGTCGAGAAGATCTTCCGCGGCGGTCCGCTTTCGACGACGACGCCGCCGTCGAGGAAGACGACATGATCGGCGACCCGCGAGGCAAGCCGAAGGTCGTGGGTCGCCATGATCATCGTCGTTCCCTCGCGGGCGAGGCGGCTCAGGACCTCAACCACTTCTTCCGCCAGTTCCGGGTCCAGCGCCGAGGTCGGCTCGTCACAGAGGAGCACGCGCGGGGAAGGGGCAAGGGCCCGGGCGATCGCCACGCGTTGCTGCTGGCCGCCGGAAAGGGTGGCCGGCCAGGCATCCGCCTTATGTGCCATGCCGACCTTCTCCAGAAGTTCGAGAGCCCGGGCGCGGGCGCGGGCGGCCGGCCATTTGAGGACGGTGACGAGGCCTTCCATCACATTGCCGATCGCCGTCTGGTGCGGAAACAGCTGAAAGTTCTGGAACACCATTCCGGTCTGGCGGCGCAGTCCCTGGATGGCCTGCCAGCCGATCTTGCGGCCGGCGGCGAATTCCAGCCGGTCGTCGCCGAGCCGGATCGCGCCCGACGTCGGGATTTCCAGCAGGTTGATGCAGCGCAGCAGGGTGCTCTTGCCGCCGCCGGAAGGCCCGACGAGAGCAGTCACGCTGCCTTCCGCCAATGAGACGCTGATGTCGTTCAGCACGGTGTTGGTGCCGAAGCGTTTGACGATGTGGGAGAGCTCGATCACGTGCGCGCCTCCAGGAAGCCGCCATAGCGGGCGAAACGCTGCTCCAGTTTCCCCTGCAGAGCCGAGAGAACGGAACTCATGACAAGATAGATCAGGGCAGCCTCTATGTAGAGGATCAAAGGTTCATAGCTGGTGGCGACGATGCGCTGCGCCGTCTGGAAAAGCTCCGGCACGGTAATGGCGGCGGCGAGCGAGGTGTCCTTGACGAGCGAGATGAAGGTGTTCGAAAGCGGCGGCACGGCGACACGGCCCGCCTGGGGCAAAATCGTCCGGCGCATCGCCTGACTCCAGCTCATGCCGATCGAGTAGGCCGCTTCCCACTGTCCCCGCGGAACGGACGAGATCACCGCCCGAATGATCTCGGAGCTGTAGGCGCCGATATTGAGCGTGAAGCCGATCAGCGCTGCAGGAAAGGCGTCGAGCAGGATGCCCATGCTCGGCAGGCCGTAGAAGATGACGAAGAGCTGCACGAGCAGCGGCGTGCCGCGGATCACCCACACATAGAAGCGCGCCACGGCCGCGAAAGGCGCCGGGGCAAAAAGCCGGACGACCGCGGTGACGAGGCCGAGAGCCAGGCCCAGAGTGAAGGAGAGGAGCGTCAGCGGGATCGTGAAGATCAGCCCCGCCCAGAGCAGGGCCGGCAGCGAGTCCGCCATCAATTGAAGCCAATGGGGCAAGGGAGAACCTTTCGAAATACGCGATCCGTCCCGGAAGCCGGAACGGATCGCGATTCATAAGCAGGATGAAGGAGGGTGTGAAGCCCGCATTCCATTCAACTGCTTTGCAGGCGTCCCTCACCCTGGCCCTCTTACCGCAAGCGCGGAGAGCGGATTTAGCAGCTCTCGGCTTGCCCCTTCGCCGCGCTCGCGGGAGAAGGCGGATGAGGGCGATGCGCGGCCCTCCGAAAGCTATTTCGAAACGTCGGCTCCGAAATATTTTTGCGAAATCCTGTCATAGGTGCCGTCGGCCTTGATCTCGGCCAACGCCTTGTTGATCGCCTCGAGCAGCTCCGGCTCGCCCTTGCGGATAATGATGCCGGAATAGTCGGCGTCGGGCTTTTCGGCAGCAATCTTCACGTTGGCGTCCGGCTTCTGCTTCTTGAAGTCCAGGAAGGAGAGGCTGTCATTGATGGTCGCGTCGGCACGGCCGGTCAGCACGAGCTGGATCGACTGGTCGAAGCCGTCGGTTCCGACGAGCTCGGCGCCCGAGGCCTGCGCGAGCTTGCCGAAGTTGCTGGTCAGCGATTGCGCCGATTTCTTGCCCTTCAGATCGGCGAAGTCCTTGATCTCCTCGTCGTCGCCGCGGACGATCAGCACGGCCTTGGAGGCGATATAGGGCTCGGAGAAGTCGTATTTCTTCTTGCGTTCCTCGGTGATGCCGACCTGGTTGATGACGGCGTCGTAACGGTTGGCGTCGAGGCCGGCGATCAGGCCATCCCACTTGCCTTCCAGGAATTCAGCCTTGACGCCGAGACGCTTGGCGACTTCCTGGCCGATCTCGACGTCGAAGCCGACGAGAGCGCCGCTCGCGTCATGATAGGTGAATGGGGCGTAGGTGCCCTCGGTGCCGATCTTCAGAACGCCGGCGGACTTGACCTCGTCCAGGTTCTGTCCCGCTTCGGCGGGTGCGAAGGCGGCAAGTTGCAGGAGGGCGGCAGCAAAAAGCGTCGGAAGAAGTTTCATCGTTGTTTTCCAGTTCTGGTTCTCCGGCCCGTCATCCGGATTGCGGCGAGATTCGCATAAACCGGTCGGTTTCCAAGCGTATAAAAGACCAATTCCGAACCGTTTCGATGAAGATTTTTCTTCAAAAGGACCGATTTCCACCCAAAACGCGGCGACGCGAAATGTTCCGCAGCGAGTCCGCAGTTTTCCGGCAGACGGGATTGAAAGCCCGGATCAGGAGTGGTAATCACGTTTCCATCGATTCATGCACGTTTATGCACGGTTTCCACGATGTCGGCCGATTTGCTTCTGCGAGAGAGAAAGAGCCTGATCCAGGAAAGGCTGAGAACCGAGGGCCGGGTGCTTGCGGCCGATCTCGCGCGCGAATTCGGCGTATCGGAAGATACGGTCCGCCGCGACCTGCGCGAGATGGCCGCCGCCGGCCTTTGCGAGCGCGTCTATGGCGGAGCGCTGCCGGTTGCGCCCGACGCGGGTTCGCTTGTGGCCCGGATATCCCGTGAGCCGGAACGGAAGGCGGCGCTGGCGCGGGCTGCGGTCGTCTTTCTGAGGCCGCGCATGACCGTCTTTCTGGATGCCGGTTCCGCCAATCTGGCGATCGCACGGGCGATCGGACCGGACCTCTCGGCGACGATCGTTACCAATACGCCGCTGATCGCCGCGGCCTTGATGGAAAAGCCGGGCATCGAAGTGATCCTCGTCGGCGGCCCGCTGAACCGCGCTGTAGGTGCGGCAGTCGGTGCGCGGGCGCAGCGCGATGCCGAGCTCCTGAGGCCGGATCTGGCGGTTCTCGGAACCTGTGGTGCAGATGCCGAAGCAGGGCTGACCGCGTTCCATTTCGAGGATGCCGAATTCAAGCGGCTGATCGCCTCGAGGAGCCGTTCGCTGCTTGCGGCCGTCACGACCGAGAAGCTCGGTACCGCAGCGCCGCACATGGTGGTCGCGATAGACGGTGCCTCCACGCTCGTTCTCGAGGCGGATGCCCCGGATGCTCAGGTCGCGGCCTTCACGGCGGGAGGGGCGAACGTCGTTCTTGCGAAGGAGCCCAACCGGTGATCGGCGATCCCGACGGCAATCTCATCGAAATCACCAATTGAGCCGGACGACCCGGCTGCGGAAGGTTAACCCATGGATCAGCGCACAGATTCCGTCCCGAAAGCCGTCGGCCGGCAGGGCTATATGTCGAAAAACAGGCTTGCCGTGTCCCTCCTGTTCCTGATGAACGGCTTCGTCACCGGGAGTTGGGCGCCGAAAATCCCGGAGTTCAAGGAGCGCCTCGGCATCGGCGAGAGCGTTCTCGGCCTTCTCATCCTCGGATTCGGCATCGGCTCGCTCGTGCTGATGCCGATTGCCGGCGGCTTCATCGCCCGTCTCGGCTCGCAGAAGGTGGTCAAGGTCACGGCGATCGTCCTTTCGCCGCTGCTCCTCCTTCTGACGCTCCTGCCGAATCTGTGGACGGCAGCACTCGGCATGTTCCTGCTCGGCGGCTTCGTCGGCGCCATGGACGTGGCCATGAATGCCAATGCCGTCGAGGTCGAGAAGGCGATGCGCCGTGCGATCATGTCCTCGTGCCATGCCTATTGGAGCCTCGGCGGGCTGATCGGCGCCGGGATCGGCGGCATTCTGATGGCGCGCTTCGGCGTGCTGCCGCATGCGGTCGCCGTCACCTGCCTGTGTCTTGTGATACTCGCGGTTGCCTGGCCAATGATCCTTGCGGACCGCCCGCATCCTGCAGCAACCAGGGAGAAGCTCAGGCTGCCAATGACACCGCTGCCCTGGCTGATCGGCATTATGGCGCTTTTCTCGATGGTGCCCGAGGGTGCCGTTCTCGACTGGGGTGCGCTTTATCTGAGGGATGAACTCGGCGCCTCCGTCGAGCTTTCGGGCTTCGGTTTTGCCGCCTTCTCGGCGACCATGGCGGCGATGCGCTTTGCCGGCGATCATGTGCGCGACCGGCTCGGCGCCACTCTGACCTTACGCATCTGCACCGTGACCGCTCTCGTCGGCATGGTGCTCGCCGGTCTCGCTCCCAATGCCGTTCTCGCGATTCTCGGTTTTGCGCTTGCCGGCATCGGCATCTCAAACATGGTGCCGATCGCCTTTTCGGCCGCCGGCAACATGCCGGGGCTGCAGCCGGGCATAGGATTGTCGGTCGCGACCACCATGGGCTATTCCGGCATGCTGTTTGCGCCCTCATTGATCGGCTTCATCGCGGAACACAGCGGCTTTGCGATCATCTTCGCCTGCGTTCCCGTGCTGTTCATCGTGGTGCTCCTGCTTTCGCATCACGCCGTTCATGCGGATCACAGCAAGGGGCACTCGTAACGGATCGCTTAGCCGCTGCCATCAATTCGCCGTCAGCGCGTGATGTTGCCGTTGACAAGCGGGCGTTCCTTCGCCACCTGAAAAGTGACAGTTTCGGGCGGTCCGTGCGCGTTCCGCTCTGTAGCAATGGACCCAAGAAGAGGCCTTCATGTCTTCTGCCTTCGATTTCGAGCCACAGCCGCGCCGCGCCTCGGTCGCCGTCGATGTCGGCGGCGTGATCGTCGGCGGCGGTGCTCCGGTCGTCGTCCAGTCGATGACGAACACCGATACGGCCGATATCGATGCGACCGTCGCGCAGGTGGCCGCACTCCACAGGGCAGGGTCGGAGCTGGTGCGCATCACGGTCGACCGCGACGAGAGCGCAGCGGCCGTGCCGAAGATCCGCGAGCGGCTCCTGCGCCTCGGCATGGATGTGCCGCTCGTCGGCGATTTTCATTATATCGGTCACAAGCTGCTCGCCGATCACCCGGCCTGCGCGGAGGCGCTTGCGAAGTACCGCATCAATCCCGGCAATGTCGGCTTCAAGGACAAGAAGGACAAGCAGTTCGCCGAAATCATCGAAATGGCGATCCGCTACGACAAACCGGTGCGCATCGGGGTGAACTGGGGTTCGCTCGACCAGGAGCTGCTGACGCGGCTGATGGACGAGAACCAGGCGAATGGTTCCCCTATGACGGCGCAGCAGGTCACGCGCGAGACGATCGTGCAGTCGGCGCTTCTCTCGGCGGAACTTGCCGAGGATCTGGGCCTGCCGCGTAGCCGTATCATCCTTTCCGCCAAGGTCTCCGGCGTGCAGGACCTGATCGCCGTCTATGCCATGCTCGCCGCGCGTTCCGATCATGCGCTCCATCTCGGCCTTACGGAGGCCGGCATGGGCACCAAAGGCATCGTCGCCTCCTCCGCCTCGCTCGGCATCCTGATGCAGCAGGGCATCGGCGACACCATCCGCATCTCCCTCACTCCGGAGCCAGGCGGCGACCGCACCCGCGAGGTGCAGGTGGCGCAGGAGCTTCTGCAGGTGATGGGCTTCCGCCAATTCATTCCGGTCGTTGCGGCCTGTCCGGGCTGCGGCCGCACCACCTCGACCGTGTTCCAGGAACTCGCCCAAAAGATCCAGGAAGATATCCGGGCGAGCATGCCGGTTTGGCGCGAGAAATATCCGGGCGTCGAGGCGTTGAAAGTTGCCGTCATGGGCTGCATCGTCAACGGCCCCGGCGAGAGCAAGCACGCCGATATCGGTATTTCGCTTCCCGGCACCGGCGAAATGCCGGCCGCGCCCGTCTTTATCGACGGGCAGAAAGCGCTGACGCTGCGCGGACCGAAAATCGCCGAGGAGTTCCAGCTGCTCGTGGCCGACTATATCGAGAAACGCTTCGGCCACGGGCAGGCGGCGGCAGAATGATGCATCGCGCCGTCACATCACGCGCCGAAATCCCGTCCGGCGGCGCTTGAAGGTCACGACATGATCAAGCCGCCATCGACGTTGATCGTCTGTCCGGTGATGTAAGCCGCATCTTCCGAAGCCAGGAATGCGACCAGCGCCGCGACTTCGGCCGGCGTTCCGGCGCGCCCCATCGGAATGCCGCGGACCCATTCGGCCATCAGTTCGCCCGGGCCGTATTCGCCGAGCATCTGGCCCCAGACGCGGTCGTTGTAATCCCACATCTCGGTGTGAATGATGCCGGGGCAAATTGCGTTGGCGGTTATGCCCTCGCCGGCGAGCTCTTTGGCAAGGCTTTGCGTCAGGCCGACCACGCCGAATTTCGAGGCGGCGTAGTGCGGAGTGTAGATGAAGCCCTGGCGGGCCTGGCCGGATGCGGTGTTGATGAGGCGCCCTTTGGTGCCGCTGGCGCGAAAACGGCGGACGGCCTCCTGGCAGCAGAGGAAGACCCCTTTCGTGTTCACGTCGAGATTGAGGTCCCACTCGCGCTCGGTGAGGTTTTCGACCTTGGCGATGGTGATGACGCCCGCGTTCTGGACGGATACGGAAATCGCGCCCAGCTTCGCCTCGGCCTCGCCATAGGCGTCCTGTACGGCTCGAATATCGGTCACATCCAGCGTCAACCCAATCACATCGGCGCCGGTTTCCCCGGCGAGCGTCTCGGCGGCCGCGGACGCGTCCTTCTCGATCGCGGCGATCGCGACCTTTGCCCCCTCTTCGGCAAAGCGTTTTGCAATGCCCCGCCCGATTCCCTTGTTGCCCCCGGTGACGAAAACCGTTCGGCCTGCGAAACGTCTCATGGTCTTTCCTCCATAATGCGCAGCAGGCCAGGAATGATCGTCAGATCAGGCCGTGAGCCGGGCTGCTGTGAACTTGTCGGTGACGAGCACATCGATGACGCCCAATTTGAGGGCGCCTGCAATGGCCTGGGTTTTGGATTCTCCGCCCGCAAGCGCCATGACGCGATCCGCCTTGCGCAGGTCCTCAAGCGAGATGCCGATGACGCGCTCGTTGAGCGGCGTTTCCACCGGCTTACCGTCCTTGTCGTAGAACCGGTAGGAAATTTCGCCGACCGCACCCGCCTCGTGCAGCATCGCCATTTCCTGCCGGGAGAAGGTATTGCCCGAGCGGGCGAGAAGTTCGGAAGGTTCCACCGCGCCGATGCCGACGATGGCGAGGCTGAGACGGCCGAAAAGATCCATCGTTTCGCGCACGACAGGGTCGGCCAGCATGACGAGCTTTGCCTCGCGGGAGGAGGTGATGCCCTGGACGAGAAGCAGTCTCGGCTCGCCGCCGGTCAGCCTGGCGAGGCGTGCCGTCAACTGCGTGGCGTGGGTCTGTACCGAAGCGTCGCCCATGCCACCGAGAATCTGCACGATGTATTTGGCCTTGGCGTTTTTCAGCGGGTGGATGTTGTCCACCATGCGCAGGATGGTCTGGCTCCAGCTGGAGACGCCGACGATCTCGTCCTGCTGCAGGGTAACTTCGAAGAAGTGCGCTGCCGCTTCGCCGATCCGCGCCATGATCGCGCCGTCGCGATCCTCGGAACAGTCGATGACGATGGCCTCGGTCAGACCGTAGCGCTCGCGAAGCGCGGTTTCGAGTTCAGCGAAAGTGCCCGGCGGAGGGATGACCGTCGTACGGACGATGTCCTCCTGTTCGGCCCGCTTCAGCATGCGCGAAACGGTAGCCTGCGACATGCGCATGATCTCGGCGATCTCGGCCTGCCGCTTGCTTTCGATATGGTACATCTGGGCAACGCGGGCAATCAGTCGCAACTCGTTGAGCCGTCCCATGGGGGCCTCCAGCAGTGAATTTTTATTCACTCATAGATGAAGGACCCGGAACGGTCGAGCGGTAGATTGCGTCCTGCCATACCAGAAGCCTTTCTGCAGCGTCGGAGGTCCGCGGGAAGAGAGGATTGCCGGCGCGCGGCAGGGAAGCGACAGCGGTGAGATCGGGCCACACGCCCAATGACAGTCCCGCCAGATAGGCCGCTCCGAGGGCGGAGGCCTCCGGCGCATCGCATTGCGTGATGACATGGTTCAGCGTATCGGCCACGCATTGCATCAGGAAGGTGTTCCTGCTCGGCCCGCCATCCGCATAGAGGCGACCAAGCGGCGCCGGCGACTGCGCAGACATCGTCTTGAAAACGTCGAGGACCTGGAAGGCCATCGAATCCGTCACCGCTCGTGCCATCTGAGCGCGCGTCGTGTTGAATGTGATGCCGGAAAACAGCGCCCGCGCATCGGCCTGCCAATAGGGTGCGCCGAGGCCCACGAAGGCCGGCACGAAACCCGGCCCGCCCGGCTCGGCGGTGGCGGCGAGATCGATCAGGGCCTGCACATCGGTTAGGCCGAGCATTTCGGTCATCCACGGGAGGGCCGCGGCCGAAACGAGAATATTGCCCTCGAAGGCATAGGTCGGCCGGCCGTCGATCGACCAGGCGATCGTCGTCGTGATACCCTGCTCGGGCGCGATGAAGTGCGGCAAGGTCGTCATGACCGACGAGCCGGTGCCGAAGGTTACCTTGCCGTCGCCGGGAGTGAAGGCACCGTGGCCGAAGAGCGCGGCATGGCTGTCGCCTATGGCGGAGGCGATCGGAATGCCATCCCTGAGACCCGGGACATTCTTCGTCTTGCCGAAGAACGAGGCGCTGTCGCGCACTTCGGGCAGGGCGGTTTTCGGCACGCCAAACAGCTCGCAGAGCTCGTCGCTCCAGACCTGGCCGTTGAGGTCGTAGAGTTGGCTGCGCGCTGCATTGGCGGCATCGCAGGCATGGACGGCGCCATCCGTGAAGCAGTGGATGAGCCAGGCGTCGATCGTGCCCAGCCGGAACGCGTGTCCCGCCGGCACGCGATCGAGCAGCCATTTCATCTTGGGGCCCGGAAACATCGGGTCGAGGGGGAGACCGGTGAGCGCCTGGACGCGCGAGGTATGGCCTGCCGCGGTGAGGTCTGCGCAGGCCGGCGCGCTGCGGCGGCATTGCCAACTCACCACCGGGCCGAGCGGCTTGCCGGTGGCGGCATCCCAGACGGTGACGGACTCGCGCTGGTTGGAGATCGCGAGTCCGAGGATATCGGCCGGCGGTCCCGCCTGCAGGCAGGCCGCAATCGCCTCCTGAACCGATTCCCATATACGCAGCGGGTTCTGTTCCACCCAGCCGGGCTGCGGGTGTTCGATTCCGACCGGAGACGCGCCGCGCGAGAGGATCTCACCGGTCGTCGAAACGAGCACGGCTTTGGAATTCGTGGTGCCCTGGTCGATGGCGAGAATGGCGGTCGTCATGGCGGCTCCGGATGCGGGAATTGGGGGCGCGGCAGGAGGATTGCCGCGCCCGGCACGAACCTAAACGCGCATGATCATGCGCGGGAAGGCTTCCGTGCAATCAGTACAACGGCCGCCTCGGCAATGGCGGCAGGGGACATGCCGAATTCGTCGAGCAGGAATTCGGCTGACCCAGTTGGGGCAAAAATGCCCGGAACGCCGAGGATCTTCATCGGCACGGGGGCTTCGGCCACGACGAATTCGGCGACGGCCGAACCGAGGCCGCCGAAGGTGGAGTGCTCTTCCGCAGTCAGTATCGCGCCGGTCTCGCGGGCGGCGGCCACGACGGCATCCGCATCGAGCGGACGGACCGTCGCCATGTTCAGCACGCGTGCCTCGATACCCTCTGCCGCCAGCAGATCGGCGGCTTTCATCATGCGGTGTGTCACCGTGCCGTTGGCGACGAGAGTGACCGCGTCGCCGTCGCGCAGCAGGTTGGCCTTGCCCAGTTCGAATGTGTGGTCGGCGGGCAGCAGATCCGGAACGCCGACGCGTGACAGGCGCAGGAAGACCGGACCGTCGAAGCGGGCGGCCCATTCGACGGCTGCGGCGGTCTCGATCGAGTCGCATGGCGCGATGACCGGAAGGTTCGGCAGCACGCGCGTCCAGGCGAAATCTTCGATGGAGTGGTGTGTGGGCCCAAGCTCGCCATAGGCCATGCCGGAGGAAATGCCGACGAGTTTCACGTTTGCGTTGGAATAGGCGATATCGGCCTTGATCTGCTCCAGCGACCGGCCGGTCAGAAAGCAGGCGGCACCGCAGACGAAGGGCAGCAGGCCTCCATTGGCGAGGCCGGCGCCGACACCGACCATGTTCTGTTCGGCGATGCCGACATTGACGAGTCGATTGGGCCATTTGGACTTGAAACCGCCGAGCTTCGAGGAGCCGACGGAGTCGTTGCAGACGGCCACGATCCTGGGGTTGTCCGCGCCCAGGCGCTCCAGCACGGCAACGAAGGCGTCGCGGCAGTCGTGCAGCTCGGCAGAAGGTGTCACGGCGTTCATCACAGGGCCTCCGAAAGCTCAGCCATGGCAATCTTGTATTGTTCGGCATTCGGCACCTTGTGGTGCCAGTCGACCTTGTTCTGCATGAAGGATATGCCGTGGCCCTTGTTCGTATGAGCGACGATGCAGTGCGGGCGGCTGCCGCGCTTTTCCAGCGCCGGAACGATCTCTTCCATGGCATTGCCGTTGATCTCGGTCACATCCCAGCCGAAGGCTTCGAGTTTGGCGGGGAATGGGGCGAGATTGTTGGTGTCCTCCAGAGTCGCGCCCTGCTGGAAGCGGTTGTGGTCGATGATCAGGGTCAGGTTGTCGAGACCGAATTGCGCGGCCGACGCGATGGCCTCCCAGTTGGATCCTTCCTGCATCTCGCCGTCGCCGGTCAACACATAGGTGTGGTATTTCGCGCTCGTCAGCTTTGCGGCCTTCGCCATGCCGACCGCCACCGGCAGGCCATGGCCGAGCGGGCCGGTATTGGTCTCAACGCCGGGCACCTTGGTGCAGTTCGGATGCCCGTTGAGACGCGAATGCGGCTTCAGGAACGTGCTGATCTCTTCCTCCGGAATGAAGCCTCGCTTGGCCAGCGTAACATAGAGCGCCAGCGCCACATGGCCTTTCGACAGCACGAAACGGTCGCGCTCCGGATGCTTCGGCTGTTCGGGCCAGATGCGCAGCACGCGAAAGTAAAGCGCCGCCAGAATGTCTATGGCGGACATCTCCCCGCCGATGTGGCCGGCGCCGGCTTCGAAAACCGCTTGCAGATCGCGAAGGCGGATCTGTCGAGCGATGCGGTCGAGATCGTTCGGCTGCATGAAATCCTCTTAGTGAATAAATATACATCCATCCATATACTTGCATGCCGGTCTGGCAAGTCAAGTGAAAATACGCCTCCCGCAACCTGAAATTCGCCAGGCCGGCATATTGACAGGCTACCGAACCATCATGTACGCATTAACACACAGTGATGAATATTTATGCCGACCGCCACATGAGGAGGCGGACTGTGCGGGAGGACGACGCATGCAGGCTGCAGTGCAAGAGAAGCAGGGGACTGCCGCAAGGCAGCTCCCGTCACTGAAGGGCGCGACCGGTCCGTTGATCGGACTCATCGTGCTGTGCCTTTTCCTCGCCTTCGCGACGGACAAGTTCCTGTCTGTGCGGAACTTCCTCAACGTGCTCGACCAGATCACGGTGCTTGGCGTCATGGCCGTCGGCATGACTTTCGTCATTCTGATCGGAGGCATCGACCTTGCGGTCGGCTCGGTCATGGCGCTGGCGATGATGGTGCTCGGATATCTCAACGTCGTGGTCGGCGTGCCGATGTGGCTCGCCATTCCCCTGGCGCTCGCCGCGGCCTCGCTCAACGGCCTCATCGCGGGCCTCCTCATAACCCGCTTCAACATACCGGCTTTCATCGCCACGCTGGCGATGATGTCGATCGCGCGCGGCCTGGCGAACATGATCACCGACGGCCAGCAGATCATAGGCTTTCCGGCCTGGTTCAACATGATGGCCATCGTTCGCTTCGGCGGCTTCCTGACGCTGACCGTTGCCGTAATGATCGCGGTCTTCATCGTCGGCCTCCTCTACCAGCGCTACCGTCATGGCGGGCGCGCGCTTTACGCCATCGGCGGCAATGCCGAAGTGGCGCGCCTTGCCGGCATCAACGTCCAGCGCGCGACCGTGCTCGTCTATGTCGTCTGCAGCTTCCTCGCGGGTCTTTCCGGCATGGTGCTCGCGGCTCGTCTCGACTCGGTCCAGCCGTCGTCGGGCGTGTCCTATGAGCTCGACGCCATCGCCGCGGTAGTCATCGGCGGCACCTCGCTATCCGGCGGAACCGGCGGGATCGGAGGCACCATCATCGGCGTGCTCATCATCGGTGTCCTGCGCAACGGTCTCAACCTGCTGAGCGTGTCTCCGTTCATGCAGCAGGTGATTATCGGAGCCGTCATCGTGCTCGCCGTCACGGCAGAAACGTACCGCAAGCGGAAGTGACGACTTCGCCCCGCTGCCGAGGTGCGGCGGAGCGCTGAAAACGGCCGGCAATGGTGCCGGCCGCCAAAGGAGAGGGCGACCTCTGCGAGGGCAGGGCGCCACCGGGCAACTCGGAGGAGAAACCATGAAACTGTCCACACTGCTGATGGCGGCAACCGCCGCTTCCGTTCTTGCGCTTCCGGCAACCGCCGCCGAGGTCAAGAAGATCGGCCTCGCCGTTCCGAACCTCCAGGCCGACTTCTTCAACCAGATCAAGCTCGGCGTGGAAAAGTACGCCAAGGAAAAGGGCATCGAAGTGGTCGTCGTCGATGCGAAGAACGACACCAACACGCAGGTCAGCCAGGTGCAGGACCTGATGGTCCAGGACATCGATGCCTTCATCTATATACCGGCCGGTGCCGCAGCCGCCGCCGTGCCGACCCGCCTCGCCCGCGCCGCAGGAATTCCGGTGATCAATGTCGACCGCGTTCCGGACGGCGCACCGGGCGACACCTTCATCGCCGGTGAGAGCGTCGAATCCGCCTACTCCGTCTGCAAGCACATCATCGAGAAGGCCGGTGGCTCGGGCAAGATGGCGATCATCCACGGACAGAAGGGCACGACGCCGGAAGTCGACCGTTTCACCGGGTGCAAGCGCGCCATAGACGAGAACCAGGGTGTCGAGCTGGTCGACCAGCAGTGGAGCAACATGTGGTCGGCGGACGAGGGCTTCTCGATCGCGCAGAACATGCTGCAGGCAAACCCGGACATTACGATCATCTTCGGTCAGGCCGATGGTCTTGCCATGGGCGCGGCCAAGGCGGTCGACGTCGCCAATCTTTCGGACAAGGTGATCATCGGCGGTTATGACGGCGACGTCTCGGCCCTCGAATATCTCGCCAAGTGCAAGGGCCCGTTCATCGCCACCGCCACGCAGAGCACGCAAAAGATGGGCGTTCTTGCCGTGGAATCCGCGCTTGCTGTTGCGGCGGGCGAGAAGGTCGAGGAGCGTCAGACGCCGAATGCCGTGCTGACGACATGCGACAACGCTCCGGAATTCGTAAAGAACCATCCGTAACCCGATAGCCGAAAGGCAGCAGCGCCATGACGACCCGCTCTCCAATCCTGTCGCTCCGTCGCGTCCAGAAGTCCTACGGTCCGATCAAGGTTCTCCACGGTGTCGATCTCGATATCTATCCGGGAGAGGTCGTGGCGCTGCTCGGTGAAAACGGCGCCGGAAAATCGACGCTGTCGAACATTATTTCCGGCACCGTGCGGCCTTCGGCGGGCGAGATGACCTGGCTGGGCAGGGCCTACGCGCCCGCCGATCCGCGTGCCGCGATGGACGAGGGGGTAGGCATGATCCATCAGGAATTGAAATTGCTTCCGAAGCTCTCGATCGCGGAGAACGTGTTTGTCGGTCGCTACCCGATGAAGGCGGGTCGGATCGACCGCAAGGCCATGGAAGATCGGGCACGCAGCGGCCTTCACCGGCTGGGTCTCGACATCTCGCCGGATCGCCTCGTCGAGGGGCTTTCGACCGGCAGGCAGCAGCTCATCGAGATCGCCAAGGCACTGACTCTCAATGCGCGCCTCCTCATCCTCGACGAACCGACAGCCGCGCTCGGCGGCGAGGAGACCCAGCTCCTCTTCCAGCAGATAGAACGGCTGAAGTCGGAAGGCGTCGGCATCATCTACATTTCGCACCGCCTGGAGGAAATCCGGCAGATCGCCGACCGCATCGTCGTGATGCGCGACGGCGCCAAGGTGCAGGAGTTCGAGAGTGGCGACGTGCCGATCCGCACGATCGTCGAGGCCATGGTCGGGCGCTCCCTCGAGCGCATGTTCCCGACTCTCCCGGCGCCGACGGATCAGGTGACGCTGGAAGTGCGAAACCTCTCGTCGCCGTCCAATGCGTTCCGAGACATCAGCTTCTCGGTTCGCAGGGGCGAGGTCTTCGGGATTGCGGGCCTCATGGGAGCCGGCCGAACCGAACTCGTACGCGCCATCAGCGGCGCCGACCCCATCTCCGGCGGAGAGGTCCTGCTGCACGGCAAGCCCGTCACGCCCCGCTCCCCGACCGATGCGATTCGCAACGGTATCGTTCTCGTGCCGGAGGACCGAAAGCTCCAGGGCATCGTGCTCGATCATTCGATCGCGGAAAACATCGGCTATGCCAATCTCGGCGAGATTTCCCGCAACGGCTGGATCTCGTCGCGCCGCATCCAGCAGTTTGCCGAGGACTGCATCAAGACGTTCGGGGTAAAGGGCCGCGGCGGGCAGAATGCAGGCGAGCTTTCCGGCGGCAACCAGCAGAAAGTGGTGCTCGCCAAATGGCTGGCGCGCAAGCCGCAGGTGGTCGTGCTGGACGAGCCGACGCGCGGCATCGACGTAGGCGCCCGCTCTTCGATCTACGATCTCATCATCGATCTCGCGCGCGAAGGCGTCGCGGTCATCGTGGTCAGCTCGGATCTCGAGGAGGTGCTCGGCGTCTCCAGCCGCATCCTGGTCATGGCACAGGGCAAGCAGGCCGGCATCCTGAACCGCGAGGATGCGAACGACGTCTCGATCATGGAACTCGCAACGATCTAAGCAGGAAAAAACCTATGTCTGAAGTCGGTCTCGACGCGCCGAAATTGTTCGACCTTTCCGGAAATGTCGCTTTCGTGACCGGCGCGGGCAGCGGCATCGGCCAACGCATCGCTATGGGGCTCGCCCAGTGCGGCGCGGATGTCGCGCTGCTCGACCGCCGCACGGATGATGGCCTCGCCAGGACGGCCGACTTCATCGAAAAGGCGGGCCGCCGCAGCATCCAGATCGCCGCGGACGTCACCAGCGGCGCGGCGCTCAACGACGCGGTTGCGCGCACTGAAGCGGAACTGGGGCCGCTGACCCTCGCGCTCAACGCTGCGGGCATCGCCAATGCCAGTCCGGCCGAGGAGATGGAGGAAAGTCAATTCCAGACGATGATGGACATCAATCTCAAGGGTGTTTTCCTCTCCTGCCAGGCGGAAGCGCGTGCCATGTTGAAGAACGGCCGCGGGTCGATCGTCAACATCGCATCCATGTCCGGCGTCATCGTGAATCGCGGTCTGAGCCAGTGCCACTACAACGCCTCCAAGGCGGGCGTGATACACATGACGAAGTCCATGGCGATGGAGTGGGTAGACCGCGGCGTCCGCGTGAACACGATCAGTCCGGGCTATACGGCAACACCCATGAACACCCGACCGGAAATGGTGCACCAGACCAGGCTGTTCGAGGAGCAGACGCCGATGCAGCGCATGGCGAGCGTGGACGAAATGGTCGGGCCGGCCGTTTTCCTCCTGTCGGATGCGGGGAGCTTCGTGACCGGCGTCGATCTTCTCGTCGACGGCGGCTTCTGCTGCTGGTGATGTCGCCGGGCAGGAGCTCCAATCAAAGCCGCGCCGTCAAAAGTTTGAATCCGGCGAAGGCGAAGAAGCCGGCCATCAGGCTCTCGATGATCCGCCGCGATTTCAGATAGGCGCGGTGCACCGGCGAAAGCGAGAAGACGATCGCGAAGCCGCAGAAGAGGACGAGGCCGATCAGCATGCAGCCGCCGATGAAGGCGGCGGTGACGCCGACCGGCGCGCCTTCCGGCATGCCGAGGGAGACCAGCATGATCCAGGCGAAGATCGCCTTCGGATTGGTCAGGTGGATCCCGAGACCTTTGAAATAAAGCTTCTTCAGCGAGGCTGCCGGCGGAACGCCAAAGGCGGCGGGTCTGCCGTCGCCCCGCACCGCCGCTCTGAGCGCATGATAGGCCAGCCAGAAAAGATAGCAGGCGCCGGCGATCTTCAGGACGAAGATGGCCTGGCCATAGGTCCGGATGAGGGCCGACAAGCCGGAAGCCGTCAGCATTGCCCAGGTATAGCTGCCGCTCAGCACGCCGAGGGCGAGAGCGAGGCCCGCGCTTCTCCCCTGGCTGACCGAGGTCGCGATGATCGCCAGAACCGCGGGGCCCGGCGAGGCAACGGCGATGACATAGGTCGTCCAGGCGATGAGGAGCTGCGGCAGATAGGGCGTGAGGTCGAGCATGACGGCGTCCGATTGTCCCTCAGGGTCGCGCGTCTTGTCAGACGCGCAAAGACGGTAGCCGAGGCTTGCACCGATGCCAATGGGAGCTTGGCTGTAACCCGGTGCTGTGCTGCCCTTACAGAATCGCGTCGAGCGCCGCGATCAGCCTGGCGCATTCCGCATCGGTCCCGATGGTGATGCGCAGGAAATCCGCAATTCGGGGCTTGGCGAAGTGGCGGACGACCACTGCCCGTTCGCGCAGCTTCGCCGCCAGCGCCTGGCCGGCATGTCCGGGATGGCGGGCAAAGACGAAGTTTGCCTGCGACGGCAGAACCTCGAAGCCGCGGGCTTCGAGGTCGCGTGTCAGTTTTGCCCGCGAGGCGATGATCCTGCCGCAGGTCGCTTCGAACCACGCCTCGTCCTCGATTGCAGCCGTCGCACCCGCCTGGGCGGCTCGACCGAGCGGGTAGGAGTTGAAGCTGTCCTTGACGCGTTCCAGCGCCTCGATCAGCGGCCGCTGGCCGACTGCGAAACCGACCCGCAGGCCCGCCAGCGCGCGTGACTTGGAGAAGGTCTGAACGACGAGCAGGTTCTCGTATTTCGGAACGAGCGCGATCGCGGATTCGCCGCCGAAATCGACATAGGCCTCGTCGATCACCACGGGCTGATCGGGATGCTCGGCCACCAGCCGCTCAATGTCGGCAAGCGGCAGGCCGATACCGGTCGGCGCATTCGGGTTCGGCAGGACGATGGCGCCCGAGGGACGGCGATAATCGGCTATGTCGATGCGGAAAGCGGCGTCGAGCGGCACCTCGACCGCCTCGATGCCGAAGAGGCCCGCATAGGTCGGGTAGAAACTGTAGGAGATGTCCGGAAAAAGCAGCGGCTTGTCGTGTTTCAGAAGCGCCGCGAAGGTGTGCGCCAGGACCTCATCGGAACCATTGCCGACGAAAACCTCTCCGACCGATAAGCCGTGACGCGCAGCGATCGCCTCCCGCAGCCCGAGAGCGATCGGATCCGGATAAAGCCGGAGGTCGGTGCTCGCCGCCGCCCGGATTGCCTCCAGCGCCTTTTCCGAGGGGCCGTAGGGGCTCTCGTTGGTGTTGAGCTTGACGAGATTGGCTATGCGCGGCTGTTCGCCGGGGACGTAAGGCTTCAGCGTGGCAACGATCGGCGACCAGAGTTTGCTCATGAGCTCAGTTCCTGCGGTTGGCGATGAAGCGGGCCGTTTCGGCAAGGGTCGCCGAACGGGCGCCGTAGGGTTCAAGCAGCCCTTCCGCTTCGGCCACCAGACTTTCGAGTCGGCGCTCGGCCCAGGGCTGGCCGTGCAGGGAGACAATCGTGCCCTTCCCTCGCGCCGCATCCTTGCCGGTCGCCTTGCCCATTATCGCGGCGTCGGCGGTGAGGTCGAGCAGGTCGTCGGCCAGTTGGAAGGCGAGCCCGATCTTCTCTCCGAAGGCGCGCAGCCGTTGTCGGTCCTCTGCCGGTGCATCGGCGATGATCGCACCCGCCTCGCAGGCAAAGCGGAGGAGGGCGCCGGTCTTCATCGACTGCAGGAGGACGACGCCCGCTTCGTCGGGAGCACACTTTTCGGCGGCGAGGTCGAGCGCCTGACCGCCGGCCATTCCGCCGTGTCCCGCCGCGCGCGCGAGCGCGACCACCAGCATCGTCTTCTGACGATCGGAGATTGGTGTTTCCGGCGCCGCGACGATGTCGAAGGCGAAGGTCAGCAGGCTGTCGCCCGCGAGAATTGCCGTCGCCTCGTCGAATGCGACGTGCACGGTCGGCTTTCCGCGCCGCATGTCGTCGTCGTCCATGGCCGGCAGGTCGTCGTGGACGAGCGAGTAGCAGTGAATGCATTCGAGCGCGGCGCCTATTCTAAGCGCCGCATGCGCATCGCCACCGAGGAGGGCCGCACTTTCGCTGACAAGAAAGGGCCGCAGCCGCTTGCCGCCATTGAGCACGCCATGGCGCATGGCGGCGAGCAGGTTTTCCGGGCGGGCGATCTCGTCCGCCCGCACTGCGGGCCCGAGCAATGTTGCAAGCAGCGCTTCCACCGCGACCGCGTTGGCCTTCAGGCGTGCCGAAAAGGATGATCTCTCGTCTGTCATAGAGGCTCTTTTACATGCGGCGGAGCGGCTTTCAACGGGCTTTGGCGTCGCAGCATTCAGAGCACCTCCGGGATGACGGCGCTGCAGAGCCTTGCCTTTTGCGAGAAAGGCCGTTCAACTTTCGCTCGCCATCGCATAAGAGAGGGGTGGATGGGAAAAGAGGCGGGCGGAAAAGAGGTGGATGGACGGGGCGTGGACATCGTTTCGGAAGAACGCGAGGAGGCGGAGTTGCCCGCAGGTCGCAGGTCGGCCACGCGCAGGTCATGGCGCTCGCGTCGTCGTCGGCTCGCTCTCCTCGTCCTCTCCGTCCTGCTCCTGCCCTATGCCCTGATCGTCCTCTATCTCGCCGAGTCCGTTCACCCCGTCTCGACATTGATGCTGCGCGACCTCGTGCTGCTGCGCGGCTATGACCGGCAATGGGTCGAGTTCGACGACATTGCGCCGGTGCTCGTCCAGTCGGTCATGATGTCCGAGGATGGGCAGTTCTGTTCCCATGCGGGCATCGATTGGGCCCAGATGCGTGGCGTCCTCGAGGATGCGCTCGACGGCGAACAGACGCGCGGCGCCAGCACGATCCCTATGCAGACGGTCAAGAACCTGTTTCTCTGGAACGGTCGTTCCTTCGTGCGCAAGGCAATGGAATTGCCGCTCGCGGTCGCGGCGGATTTCGTCTGGAGCAAGCGGCGTCTGATGGAAATCTATCTGAACGTCGCCGAATGGGGCGAGGGCATCTATGGGATCGAGGCCGCCGCCCGTCATCATTTCGGCGTTTCGGCGGCGAAGCTTTCGCGCCGTCAGGCGGCCCTCCTTGCCGTGTCGCTGCCCAATCCGATCGATCGAAATGCCGGCAAACCGGGTCCTGGTCTCCGGCGTCTAGCCGGGGTGATCGAACGCCGCGCCAGCCGCTCCGGCGGCTACATCACATGTCTTTATGATTGAAATGAACCCAATTCATTGGTTTGCCGGCCGCTGATGTGGCAAAGCTGCTTTTGTTTTTTATGCCTGTCGCTATCACAAAACCGCAGCACGGTTTTGGGCGACATGCGCAAAGCCAGTCGGAGGCAGGATCATGGCCAAGCTCGTCCTTTATGTCGGCAACAAGAACTATTCATCCTGGTCACTGCGGCCCTGGCTCGCACTCACGGCCGGCGGCATTCCGTTCGAGGACGTCGTCATTCCGTTCGATTCTGCGGCAGGCAATCCGCGGTTTCACGAAATTTCGCCGACGGGACGCGTTCCGGTGCTCCATCACGGCGAGATTCGCATATGGGAATCGCTTGCGATCATCGAATACGCGGCGGAGCTTTTCCCGGAAGCCGGCCTCTGGCCGGAAGATCGCGCGGATCGTGCGCGTGCGCGCAGCTACTCGATGGAGATGCTCTCCGGCTTCCGGGCATTGCGCGGCGCCTGCCCGATGAACATCCGCCGGCCGGCAAAGTCGATCGCTCTGCCGGACGGTGTCGGCGATGACGTGGCGCGGATCGAGGCTATCTGGCGCGAGTCGATCGAGCGATCAGGGGGACCGTTCCTTTTCGGCCGGTTCACCGCGGCAGACGCGATGTTCGCCCCGGTCGTCAACCGTTTCGAGACCTATGAGCTCGTGACGGACCCGGTGACGCTCGCCTATATGGACGCCGTCAAGGCGCATCCGGCCTTCCGCAAATGGGAGGAGGCCGCAAGAGCCGAAAGCTGGATCGTGCCGGAGGATGAAGCCTGAAGCGGATTGAGGCTCCCCGCGCCGAGTCGAAAATTTGCGTGCGGGGACTGGTCAAAGTACGGTTCGGCATGTATAAGCGCGCGAAATTCCGAGATCGACATCTGTTCGACCCGGCCATTTTCGGCTGCTGAACAGTGTTTTGCCCGATAAGTGGAGAATGAAATGGCTGTACCGAAAAGAAAAACGAGCCCGTCCAAGCGTGGCATGCGCCGTTCCGCTGACGCCCTCAAGGCTCCGACCTACATCGAAGACAAGAACTCCGGCGAACTGCGCCGCCCGCATCACATCGACCTGAAGACCGGCATGTATCGCGGCCGCCAGGTCCTGACGCCGAAGGAAAGTGCATAAGCGCTTACCGCCTGCGGTTGAAGTTCGGAGGGTCGGCACTGCCGGCCCTTTTTCTTTGGTGCGGTGACCTCGTCCCTTGCGAAGACCCTCCGCAAAGCGGATGGGCAGCGGGTATCACCGCTCCACGGAACACAGCGTCTCGCGTGGTGGCGGATTGATCGTCGCTGAAGTGCGCGACAGGTTAGCCCCTCCCTTACGGCCCCTTGCGGGAAGGGGTGTTCCCGGAGAAATTGCCGTCAGCCCAGATTGTCCAGCTTCGTCTGAAGGGCCCGAAGCTGTTCCTTCAACTCGTCGATATCCTTCGCCTCGGCCTTCTTGGTTTCCTTGGCCGCCGGAGCCGCCATGAAGGGCGAGAACATCTGCATGGCCTGGTGGAACATTTCCGTGTTGCGCCGGACCTGTTCCTCGACGAGCTGCAGAGGAACCTTCAGGTTCTTGCCGAGCGGCGTTTCACCGAAGGCCTTGGTGATCTGCTCCCGCATCTGCGCCTGCTGCTCGGTGAAGGCCTGCATCGAGTGCTCGAGATAGCTTGGTACGACCATCTGCATCTGGTCGCCATAAAAGGAGATCAGCTGGCGGAGAAAGGAAATCGGCAGGAGCGTGTTGCCGGTCTTCGATTCCTGCTCGAAGATGATTTGAGTCAGCACGGAGTGGGTTATGTCTTCGCCGGATTTGGCATCCTGCACGACGAAGTCCTCGCCCCTCTTCACCATGACGGCCAGGTCGTCGAGGGTCACGTAAGTGCTCGTACCGGTATTGTAGAGACGGCGGTTCGCGTATTTCTTGATAACGATCTGGCCTTCGTTTTTCCCCATCAGGGTCTCCTCTTACCCATGGTCCCGTCTTTATTGTGTTTTTCAGAGTATCCGCAAAAGAGCGCTACTGACAATCTATTTGTGCAATGCGGCGACGCAGGTGCGAACAGGCGCCGGCGCGCCGCCGTGAAGCTTTTGCGGCACCGCAACTAGGCGTTTGACTCGCGCTCCTCCCTTTGCCAGTCTGCCTCCATCAGGCAAAGCAAATATGAGGAACGTCCCATGAGCAATCCCTCGATCGTCATCGCCAGCGCTGCCCGCACGGCCGTCGGCTCCTTCAACGGCGCCTTCGGCACCACGCCCGCGCACGAGCTGGGTGCGGCGGCCATCAAAGCGGTGCTCGAGCGGGCGGGCGTCGAAGCGGGCGAGGTGGACGAGGTGATCCTCGGCCAGGTGCTGCCGGCGGGCGAGGGGCAGAATCCTGCGCGGCAGGCGGCGATGAAGGCCGGCGTCCCGCAGGAAAAGACCGCCTGGGGCATGAACCAGCTGTGCGGCTCCGGCCTGCGCGCCGTGGCGCTCGGCATGCAGCAGATCGCGACCGGCGATGCGAAGGTCATCGTTGCCGGCGGCATGGAATCGATGTCCATGGCGCCGCATTGCGCGCACCTGCGCGGCGGCGTGAAAATGGGCGACTACAAGATGATCGACACGATGATCAAGGACGGCCTGACGGATGCCTTCTATGGATACCACATGGGCATCACCGCCGAGAACGTCGCGCGGAAATGGCAGCTCACGCGCGAGGAACAGGACGAATTCGCGCTTGCCTCCCAGAATAAAGCGGAAGCTGCGCAGAAGGCCGGCCGTTTCTCCGACGAGATCGTGCCTTTCGTCGTGAAGACCCGTAAAGGCGACGTGACCGTCGATCAGGACGAGTATATACGCCACGGCGCCACGCTCGATTCCATCGCAAAGCTCCGCCCGGCCTTCGACAAGGAAGGTACGGTGACCGCCGGCAACGCTTCGGGTCTCAATGACGGCGCCGCCGCGGCGCTTTTGATGACCGAGGCCGAGGCCGTCCGGCGCGGCATCCAGCCGCTTGCCCGCATCGTCTCCTGGGCCACGGCAGGCGTCGACCCGCAGATCATGGGCACGGGCCCCATCCCCGCATCGCGCAAGGCCCTCGAAAAAGCCGGCTGGTCGGTCGGCGATATCGAGCTCGTGGAGGCGAACGAGGCTTTCGCGGCTCAGGCCTGCGCCGTCAACAAGGATCTCGGCTGGGATCCTTCGATCGTCAACGTCAATGGCGGAGCGATCGCCATCGGACATCCGATCGGCGCCTCCGGTGCCCGGGTGCTTAACACGCTTCTTTTCGAAATGAAGCGGCGCGGCGTCTCCAAGGGCCTTGCGACTCTTTGCATCGGCGGCGGCATGGGCGTCGCCATGTGCGTGGAACGTTTGTAGCCGGCCGCCCGGCATGCGGGCAATTTCCGGATCAGGTGATGCATGAGCAGCCCGGGCTCCCCGGGCTGCATGTGAGTGCTTTTGCAGATTTGGCTTAACCGAGTGGGAGGCGAATATGAGCAGGGTAGCATTGGTTACGGGCGGGTCGCGCGGCATCGGCGCCGCGGTTTGCGTGGCGCTGAAGGCGGCGGGCTACAAGGTGGCTGCAAACTATGCCGGCAATGACGAGAGGGCCCAGGCCTTCGAGCGGGAGACAGGCATTCCCGTCTACAAATGGGACGTCTCGAGCTATCAGGCCTGCGTCGATGGGATCGCAAGGGTCGAGGCCGACCTCGGACCGGTCGACATCCTCGTCAACAATGCCGGCATCACCCGTGACGCGATGTTCCACAAGATGACTCCGGAGCAGTGGGGCGAGGTGATCGGCACCAATCTCACCGGCGTGTTCAACATGACGCATCCGCTCTGGTCGGGCATGCGTGACCGCGGCTTCGGCCGCATCGTCAACATCTCGTCCATCAACGGCCAGAAGGGCCAGATGGGCCAGGTGAACTATTCCGCCGCCAAGGCCGGTGATCTCGGCTTCACCAAGGCGCTGGCGCAGGAAGGGGCCGCGAAGGGGATCACCGTCAACGCGATTTGCCCCGGCTATATCGGCACGGAGATGGTGCGCGCCGTTCCGGAAAAGGTGCTCAATGAGCGGATCATTCCGCAGATACCGGTCGGACGCCTCGGCGAGCCGGAGGAAGTGGCACGCTGCGTCGTGTTTCTCGCGTCCGATGATGCCGGTTTCATCACCGGCTCCACGATATCGGCCAATGGCGGCCAGTACTTCGCCTGAGGCGTCATGCCCGGCTCGCGGCTCTTCGGCGCCCCCCCAGGGGGCGCCGAAGTCGCTTTCGGACTCGGAATGTTCCGGGGCAATGAGAGAACGGCCGCATCGATATCCTTCCGGAGCCTGCCTCCTGATCTCTCTGGGTGCTACTAGATATTGTAGTGAACGAAAGGGGAAAACGAACTCACCGCCGACTCGCCGCCGAACGGCGTCCGCTCGGGGCGGGTGCCTGTGAAGCGATTCCTATTTCCGGACTCGGCCGATCGGACGTGAATCCCGTTAAAATTTTTCAGTCTTTCCAGACTCTTGGATTCCGAATCCTTTGCACTCTTGATGGCGATGACGTCCCATTTCGACTCGGCTCCGGAGCTAACCGCGGGCGTTCCCTGCCAGGATTCAGCATATGGTGCGTAACCGGATGTTGAAAACTATATATAGCCGTGAACATAGGGTGAATCGGTGGGAGTCGGCGATTCGTCTCTGATTCGTTCCGCCGCTGTTCCAAAACGCCAAACGAGAGGCTTGAGGCGAGACGCAAGATATGGTTGGTCGTTTGACGCATTTATTGCCCGCGAACCCTTGCGTTTGGTACGTCGCATGGGCATCTGTTTCCCGGCGGAGCGTGAAAGCGCGCCGGCTCTCAGCGCATGTTTCCTTAAATCGGAGCCGGTTTACGGATAAACATGCGGCAATTCAAAGCACTGCAGCGGGCTTTGCGCGTTTGATCGACGTGTGGCGCTGTAGAGACTGCCCGGGATCGAGACCTTGTCCTTTCAATCCATGATCCTGAGCGGCCGCGGCGTTACCGCGGTGCTCGGGCCTACCAATACCGGCAAGACCCATTATGCGATCGAGCGCATGGTCGCGCATGACAGCGGCGTCATAGGGCTGCCGCTGAGATTGCTCGCGCGCGAGGTCTATACACGTCTCGTGGAGAAGGTCGGCCATCACAATGTCGCGCTGATCACTGGCGAGGAAAAGATCGCGCCGCATCGCGCCCGCTATTCGGTCTGCACCGTGGAAGCGATGCCGCGCGAGACGACGGCCTCTTTCGTGGCGATCGACGAAGTTCAGCTCGCGGGCGATCTCGAACGCGGCCATATCTTCACCGACCGGATCCTGCACCTTCGCGGCCGCGGCGAGACGCTGCTGCTCGGGGCTGCGACGATGCGGCCGATCCTCGAATATCTGCTGCCCGGCATCACCGTCGTCGAGCGGCCGCGCATGTCGCAGCTTCTCTATGCCGGCTCCAAGAAAATCACCCGCCTGCCGAACCGTTCGGCGATCGTCGCCTTTTCGGCCGACGAGGTCTATGCGATCGCGGAACTGATCCGGCGCCAGCGCGGCGGTGCAGCCGTCGTGCTCGGCGCTCTTTCTCCGCGAACCCGCAACGCCCAGGTGGCGCTCTACCAGGAGGGGGACGTCGACTATCTCGTGGCGACCGACGCGATCGGCATGGGGCTCAACCTCGACGTCGATCATGTCGCCTTCGCCCAGGACCGCAAGTTCGACGGCTACCAATACCGCAACCTCAATCCGGCGGAGCTCGCCCAGGTCGCCGGCCGCGCCGGCAGGCATGTCCGCGACGGGACCTTCGGCGTGACGGGACGCGTCGATCCGTTCGACGAGGAGCTGGTGCACCGCATCGAATCGCATGAGTTCGACCGGGTGCGGGTGCTGCAATGGCGTTCCAAGGCGCTCGACTTTTCGTCGCTGAAGGCGCTGAAAAAGAGCCTCGAGGCCGCACCGGCGGTCACCGGGCTGGCGCGCGCGCTCCCGGCCGTCGATCAGCAGGCGCTCGAGCATCTTGGGCGCTACCCCGAGATCATCGATGTGGCGACGACGCCCGAGCGCGTGGAAAAACTGTGGGAAGCCTGCGCGCTTCCCGATTATCGCCGCATCACGCCCGCCCAGCACGCGGACCTGATCTCGACCATCTATGCCGACCTCGTTCGCCAGGGCACGGTCAATGAGGATTTCATGGCCGAACAGGTCCGGCGCGCCGATCACACGGACGGCGAAATCGACACACTTTCGGCGCGAATTGCGCAGATCAGGACCTGGACCTATGTATCCAATCGGCCCGGGTGGCTTGCCGATCCGACACACTGGCAAGAAAAGACGCGGGAAATCGAAGATCGATTGTCCGACGCGCTACATGAAAGGTTGACGAAACGCTTTGTTGATCGCAGGACATCTGTGCTCATGAAGCGCCTGAGAGAGAATGCGATGCTGGAAGCAGAAATCAGTGTGAATGGTGATGTCTTCGTCGAGGGACACCATGTGGGGCAGCTAGCCGGTTTCCGGTTCACGCTGGCCGCGGGCAGCGAGGGAACGGACGCGAAGGCCGTTCAGGGGGCCGCCCATAAGGCGCTCGCGCTGGAATTCGAAGCGCGCGCCGCTCGTCTCCATGCGGCCGGCAATGGCGATCTGGCCCTGTCGTCGGACGGTCTTGTCCGGTGGCTCGGCGATCCGGTCGCGCGGCTCACGGCGAGCGATCATGTCATGCGTCCCCGCGTCATCCTGCTTGCCGACGAGCAGCTCCAGGCCAATGCCCGCGAACATGTACTGGCGCGGATCGAGCGTTTCGTGAACCATCACATCAGCACGGTGCTGAAGCCGCTGGACGACATTTCGCGCGCCGAGGACCTGGAGGGCCTCGCCAAGGGGCTCGCCTTCCAGATCGTCGAGAGTCTCGGCGTGCTCTTCCGTCGCGACGTTGCCGAAGAGGTGAAGTCGCTGGATCAGGAGAGCCGTGCGTCGATCCGCAGATACGGCGTCCGGTTCGGTGCCTATCACATCTTCATCCCCGCGCTGCTGAAGCCGGCTCCGGCGGAACTGATCACGCTTCTCTGGGCGCTGAAGAATGACGGGCTCGACAAGCCCGGCTACGGCGAACTCATCCCGATGCTCGCTGCCGGTCGCACCTCCGTCGTCACCGACCCGTCCTTCGAGCGGACCTTCTACAGGCTCGCGGGTTTCCGATTCCTCGGCAAGCGCGCGGTGCGGATCGATATTCTCGAGCGGCTGGCCGATCTCATCCGTCCGCTTCTGCAGTGGAAGCCCGGGACGCAGCCGCGTCCGGAGGGCGCCTATGACGGCCGTCGTTTCGTCGCGACCACCTCGATGCTGTCCATTCTCGGGGCGACGCCGGACGACATGGAGGAAATCCTCAAAGGCCTCGGCTATCGTGCCGACGCCGTAACGGCCGAGGAGGCGGCAGCTTTCCTGGCAACTCAGAATGGCGAGGCCGCCGAGAGCGGAGCGGATGCAGGCCCTGAGGCCGAATCCACCGGTGCACCGGCTGCAGTGACGGAAGCCGCCGATGCGCCGGCCGCAGAGACGGGCGCCGCGGAGACGGGAGCCGCCGATCGCGCGGCTGCCGAGGCGCCGGTCAGTAGCGATGCAGCGGCATCGGGCGACCCGGAGGTGCCGGCCGAAACCAGGCCGGTGCTCCTGTGGCGTCCGGGCACCCGCCAGGACAATCAGCGACAGGGCGGTCGTCATGGCGAACAGCGCCGCGGCGGACAGCGGCATGGCCAGGCGGAAGGCCGTGAAGGCGGCCGCAGGCAGCCCGCCCATGGTAAGTCGCAGGGTAAAGCGTGGGAAGGCAAGGCGCAGGAGGGCAAGGGCTCGGAAGGAAGACCGGGCGGTCAGCGCAAGGACCGGGGTGACCGGCACGACCGCGGCAAGCCGTCTCCTGCCAAGTTCGAGGGGCGCCCGCCGCGCAAGGAGAAGCCGATCGATCCCGATTCACCTTTCGCCAAGCTCGCTGCTCTGAAGGAGCAGATGAAGAAGTAGGTCAGGTCCAATGGAACAGCAGCCACCGTCCGCTCCTGCAATGCGCCAGCGGCTCGACAAGTGGCTGTTCTTCGCCCGGCTGGTCAAGTCGCGCTCGCTCGCCCAGAAGGTGATCGAGGCCGGTCACGTGGCGATCAATGGCAAACGTGAGACGCAATCGTCCGCCCAGGTCAAGGCCGGCGATATGCTTGAAGTGTCGCTGGAGCGGCGCGACCTCGTCGTGCGCGTGCTGCTGACCGGATCCCGCCGCGGCCCCTACGAGGAGGCGCGCCTGCTCTACGAGGATCTGAGCCCCGCCGTGCCTGCCGGCAGACCCACGCTTTTCGAACAGGCGACGCGCGATCGCGGAGCGGGACGGCCGACGAAGCGCGAGCGCCGCGAAACGGACCGCTTGCGGCCGGGACCGGAACCCGGCGACGAGTGAATCGGGACTTCCGACCGGTGCCGGCCGCTGCCGCGGCGCCCGATCACCTTTCCCCCGAAAAGGCCTTGCAACGGATTTTGGCGCGCCAATAGCGCGGCTGGAAAACTGTGCCCGCATAGGGGCAAATCGCGCATGGATAATTCTTGCAAAGGCCGGTCAAAGCCTTTACGTGACAAGCAACGCTACAGTGCCGAAAACCCGTACAGGGGGGAGGTGGATGTAGCAGCTTGAACCGATGTGTGGTTTCGCCGGATCGCTTCCGATTCACGAAGTCACGCGGAGGATGGCATACGGGGTCTGCCTCGGCAGCTATGCGCGCCGGACATGCCTAGCATGCGCGGGCGATCGAGTATCACCGTTGATTGCCGTCTGCCATCAAATGTGAGCATTGGCTGGAGTACCTCATGACGTATGTCGTGACCGACAACTGCATTCGCTGCAAGTACACGGACTGCGTTGAAGTCTGCCCGGTGGACTGTTTCTACGAGGGAGAGAATTTCCTCGTCATCCATCCGGATGAATGCATCGACTGCGGCGTGTGCGAGCCGGAATGTCCCGCTGGGGCAATCAAGCCGGACACCGAGCCGGGCTTGGATATGTGGTTGAAACTGAACGCAGATTTCTCCACGAAGTGGCCGAACATCACCGTCAAGCGCGACCCGCTGCCGGAGGCCAAGGAAATGGACGGCGTGGAAGAAAAATACGAGAAGTACTTTTCTCCCGAGCCGGGGCAGGGAGACTGAGGCGATTGCCTGCCGCTTGGTTCGCCGGTGCTGACGGACTACGGACGGCCAGGCGGAAAGCTGGGGAAAATTCCGCCGGCACTTCGCGCTTGCGAGCGCGGCGACTTGATCGTTGCCGTGCAGCAAATTATTGATTTGCGCTCTTTTTTGTGATAGTTTTCACACACTGATCCACAGAGGGTGCTTTTGCGCGCCCGAAAACCAGCACGAAAGCAAACGATCTCCACCGCGCGGCACTTTTGAGATATGCAACGGTCCGTTGCTTGTGACTGCGCAATAAGAGCTTGTTTGCGTTTCGTTGGACGGACCAGGTGGACCCACCCGGCGGTATCCCCGTCTATCCCGGGCCTGACTGACCCGGCCCCGGCCCCGTGAGGGCCGGGTGCGCACTAGGGAGTGTTTGAAACGAATGACCACCCAGCAGAAGAAATCTTCAACGCGCCAAGGCTTCAAGACCGGTGAATCGATCGTTTATCCGGCCCATGGCGTTGGCCAGATCGTCGCGATTGAGGAGCAGGAAGTCGCGGGCATGAAGCTCGAACTCTTTGTCATCGACTTCGAGAAGGACAAGATGCGTCTCAAGGTGCCGGTGGCGAAGGCCGTGGGCATCGGCATGCGCAAGCTGTCCGAAACCGATTTCGTAGACCGTGCGTTGAAGGTCGTGCAGGGCAAGGCGCGCGTGAAGCGGACCATGTGGTCGCGCCGCGCTCAGGAATACGATGCCAAGATCAATTCCGGCGATCTCATTTCCATCGCGGAAGTGGTGCGTGACCTCTATCGCGCCGAGAACCAGCCGGAACAGTCCTATTCCGAGCGGCAGCTCTATGAAGCCGCGCTTGACCGGATGGCGCGCGAAATCGCTGCCGTGAACAAGATGTCGGAAACTGAGGCCGTTCGCCTCGTCGAGGCCAACCTCAACAAGGGTCCGAAGCGCGGTAAGGCTATCGAGGAAGACGACGCACAGGACGAAGCCGCCTAAGCGCCTTTGCGTAGAAGCAACCGAAAAAGCCCGGCCACACAGAGGCCGGGCTTTTTTGTTGGATCTGTTCCTTAGTGCGTCCATTCGTACGCACGGCGCTCCGGAGACGCGCTCTCGAACCCCCGATCGCGGCGCAATGCGACGCGCCGATACAATCATTGCGTCGTGAAGGCGTTCTCTCCACAATCAATAATCGCTACCGCCCGCGGAACTTTTCGCGCCCACGCACGTTTAACACTCCCGGCAGGGAGGTCTTTGCCTGTGCTGCCGAGCGATCTTGGTCCCGTGATTTCCTCACGTCTCAGGTTCGTATTCTTCCATTTAGGGCGCCCTGTCGTTTCGTCAACCAGCGCCACCCGTCCCGTTGCCGAACGCTGAAAAGAGGGCGCTCGGCGTTTGGAGTCAATCGTGAAATGGCGTTCGGCGCCAGCTACGGAGCAATCGATGAAGACCCTCACAGCAGACAGGCGTATGATCAAGATTGCCATGGAAGCGCCCTATCTTGAGCGGGACGAAGAGCATGCGCTAGCGCAGGCCTGGCGGAACGAAAACGACCAGGAAGCGCGCAACAAGATCGCCATGTCGCACATGCGCCTGGTGATCGCGATGGCGGCGAAGTTCCGCAGCTTCGGGCTGCCCATGGGCGATCTCGTGCAGGAGGGGCACATCGGGCTCCTGGAGGCCGCGGCTCGCTTCGAGCCGAGCCGGGAAGTGCGCTTCTCGACCTATGCGACCTGGTGGATCCGCGCTTCGATGCAGGACTATGTCCTGCGCAACTGGTCTATCGTGCGCGGCGGCACGAGCTCGGCGCAAAAGGCGCTGTTCTTCAACCTCCGCCGGCTGCGCGCGCGGCTTGCACAGGGCGACCGGCAACTGACCTCGCAGGCGATGCATGAGGAGATCGCCGCCGCGCTCGGCGTCAGCCTCGCTGACGTCCAAACGATGGATGCACGCCTCTCCGGCAACGACGCGTCGCTGCAGGCGCCGGTCGGCAGCAGTGACTCGGATGGCGGAGCGCGGCTCGATTTCCTGGCAAGCGATGCCCCTTTGCCGGACGAACAGGTGAGCGACATGATCGACGGCGAGCGCGCCCGCCGCTGGCTGCAGGTTGCCCTCGGCGAACTCAGCGAACGCGAAATGAAGATCATTCGCGCGCGGCGCCTGTCGGAAGACGGCGCCACGCTTGAGGAACTTGGCGTCGCGCTGGGAATATCGAAGGAGCGTGTGCGGCAGATCGAAACGCGTGCACTGGAAAAGCTGCGTGCGGCGCTGACCGCCAAGGCGCCCGCGCTGACGGCGGCGATGCATTGAAGCGCAATGCTTCGCGAGCTTGTTCGTTCCTCATCCGCCTGCCGGCAGCTTCTCCCCGCAAGCGGGGCGAAGGGACAGGCCTTGGGCTCGCCAGTTCTCCATTGAACGACCGAGAGGCGTAGCGGCTGCCCCGCCTCACTCCGATATGATCTTCACCTTGTCGCCCGGTCGGACGGTGGAAGTGATCTGCATCGCATTGATCATGCGAAAAAGATCGAGCTTGCGGTCGGTGCCCATCATGCGGGCTGCGAGCGTCGCGATCGTATCGCCGGACCTGACCGTGACGACGCGGACGCGCAGCGGTTTGAGCGACTGGATCTCGCCGGACGTCATGCGGCGGAAGGAGGTGCGCAACTGGTTCGCCGTCGGCTCCAGTGCGCTCGAGCCCTTCGGGACGGCCGTCAGAAAGCGGTAGATCCGCTCGCCGAACCTGATCACCGTGACGTCGAAATCCCACCGGTCCGCCGAGGCGCGCGCCGTTGCCGCCTCCAGGCCGTTGACGGTGATCGGGCGGATCGTATCGGGCTTGAGGCCCGTCACCCAGCCGCTGGCGATGTAGTCAGTCAGGCTGCGCCGGCTCGTGTCGGCAATGCCGTCGAAACGGACGGCGACTTCGCCCGGTCCGGTGGCGAGCACGGCCTCGGCCTTGTTGTCGATCTGGAAACCCGCGGGCACGTCGAATCGAATGCCGAGCTGGCCATGCAGGAAGGTCTGTCCCCGGACATAGCCTTCCTGCGGGCTGTCGCCGTAGAGGATGCCGTCGATGCCGGCGAGATAATAATCGCGCCCGCGGTCGCCGCTCGTCCCCTCGGGGCCGAAGGCGCGCGCATGCCGGCGCGCAAGATCGACGCGCTGCGGCGCGTTGGGATGGCTCGACAGGAAGTCGAGGCTCTGGTCCGCCTCCGGATCCACAGCGCTGAAGCGGCTATAGGCGGCCATGGAATCGAGGAAGCGCGCCGCCGCATAGGGGTCGTATCCCGCCTCGCCCAGCATGCGGACGCCGATCACGTCGGCCTGCAGTTCCTGATTGCGCGAGAAGGCGGCGAGGCGCAGCTTTCCGCGGGCAAGCGCCTGTTTGCCGGCGAGGTCGGAGGAGAGCACCTCGGACACCACGCGGCTGGCGATCACCTCCGCCTCCTCGCGCTGTTGCCGCTGAATGCCGTGATTGGCCGTCACATGCGCCATCTCGTGCGAGAGCACGGCGGCCACTTCCGATGCGTCATTGGCAAGTGCAAGCAGGCCGCGCGTGACATAGAGATAACCGCCCGGAAGCGCGAAAGCGTTGATTGCCGGCGAGTTGAGAATGGTGATGCGGTAGGATTGCTGCGGGTTCTCAGAAACCGCCGTCAGCGCGCCCGTGATGCGGGCGACCAGCCGCTCGGTCTTGGCGTCGCGGTATTCGCCGCCGTAGCTCGCCACGATGCGCGGATGCTCGCGGGCGCCAAGTTGGGCGCGCGGGTCGTTCTTCTGCACTTCCTCGACGATTTGCGGATTCGAGGAGGGGGAAACGGTCGGCTCGTAGGTCTGCTCGATAACCGATTGGCATGCGGTCAGGAGCGTCGTGGCGGCCAATGCAACCAGCGCGCGTGCGCGCACGGCTCCATGCCGCCGCGGAAACCAGCCATTCATGACTGCCTGCCTTATCATGCCTCAGCCCGTCCCCATCCGCCGGCGCGACCGGCGGCTTAGAGCCATCATCGCAATCGGCGAAAAGTCCTACTTTTTCAGCCGGATGCGGTGCACCGGCGCGGGTATTTCAGCCAGGATTCTGCTGTATCCGATTTCAGCGTTGCCTGCCTAGCCGACCCCAGTAGAAATAGTTGCCCCGTGGTATCACGGCAACGGGTGCGCGAATTTTGCCAGGCACCCGCTGGTGTCTCCCGCGCCTCGCACAGCGCGGCGGTCAAATTGTGGCGGCCGGCGAATTTAGTTCTCTCCGGAATCGGATCGAAGCCGCGAACAGTGCTCATCCTTGATTGCCGAGGAACCGATTGATGGCAGCGAGATCGCGGCGTTCGAGAAAACGATCGGCCTCATCGTGAGCGACAATGCGGCCGCGGTCGAGAAAAAGAACGCTGTCGGCGAGCGACCTCACGTCATCGGGATGGTGCGTGATCAACAGTATGGTGTTGCCTTCCTCATCGTGCAGGTCGCTGATGAGCGCGCGCATTTCCGCCCGCAGGCCGGGATCGAGCGCGGCGAAGGGCTCGTCGAGCAAGAGCAGAGGGCGGTGTCTCACGAAAGCGCGCGCGAGGGCCACCCTCTGGCGTTCGCCGCCCGAAAGCGTCGGTGGCAGGCGCTTTCCAAAACCGCCGAGGCCTACTCGGACCAGTGCATCCTCGACCCTCTTCCGGTCGGAAGCATCGAGCCGCAGCGCCGGGCTGATGCCGAAGCCGACATTGGTGGCGACGTCAAGATGCGCGAAGAGGTTATGATCCTGGAAGATGATCGAGACCGGCCGGTCCGCCGGTGCGCGGCCGGTCATGTCCTCGCCGATGATTCGGACCTCCCCGCGCTCCGGTGGCTCGAAGCCGGCAATGATGTTGAAGAGGGTCGACTTGCCCGAACCGGAGGCGCCCGCGACGGCGACGATCTGTCCTGCGGGCACCGCGCAGTCGAAGGCGAGCGTCGTCGTTTCGAAGCTTGTTTCGACGCCCTTGAGGGAGAGAGCGATGGAACTCATGTGCTTTGGCCTTCGGGCGATCTTTCCTCTCCCGCCGTGCCGAGCACCGTCAGGACAAGGCAGATAAGGCCGAGGACCAGCGCGAGTCCGGCCGCATCCGCGGTGCGATAGCTGCCCATCCTGCTATAGAGCAGATAGGGGAGGGTAACCATGTCCTCGGAGCCGAAAAGAGCGACGGCTCCCAGATCGCCGAGGGACAGGGCCATGGCAAAGGAGAAGCCGACGAAAAGCGGTTTGCGCAGGCCGGGCCAATCGATCCACAGCAGGCGATGGAAACCGCCGATGCCGAGGCTTGCGGCAAGTTGCGCGGTTCGTGACGCATGCGTCGCCATGGCCGGAGCGAGCACCCGGTGGACAAAGGGGAGTGCCATCAGCGCGTTGATGGCGATGACGACCGCCGGCGCGAAACGGGCGACGTCGCCGAAAGGCCTCAGGAGAAGGAACCATCCGGCACCGAGCACGACGGGGGGCATGAGCAGGATGAAGGACGTGCTCGCGCCGATCCCTCCGGCAAAGAGGCGAGCCGCAGCCCCGGGGCGCCGCCGCGACAGCACGAGGCGCTCGGCGCGGATCATCAGCGCCGTCATGACGACCGACATCGTGGCGGAGACGAGTGCGATCGTCGCGCTCATGGCAAGCGCCCGGCGGAACGCCGGCTCGCCCAGGAGACGGATGAGGTCGGCCTTCGAGCCGGCATAGGCGATCGCCGCGAATGGCAGGCCGACGAGACTGACGGCGAGCAGCAGCCAAGCCCCGTCGGCGAGCCGCGACACGCCTGTTGCGCCGTCGAAACGCCGGATGGCTTTGCCGCTCGTCTCTCCCTCGCGAGGTGCCGGCGCGATCAGTTTCAGCACGAGAAGCAGCATCCCGGTGAGGGCGACCTGAAGCGCCGAAAGGGCGATTGCCCGCGGCGGGTCGAAGTCAAAGCGCAGCGCCTGGTAGATCGCCACTTCGATCGTGCTGGCGGCCGGCCCGCCGCCAAGCGTCAGCACGAGCGTGAAGCTGGTGGCGCAGAGCATGAAGATGAGCCCGGCGATGCCGGGAAGCAATCCGCGGATCACCGGCCACTCGATGAAGCGAAAGATGGCAAAGGAACCCATGCCGAGATTGGCGCAGCTGCGCCAGTATTCGGCTGGAATGCGCTCGATGCCCGCAAGCATCAAGCGTGCAGCAAGCGGCATGTTGAAGAAGACATGGGCGATCAGAATGCCGGAGAGGCCATAGATGCTGACCGGCTGCTCCAGCCCGGCCGCCGCAAGGACCCGGTTCACGAGTCCCTGCCGTCCCCAGATTTCGATGAGGCCGAGGGCGGCGACGAGCGCCGGAAGGCCGAGCGGCAGCGCCAGAAACCGCACCACCCATATCCGGCCAGGGAACGAAGTTCGGCGGGCAAGGGCCCGGGCCAAGGGGATGGCCAACAGGACGGATAGAAACGTCGACAGGCTCGCCTGCAGCAGCGTGAAGCGTGTGATGCGCCAGATGTAAGCGTCGAAAAGCGGACCAGCGCCGGTGCTGCCGGCCGACTGGGCGAGCAGGGCCGCGGCGGCAAGGCCGACGAAAAGCAGGATGCCGCCGAGAGCGAAGGCTCCGGCGACCACTGTCATCCTGCTTTCATTCGAGCCAGACAATCCGGCCTCAGTTCCTGCTCATCGCCGCCAGCCATTCGTCGATCCAGGCCTTGCGGTTGGCGGCGACTTCCTCGGAGGGAATGAGGAACGTCGTTTGCGGTTCGACGAGCTTGCCGAAGGCTTCCGGCAGAGGTTCCTTGGTCGCCGTCACCGGCATCATCCAGTTGGTCGTGGGAATGATCGACTGGAATTCCGGGCCGATCATGAAGGCCAGGAACTTCCGGGCGAGCTCCGGGTCTCTGGCATTCTTCGTCAGCGCCGCGACTTCGATCTGGATATAGTGGCCTTCCGCGAAGGGGGCCGCCTGGTACCGCTCGGTGTCTTCCGCGACCATGTGGTAGGCGGGTGAGGTGGTGTAGGAGAGAACCATTGGCGCCTCGCCCTTCGTGAAGAGGCCATAGGCCTCCGACCAGCCCGGCGTGACCGTGAGTACGCGCTCCTTGAGCTCTGCCCAGGCCTCGCCCGCCTTGTCGCCATAGACGGATTTCACCCAGAGCAGGAGGCCGAGGCCGGGGGTGGAGGTCCGCGGGTCCTCGATGACGATCTTCTTCGACGGATCGCCCTCAACGAGTTCCTTAAGGCTCTTCGGAGGGTCCTTCAGCGTCTCGGTGTCGTAGACCACGGCGAAATGGCCGTAGTCATAGGGAACGAAGGTGTCGTCCGAGAAGTCGCCCGGAACCTTGACGGAAGCGGTATCGATGCCGTGCGGCGCAAAAAAACCGGTCGACTTGGCCTCCGCCACTAGATTGGTATCGAGGCCGAGCACGATGTCGGCTTTGGACCCCTGACCTTCGAGCTTCAGCCGCGTCAGGAGTTCGACCCCGTCGGCAACGCCGACATAGTCGATCTTGCAGTCGCAGGTTTTCTCGAAGGCTTCCGCGACCTTGGCGCCCGGTCCCCATTCGGTGATGAAGCTCTCATAGGTGTAGACCGTCAGCGTCTTTTCCGCGGCAGCGGCGCTTGCGGAAAATGCCGCGATCGAGGCTGCGGCGATCGCAAGCCGGCTAAGAATTTTTCGATGAAGTGAACTGGACATTCCGCACCTCTCCCTGTCGTCGTTGTTGCCATGGGAAAAGCGCGTATCGATCCGATCGCTTCTAATCCCTCCGCCGGTATGAACCGGATCAGGTTCCGCGGGTTGGCTTGCAGCCTCTCAGCCGTGATCGCGAAAGCCGACCAGGGCACCCCGTTAGAGCAGCAGAAGATTTAGCTTTCGGCGGCGGCTTAGGCAAGCTGAGTTTCAGCACGGACGTTTGCCGTGCGCGTCGGGCGCGCTATTAAGAGCCAAACAATTGCCGGCCCCGTTTGTTCGCCGAAAGCGGAGATAATTCCATGCCAGACATGCTCGTCCGCCTTTATGCCCTTCCCGAGGGCCGTCCGTCCCGCCTTGATTCCGACATCCGTATCCGCCGGGCGCTTGCGGCAGAACGGCGGGTCGTCATTTCCTGGATCGAGGAGCGCTTCGGAGCAGGGTGGGCCGGCGAAGCCGAAGCCGCCTTCTCCTCGACTCCGACGCGGATCCATATCGCCCACCGTCGCGATCGAATCGTCGGTTTCGCCTGCCACGACGTCACCGCGCTCGGTTTCTTCGGCCCGACCGGAGTGGACGCGGCGATGCGCGGCAAAGGCGTCGGCGAGGCGCTGCTCGTCGAAAGCCTCTCTGCCATGCGTGCCGCCGGCTATGCCTATGCGATCATCGGCGGGGTGGGACCAGCCGAATTCTACGCCCGCGCCGTCGGTGCGGTGGAGATCGCCGGCTCGACGCCCGGCATCTATGACGGCATGCTCCCGGGTGATCCGGCGTCCGGAACCTGATCCGCGCCGCCCGCGTTGGCAAAACAGCCGCCGCCCCTTTTCCTTCGCCGCTGCTTTGCGCTATGGGCTTCTGCCATGACCCGTTCACCCTTTACCATTCTCCTCGGCGGTGCGCTGACGCCGACAGACCGGCTTGCTCGACAGCTCGAAGGCAGCCGGTTCGTCGCGGCCGATGGCGGCATGCGCCATGCAAGAACGCTCGGGATCGTTCCCGAGCTCTGGGTCGGCGATTTCGATTCCACGGACGAGGCGCTTCTGGCTGAGTTCGCCGGCGTCCCGCGGGAACGTCATCCGGCCGCCAAGAATGCGACGGACGGGGAGATCGCCGTCGAAGCGGCCCTTGAGCGTGGCGCGACCTCGCTCGTCTTCGCGGGCGGGCTTGGCGGCGCGCGCAGCGATCATGCCTTCCTCCACCTTCTCGGCACCGTCGCGCTCGCGGAGAGCGGTGTTGCGGTGATGATGACCTCCGGCGAGGAGGAGGCTTATCCGCTACTGCCCGGTTCGCGGGAGATCGAGCTGCCGAAAGGCAGCCTCTTCTCGATCCTCGGCCTTGCGGAGCTGAACGACCTGTCGATCGAGAACGTGCGGTATCCGCTGAAGGACTTCCATTTGCCCTTCGGCTCGTCGCGCACCATTTCGAACATTGCGGATGGTACGGTCCGCTTCACCCTGAAATCCGGCCGGGCCGTCATCCTCGCCCGACCCTATGATCTATCCGGAGCCTGATGCCTTGGCGCCTCCCATTCTGAAGCTTGACGACATTTTCCTGACCTTCGGCGGCACGCCGCTGCTTGCGGGTGCGGGCTTGCAGGTCGAGCCCGGCGACCGCATCTGTCTCGTCGGCCGCAACGGCTCGGGAAAGTCGACGCTGATGAAGATCGCCGCCGGGCTTGCCGAGCCGCAGTCGGGCGAGATTTTCAGGCATCCGTCGGTGACGATCCGCTACCTGCACCAGGCTCCCGATTTCGACGGTTTCGATACGGTCCAGGCCTATGCGGAAGCTGGCCTCGGTCCCGGGGACGATCCCTATCGGGTCGTCTACCTGCTGCAGCATCTGGGGCTGACCGGCGAGGAGGAGCCGAAGCGCCTTTCCGGCGGCGAGGCGCGGCGTGCCGCCCTTGCTCGCGTGCTGGCGCCGGCGCCCGACATCCTGCTTCTCGACGAGCCGACGAACCATCTCGATCTGCCGACGATCGAGTGGCTGGAAGACGAGCTCGTCCGCAGCCGTTCGGCGCTGGTGCTCATCTCGCACGACCGGCGTTTCCTCGAGAAGGTGTCGACGGCGACCGTCTGGCTCGACCGGGGCCAGTCGCGCCGCCTCGATCGCGGCTTCGCGCATTTCGAGGCCTGGCGCGACGAGGTGCTGGAAGCGGAAGAACTAGAACAGCACAAGCTCGGCAAGGCAATCGAGCGCGAGGAGCACTGGCTGCGCTACGGCGTGACCGCCAGACGCAAGCGCAATATGCGACGGCTCGGCGAACTGCAGGACATGCGTGCCCGGCACCGCGGGCACAAGGGGCCGACGGGCACGGTCCAGGCGACCGTTGCCGACGCGAAGGAATCGGGGAAGCTCGTCATCGAGGCGGAAAAGATCGCGAAGGCCTATGGCGACCGCACGATCGTCGCGCCGTTCTCGATCCGCGTCCACCGCGGCGACTGCATCGGCCTCGTCGGCCCGAACGGCGCCGGCAAGACGACGCTTCTGAAGCTCCTGACCGGCCAGCTTGCGCCCGATGCCGGCAGCGTCAGGCTAGGCACCAATCTGGAGATCGCCACGCTCGACCAGAAACGCGAGGAGCTGAACCTGGACGAGACGCTCGCGCATTATCTGACCGACGGACGCGGCGAGACCCTCCTCGTGAACGGCGAGCAGCGGCATGTGACCGGCTATATGAAGGAGTTCCTCTTCCAGCCGGAGCAGGCGCGCACGCCCATCCGCGACCTGTCCGGCGGCGAACGCGCGCGCCTCATGCTCGCCCGTATCCTGGCGCGGCCCACCAATCTCCTCATCCTCGACGAGCCGACCAACGACCTCGATATCGAGACGCTCGACCTGCTGCAGGAGATCGTCGCCGGATTTTCCGGAACGGTGATCCTGGTCAGCCACGACCGCGACTTCCTCGACCGTACGGTGACGTCCACCATCGCGCCGGCCGATCCGGAGGCGCCCGATGGCCGCTGGATCGAGTATGCCGGCGGCTACTCCGACATGATGGCGCAGCGCCGGGGCGCGCTTGAGGAAAGGCGCAGGATCGAAAAGGCCGGAAAGGCGCGGCCGAGCGGTGCTCCGTTGGAGACGAGCGAACCTCAGAAGGCGAAGGGCAAGCTCTCCTACAAGCAGAAATTCGCGCTCGAGACCCTGCCGAAGGAGATTGCCAGGTCGGAGGCGGAGATCGCCAGGCGCGAAGAGAAGATGGCCGATCCCGATCTGTTTTCCCGCGACCCGAGCGGCTTCGCCAAGCTGGCAGCCGAGCTCGAAAAGCTCAGGACGGACCTGGCGCGAATGGAGGAGGAATGGCTCGAACTCGAAATGCTGCGCGAAGAGCTCGAGGGCTGAGCGGCCGGCGTTAGAACGCGCGTGAGGTGGCGATATCCCCCTCTGCCTACCGGACTTGCGACCGCCTCAGCCGCCGCTCGACTGCCCGAAGCGCGAGTGACAGCCCGATCGTCAGCACGAGGTAGACATAGGCGACGATCGAGTAGGTTTCGAAGAAGCGGAAAGAGCCCGAAGCATAGACCTTGCCCATCTGCGTGATGTCGGCGACGCCGAGCACCGAAACGAGCGAGGAATCCTTGACCATGGCCACGAAGTCGTTGCCGAGCGGCGGCAGGATGACGCGGATTGCCTGCGGGAAGACAACCAGGCGAAAGCGCTGGTAGCGGGAAAGCCCGAGCGCGTTTGCCGCCTCCACCTGACCCTTGTCGACCGACTGGATGCCGGCGCGGAAGACCTCCGCGATGAAGGCCGAGTAGCCGATCATCAGCGCCATGATCGCCCGCCACATCAGCGACACGTCTCTGACGACGAACGGCTCCATCCAGCCGGCCGAGATCAGGGGCATCGTCATGAAATTCGCAACCGTGACCAGCGCGGGCGCGCCGACGAAGGCGATATAGAACAGCAGCACGAGGATCGGCACCCCACGGATGACTTCCGTGTAGAAGCGCGCGATCTGGCGCAGCGCCACATGCTCGGAAAGCGCCATCAGGGCCACGCCGAGGCCGAGCACCGTTGCGAGCAAGAAACCGACGAGCGTGACGAAAACGGTGACGCCCAGTCCCCTCAGGACGACCGTGAACACCTGCGTGAAGATGTCATTGGCTGCGATGACCGCGGCCAGCGCCGCAGCGATCACGACAAGGGCGACCAGCCACCAGGGATAGTCGCCCTTCCCGGACGTTTCGGATGCTTGGACGGACGCCATTGCGATTCCAGTAGGTTGGAGCGGGATGCGGGCGGAAAAACGGAAATGCGCTTCATCCCGCTCGGATCATCAGCCGCCCATCTTGTATTCGAGGAACCACTTTTTGTTGAGGGCGTCGAAGGTGCCGTCTTCCTTCAGCGCCTTGATGGCGGCATTGACCGGCGCCACCAGATCCGATCCCTTCGGGAAGATGAAGCCGAAATCCTCGGTGCCGAGCGCCTCGCCGACCACCTTGAGCTGGCCATCGGAGGAATCGACATAACCCTTGGCCGCGACGCTGTCGGTCAAGACCAGATCGACGTCGCCCGCCTTCAGCGCCTGCACCGTCGCACCGAAGGTTTCGAACAGCTTGATGCGCGGATTCTGCTCGTTGCCGTCAAGAATCTCGTAGACGGCCGTGTAGAAGGGCGAAGTGCCGGGTTGAGCGCCGATCAGTCCGCTCTCGAGCGCTGCGAAGCTCTTGGCGTCGTCGAAGCGGGTCTCGTCGCCGCGCACCAGCATGAACTGTTCCGAGCGCATGTAGGGATCCGAAAAATCGACCTTCTCCTTGCGGTCGTCCTTGATGGTGATTCCGGTCATGCCGATCTGGTACTGACCGTCGGAAACCGCCTGGATCATCGCATCCCAGCTCGTGTTCTGGTATTCGACTTTGAAATTCAGCCGCTTGGCGATCTCGTTCATGGCGTCATATTCCCAGCCGACGGCCTGGCCGGACTTGGGATCGACGAACTGCAGCGGCGGATAGGCGTTCTCGGTCACCACGACGACCGTCTTGCCGCCGAGGTCGGGCAGGTCGCCGGCGAAAACGGGCGCAGAGACTGCGAATGGAACGGCAAGAACTGCGGCAATGCCCGCAAGCACGTGGCGACGAATTGTCATTGGAGGAACTCCCGAAGATTGTGGCGACAGAAAATGTCATAAAATCTATGGGGAAGACAAGCGGATGATGCCAAAAAGAAAGGCGGCCCGAAGCCGCCTTTCCGCACAACCCTGAAGAGTTGGGAACTTATTCCGCTGCAGCTTCCGCTGCCTTTGCTTCTTCGGCTGCCTTTGCCTCGGCGGCTTCGGCTGCTGCCTTCTCGGCGGCCAGTGCCTGGGCGGCTGCGACCTTTTCAGCCTCGATGCGGGCCTTCTCCTCGGAAATGGCCTGACGCTCTGCTTCGTTCAGCTTGCGCGCGCGGGTGCCGGTGTTCTCGACGATACGAGCCGACTTGCCGCGGCGGTCGCGCAGGTAGTAGAGCTTGGCGCGGCGGACCTTGCCGCGTCGAACCACGTCGACGCTCTCGACGAGCGGAGAGTAGACCGGGAACACGCGTTCGACGCCTTCGCCGTAGGAGATCTTGCGGACGGTGAAGCTCTCGTTGAGGCCGCCGCCGGAACGGGCGATGCAGACGCCCTCGTATGCCTGTACGCGGGTCCGGTTGCCTTCGACGACGCGCACGTTGACGCGGACGGTGTCGCCCGGGGAGAATTCGGGAAGAGTACGCTTTGCGGCGATTTTGGCGGCCTGTTCGGCTTCCAGCTGCTGGATGATGTTCATCGGTCTAACCTTTGCGTTTTTCTGAAACAGCCAGAGCGCTCTCGATCGGCCTGTCGGACTTGCCTTCAGGCCTTGCCGCCTTGCGGCAGGAGCGGATTCGCCATTCTTTGTTGACGGTCGGCGGGCAAGGAACCCGAACCGGGCCGGCACATACACCAAATCACCGGCCTTGTCATCCCCGAAAGCGGATTTTGTCGGCATCGGCCTCGACATCCCGGTCCCCTGGCGGCTTACGGCCCGCCACGGTCAAGTGGCGGGTTGCGGTCGATCGCGCCACCGGCTATCCCCGATTCACGCGTTTCGGGGAAAACCATGTCGTTGCTCCAGATCTTCTTGCTCTTCGTCTCCGGCTTCCTGTCGGGCGTCGTCAATGCCATTGCCGGTGGCGGCACCTTTCTGACTTTCGGCGCGATGACGCTTGCCGGATTGCCGCCGATCGTCGCCAACGCCACCTCCTCCATCATACAGTTCCCCGGCTATATCACTTCGACGATGGCCTATGCCAAGGAGATCCGCGCCGACCGGAAGAACGCGATCGTCCTCGGCGTCATTTCGGCGATCGGTGGGCTCGCTGGTGCGCTTCTGCTTCTGTCTCTCTCCAACCCGGCCTTCCGGGTGATGGTACCCTGGCTGCTGATCGCCGCAACCGCGATTTTCGCCGCCGGCCCCCTCCTGAAGCCGAAGGCGCGCAGCGACGAGCATCGCATCGGTCCCCTCGGCGTGGCGAGCCAGCTGGCGACCTCCGTCTATGGCGGCTTTTTCGGCGCCGGCATGGGCATCATGATGCTTGCCGTTCTCGGGCTTGCCACCGGGGGTGGCTATCACCGGCTGAACGCGCTCAAGAACTTCATCTCCATCGTCATCGCCGCAATCGCCATCCTGGTCTTCGCCGCGGGCGGCGTCGTTTCCTGGCTGCACGCGGCGATCATGGTGCCGGGCGCTGCCCTTGGCGGCTACATGGGCGTGTGGGCGGCACGACGCGTTCCGCAGGCGGTCATCCGCGCCGTGGTGGTGGCCGTGGGTCTGTTGCTCGCGGCCTATTATTTCTTCACGGGCTGAGCCGGATCACGCTCCAGAAGATCCGGCCGGCGTTCCGCCGTCAGCCGGCGTGCCGCCGCTTCCCGCCATTGCGCAATGGCCGCGTGGTTGCCGGAGGTGAGGACGGCCGGTATTTCGTGACCTTCGAAGACCTGCGGACGCGTGTAGTGGGGATGCTCGAGGAGCCCTCCCTCGAAACTTTCATGGACGCCCGAAAGCTGATTGCCCATGACGCCGGGCAGAATACGCACCACCGCGTCGAGCAGAACGAGCGCTGCCGGCTCTCCGCCGGAGAGGATGTAGTCGCCGATGGAGACTTCCTCGAGCTCACGCGTGTCGATCACCCGCTGGTCGACGCCCTCGAAACGGCCGCAGACGATGACTGCGCCGGGACCGTCCGCCAGCGCCCGCACCCGTTCCTGCGTCAGCGGCCGACCGCGCGGGCTCATCAGAAGCCGCGGCCGCTCGTCGTTTGAGGCGACGTGATCGATGGCGCGGGCAAGAATGTCCGGCTTCAATACCATTCCGGCGCCGCCGCCCGCCGGCGTATCGTCGACCGTGCGGTGCTTGTCCCCGGCAAAGTCGCGAATCTGCACGGCCTCGATCGACCAGTCTCCGCGCTCCAACGCCTTTCCGGCGAGCGAAAGGCCGAGATGCCCCGGGAACATCTCCGGATAGAGCGTCAGGACAGTGGCACGAAAGGGCATGACCGCGGGCTCACTTGCGCTTGGTCGGAAAGGGCTTGCCGGGGCCGCTTTTCTCGTCGTCGACGAGTCCGGCGGCTGTCGGATCGATGACGAGCTTGCCCGCTTCGAGGTCGATCTCGAGCACCGACCATTCGGTGAAGGGAATCAGCACCGGCCTGAGGCCGGGTCCCTTCAGTTCCAGGAGGTCGCCGGCGCCGAAGTCGAAGACGCCGGTCACCGAACCATAGCTCTTGCCGGCGCGGTCGACCGCTTCGAGCCCCTCGAGATCGGCGTAGAAGAACTCGTCCTCGTCGAGATCGTCGTCGGGGAGATTGTCGCGCTCGATGAAAAGCTCGAGACCGTTGAGCGCCTCGGCCGCCGTCCGGTCGTTGATCCCCCGGAACCGCACGACGACCACGTTCTTGGCCTCGCGGATTTCGAGCACCTCGAAGACTCGGCCGTCCTCGCTGTAGAGATTGCCGTAGTCGCCGAGCGCGGCCGGATCGTCGGTAAAGGACTTTACCCGCACCTCGCCGCGCAGACCTTGCGCCGCGCCGATCGTCGCCATCAGGACAGGGTTCTTCAGCTGTGTCATCATCGGCACCCAGGGTGAAGTTGCTGCATGTTGCTGATCTCGTCGGGATGAGAACATGCGATTTGCCGGTGCACATAAAGCAAAACGGGCAGCATGGAAATGCCGCCCGTCTTCAGTACCACTCCGTCGGAGATTATTCCGCGGCAGCTTCCGAAGCTGCAGCGGCGGCTTCCTCGGCCTTCTGCTTGGCTTCAGCGGCACGCTCCTGCGCCTTCTTGCCGGGCTGCGCCTTGGTCGGGTTGTTGCGGGCCGGACGCTTGGCAAGGCCGGCCTGGTCGAGGAAGCGCAGAACGCGATCGGTCGGCTGAGCGCCCTGACCGATCCAGTGCTGAACGCGCTCGGCGTTCAGCTCGACGCGCTTTTCGTCATCCTTGGCGAGCATCGGATTCCAGGAGCCGAGCTTTTCGAGGAAGCGGCCGTCACGCGGGCTGCGCGCGTCGGCAACGACGATCTGGTAATAGGGGCGCTTCTTGGAACCGCCACGGGCGAGACGAATTTTCAGTGCCATTTCAATTACTCCTTGCAGGCTTTCTTGACCGCTTGTGGTTCAAGCGGAATGGGTGGTGCCGGCGCTGCCCGCGGGATGCGAGCGATCGGCGGCGATGGCTTCATGATGCCGGATGACTTCCTTGATGATGAAGTTCAGGAACTTCTCGGCGAAATCCGGGTCCAGATTGGCGTCCTTGGCGAGATTCCGAAGGCGTTCGATCTGGTATTCTTCGCGCGCCGGGTCGGCCGGCGGCAGCTGGTGCTTGGCCTTGAGCACGCCAACCGCCTTGGTGCAGCGGAAGCGTTCGGCCAGCATGTGGACGAGTGCGGCATCGATATTGTCGATCGACTGCCGGTAGCTCGCCAATTCCTCTTTGATCTCGGGATCAAGCATTCGTAGCGATCCTCACTTCTTCTTCGGCAGACCGGGCAGGCCGGGGAAACCGCCGAGACCCGGCAGCTTGGCGCCGCCCAGGCCCGGCAAGCCCTGACCGGGCATGCCGCCCGGGCCGAGACCGGCCTGCTTCTGCAGGGCTTCCAGCTGTTTCGGGTCCATCTTCGAAAGGTCCGGCATGCCGCCGCTTAGCCCCCCAAGCCCCATCTTGCCGGCGAGTCCGCCCATCATCTGTTTCATCATGCCGCCTTTGCCTTTACCGCCCATCATCTTCATCATGTCCGCCATCTGGCGGTGCATCTTCAGAAGCTTGTTGATGTCGGAGGCGTCGGTGCCGGAACCCGCAGCAATGCGCTTCTTGCGCGAATGCTTCAGCATATCCGGATTGGCGCGTTCTGCCTTCGTCATGGACGAGATGATGGCGAGCTGACGCCTGAAGAGCGAGTCGTCCAATCCGGCGGCGGACATCTTGTCCTTCATGCCGGCCATGCCGGGCATCAGCCCCATGATACCGCCCATGCCGCCCATCTTCTGCATTTGCTGCAGCTGATCGGCAAGGTCGTTGAGGTCGAACTTGCCCTTGGCCATCTTGGCGGCCATGGCGGCCGCCTTTTCGGCGTCGATATTCTCCGCCGCCTTCTCGACGAGCGAGACGATGTCGCCCATGCCGAGGATGCGGTCGGCGACGCGGCGGGGATGGAACTCCTCCAGTTCGTCCATCTTCTCGCCGACGCCGATGAGCTTGACCGGCTTGCCGGTGACGGCGCGCATGGAGAGCGCTGCACCGCCGCGGCCGTCGCCGTCCATCCGGGTGAGCACCAGACCGGTAATGCCGACGCGTTCGTCGAAATTGCGGGCAAGATTGACCGCGTCCTGACCGGTCAGCGCATCGGCAACGAGCAGGATCTCATGCGGGTTGGACTTCCGCTTGATCTCCGCCATCTCGATCATCAGCGGCTCGTCGATATGGGTGCGCCCGGCGGTATCGAGGATGACGATGTCGTGGCCGCCGAGCTTGGCCGCCTGCACGGCGCGCGCCGCGATATCGGTCGGCGATTGGCCGGCGATGATCGGCAGCGTGTCGACGCCGGTCTGCACGCCGAGCTGGCGCAGCTGTTCCTGGGCGGCCGGGCGGCGGGTGTCGAGCGAGGCCATCAGGACCTTCTTCTTGTCCCGCGCGGTCAGCCGCTTCGCGATCTTGCCCGTCGTCGTCGTCTTGCCCGAGCCCTGCAGGCCGACCATCATGATGACGACGGGAGCCGCTGCATTGAGGTCGATCGTGACGCCCTCGGAACCGAGCATCGCCACGAGTTCGTCATGAACGATCTTGACGACCATCTGGCCGGGCTTGATCGACTTTACGATTTCGGCGCCGACCGCTTTCTCGCGAACCTTCTCCGTGAAGGACCGCACCACGTCGAGCGCGACATCCGCTTCGAGCAGCGCACGGCGAACCTCCCGAAGCGCTGCGGAAACATCGGCTTCCGACAGGGCGCCGCGGCCGGTCAGTCCATTCAATATGGAACCAAGACGGTCCTGGAGGCTCTCGAACATATTCTCTTCCTTCTTGTCTCCGGATTGCGACGGAACTCGTCCGGAAACGTGGGTTCCTTCGCGCGGAAAACAAGGCGCAAAGCCAAAAACCACCCGAGGGCGCAACGCGCTGTCGGATGTTGACCTCCGGGCGCTCTTTATACCTGTGCGGGGCCCGGTCGGTGGCTTCGGAAGTCATCACTTGCGAAGGAATTCGCCGCGATAAACAGGAAACCGAATGAAAAGTCAAGGATCGACCGCGGAACGCTGACGCCGCGGCTCGCCTGTGCCTCACCCGCACGAGCCGGTCATCCATTCTGCCGGTCGCATGTTCGGGAAAATATCGCATCATCAGGAAATATCGACCGTTCCCGTCCGAGGCCTGTGATCGGCCGCCAAAGGCGCCTATCTCTGCTTCAGGAATTCCTCGACAGAGGCAGCGATGAAGAACAGCGGCAATCCCTATTACAACGGGCCCGTTTCGGACCATTTCGACGGCGTCCGCTTCTATAATCCGGGCGGTACGGCGCCGCGCGGCTTCGCCGACCTCCTGCGGTGGCAGTTCGGCGGCGGACGGGTGCGGTGGCCGGCCCGCTACGACAGCCCGTTCCTGCAGGCGAAGCCCGTCCTCGGCGTCGACGGGGAGCAGCTGCGCGTGACCATGATCGGCCATGCGACCCTCTTGATCCAGGTCGCGGGCCTCAACATCCTGACCGATCCGGTCTGGTCGCAACGCGCAAGCCCCCTCGCCTTTGCCGGCCCTCGCCGTCGCAACGCGCCGGGCGTGCTCATGGACGATCTGCCGCCGATCGATCTCGTGCTCGTCACTCACAACCACTACGACCATCTCGACCTCGACACGCTGAGTGCGCTTCACGCCGAGCATGCGCCGCAGATCGTGACTCCGCTGGGCAACGACGCGATCATTCGCCGTGCGATGCCGAGAGCGGAGATTCTCGTCGTCGATTGGGGCGATCGGGTCGAACTGGAAGGCGCCGCCGTGCATGCGGAGCCTTGCCATCATTGGTCCGCCCGCCGTTCGCGCGACCGGCGCATGGCGCTCTGGGCCGCCTTCGTCATCGAGACGCCGGCCGGCAAAATCTATCATGTCGGCGACACAGGCTTCCACGATGGCATCAATTATCGTGCGGCGCGCGAAAAGCACGGGTGCTTCCGCCTCGCCAATCTGCCCTTCGGCAGTTACGAGCCCCGCTGGTTCATGGCATCTCAGCACCAGAATCCGGAAGAGGCGGTCATGGGTATGGTCGCCTGCGGCGCCGAACATGTGGCAGGGCACCACTGGGGTACATTCCGGCTAACGAACGAAGGGATCGAGGAACCCCTCCGGGCGCTCGAGACCGCGCTCGACAAGGCCGGCATCGAGCGGAACCGGTTCAGGGCGCTCCGGCCGGGAGAAGTCTTCGATGTTCCTCTCGCGTCCCCCGAAGGGGAATGACGCAGGCACTGGTAATTTCCGGCCTTTTCCGCCATATACAGCCCGAATGAAGAGCGCCTCCGGATCCGGGGGCAAGGTTTGGACGATCGCGATATGGCCGATCAGGTGCAATTTGCCCGGATGAACGGGCTTGGAAACAAGATCCTGGTGGTCGACATGCGCGGCCGCAAGGACCGTGTGACGCCTCAGGCCGCGATCGCGCTCAATGCCGACCCGGCGACCGAGTTCGACCAGATCATGGCGATCCATGATCCGAAGGCCGCCGGCACCGATGCCTGGATCGACATCGTCAATTCCGACGGGTCCATGGCCCAGGCCTGCGGTAACGGCACCCGATGCGTCGTCCAGGCACTTGCGGCCGAGACCGGCAAGAAGGCCTTCCTCTTCCATACGGTCGCGGGCCTCCTGGCGGCGCAGGAACACGAGGACGGCACGATCTCGGTCGACATGGGAAAGCCCCGTTTCGGCTGGGACGAGATCCCGCTTGCCGAGGAATTCCACGACACGCGACGCATCGAGCTGCAGATCGGGCCGGTCGATGCGCCCGTGCTGCATTCCCCCTCCGTCGCCTCCATGGGCAATCCGCATGCGATCTTCTGGGTCGAGAATGACGTGTGGAGTTATGAGCTCGATCGGTTCGGGCCACTCCTCGAAAATCATCCGCTCTTCCCAGAGCGCGCCAATATCTCGATTGCTCGCGTCCGCTCCCGCCAGGAGATGGACCTCCGGACCTGGGAGCGCGGCGCCGGCCTGACGCTTGCCTGCGGTTCGGCCGCCTGCGCCGCCGCCGTCAGCGGCGCGAGAACCGGCCGGACGGAGCGGATAGTCACCGTGAACGTGCCGGGCGGTCCGCTCAGGATCGAATGGCGCGAGCGCGACGACCACGTCATTATGACCGGACCGGCCGAATGGGAATGGGCCGGCACCCTCGATCCTGCCACCGGCGTCTTTGCACGCACCGAGCCGGAGAGAGGCGATAACGGAGCACGAGCCCTTTGAGCGGCATCGAAGTCATAACCTTCGGCTGCCGCCTCAACACCTATGAATCGGAAGTGATGCGGGCGGAAGCCGAGAAGGCGGGGCTGAACAACGCCGTTCTCGTCAACACCTGCGCCGTCACCGCCGAGGCCGTGCGCCAGGCGCGGCAGGCGATCCGCCGCGCGCGGCGCGACAATCCGCACGCCCGTATCATCGTCACCGGCTGCGCCGCCCAGACCGAGAAGGAAACCTTCGCCGAAATGGCGGAGGTGGACGCGGTGCTCGGCAATGAGGAGAAGCTCGCGAGCGCTTCCTATCGCTCGCTGCCGGACTTCGGCGTCTCGGCCGAGGAGAAGCTCCGCGTCAACGACATCATGAGCGTGCGCGCCACCGCGCCGCAGATGGTGAAGCACATCGACGGGCACGTGCGTGCCTTCATCCAGGTGCAGAACGGATGCGACCACCGCTGCACCTTCTGCGTCATTCCCTATGGCCGCGGCAATTCACGCTCCGTGCCGATGGGCGCCGTCGTCGACCAGGCGAGACGTCTTGTCGAGAGCGGATATCGCGAGATCGTTCTGACCGGCGTCGACGCCACGAGCTACGGCGCCGACCTTCCCGGAACGCCTACCCTCGGGCTTCTTGCGAAAAGCCTGCTGAAACAGGTACCTGAAATCCTCCGCCTGCGGCTCTCCTCCATCGACAGCATTGAGGCGGACAGACACCTCCTCGATCTCGTCGCCGGCGAGCCGCGTTTCATGCCGCATCTGCATCTCTCCTTGCAGCATGGCGACGATCTGATCCTGAAGCGCATGAAGCGGCGGCATTCGAGCGCCGATGCGCGCGCCTTCTGCGCCGAGCTTCGCGCCTTAAGGCCCGAGATCAGTTTCGGCGCCGACATGATCGCCGGCTTTCCGACGGAGACCGAGCCGATGTTCGAGAATTCCCTCGCGCTTGCCGAGGATTGCGGAATCGCCCATCTCCACGTTTTCCCCTATAGCCCGCGCCCCGGCACGCCGGCGGCCCGCATGCCGCAGCTCGACCGAGCCCTCGTCAAGCAGCGGGCCGCACGGTTGCGTGCAAAGGGGGCGGAACTCCATGCCGCCCATCTCGACCGCATGATCGGCAGCAGTCAGACGGTCCTGGTGGAGATGAACGGCCTGGCGCACACGGAAAACTTCACGCTCGTCGATGCGGCCGGCCTCGAACCGCGATCGCTCGTCGCGGTCGAAATCGCCGGCCATAATGGCAAGCATCTGACGATCGAGCGCAAACAGATGGCTGCGGCCTGATAGCGGACATTCCCATGGCGATTGGTTTCATCAAGAAGATCTTCTCCTTCGGCAAGGACGCCGTCGAAGAGAAACCCGCGCCGCCGCCGGAGACGCCGGCTTCCGACGAGGCCCTATCCACTCCTGTCCCTTTGGATCTCCTCCCCCACGAGAGGGGAGATGATGCGGAGATCGAGCCAGCCGTACCTGCGGCTGAAGATGAAGGAGCCTCGAAAGGTCCGACGCCGGCCGCAGACGCTCCACCGCTGGAGGAGGGGAGCGTGCCTCCTCCGATTCCCCCCCTTGCGGGCGAGATGCCCGGCAAGGGGGCGGAGGGTGAGTCTCCTCCCTCGGAACCCGCAAACGACGGGTCAGAAGCCGGGACACCCCCCTCTGTCGCTCCGGAACATCTCCCCCCCAAGGAGGGAGATCATCGGGAGACCGAGGCAACCGCTGAAGACGACCGGACCGGTGCCGGGGAAGCGGAAGTTCGCACAGGTGACATCGAAGTCTCGTCAGATGCTGACGCCGGTATCGGGAGCGGGCCCCCCACACCGAGCCTTCCCAAAGGTTTCGCCGCCACCGACAGGCGCTCCAGGGAAGAAGAGCCCGCCCCGCAGGCCAAGCCCAACTGGTACCAGCGCCTTCGCCTGGGCCTTGCGCGCACCTCTTCGCAGCTCACAGGCCAGATCGCCAGCCTCTTCACCAAACGCAAGCTCGACGAAGCGACGTTGCAGGACCTCGAGGACCTGCTGATCCAAGCGGACCTCGGCGTCGAGACGGCGATGCGCATCACCGACACGCTCGCCTCGGAGCGTTATGGCAAGGATGTGTCCGGCGAGGACGTCTCGCGCATCATGGCGGGCGAGATTACCAAGGTGCTGGCGCCGGTCGCCAAGCCGCTCGAACTCGATCTCAGCCATAAGCCGCACGTGATCCTGGTCGTCGGCGTCAACGGAACCGGCAAGACCACCACGATCGGCAAGCTTGCGGCAAAACTTTCCGGCGCGGGACTCAAGGTCATGCTGGCAGCCGGCGACACCTTCCGCGCCGCGGCCATCGAACAGTTGAAGATCTGGGCCGAACGGACGAAATCCGAAATCGTCTCCTCGAAGCTCGGTGCCGATGCGGCCGGGCTCGCCTATGAGGCGTTCCAGCGAGCCCGCGAGCGGAAAGCGGACGTGCTGATCATCGACACCGCCGGACGGTTGCAGAACAAGGCCGAGCTGATGGCGGAACTCGAAAAGATCGTACGCGTTCTGGGCAAGCTCGATCCGGACGCGCCGCATACGGTGCTGCAGACGCTCGACGCCACGACCGGACAGAATGCCCTGCAGCAGGTCGAAATCTTCCGCAACGTCGCAGGCGTCAGCGGGCTGATCATGACCAAGCTCGACGGCACGGCGCGCGGCGGCATCCTGGTTGCGATCTCCGCCAAGCACAAGCTGCCCGTCTATTTCATCGGCATCGGCGAGGGCGTCGACGATCTCGAACCATTCGAGGCAAAGGATTTCGCCGAGGCGATCGCCGGCGTGGCAGGCCCTTGACGAGACACAAGAGGTTTGCGGCTGTACGGGGCGGTTGATATGGTTTTGCCGCAATCCTGATGTTATGAGCGGCAGAAGATGACAGAACAGGATCCGCACATGTCGACGATCGAGGCAGCCAAGCCGAAGACAGAGGTCAGCCCGCTCCTGAAGCTGGTGCTGGAACTCGGACCCCTGATGGTCTTCTTCTTCGCCAATTCGCGCGGTGATTGGCTGGCGGGCCGATTTCCGGTTCTCGCCGAGCTCGGTGGGCCGATTTTCATCGCCACGGGCCTCTTCATGGCGGCAACGGCGGCCGCCCTCGTCGTTTCCTGGGTGATGACGCGCACACTGCCGATGATGCCGCTCGTCTCCGGCATCGTCGTCTTCGTCTTCGGTGCGCTGACGCTCTGGCTGCAGAACGACACCTTCATCAAGATGAAGCCGACCATCGTCAATACGCTCTTCGGCGCGATCCTGCTCGGCGGGCTTCTCTTCGGCAAATCGCTGCTCGGCTACGTTTTCCACGCCGCCTTCAAGCTGGATGAGGAGGGGTGGCGTAAGCTGACGATCCGCTGGGGCGTGTTCTTCCTGTTCCTCGCCGTGCTCAACGAGATCATCTGGCGCTCCTTCTCGACCGATTTCTGGGTTGCCTTCAAGGTTTGGGGCACCATGCCGATCACCATCCTGTTCACGCTCGCCCAGATGCCGCTGATCATGAAGCATTCGCTGGAGCAGGAAAGCGCGGAGTGACGATCGCGGCCGGTTCCGACGACAACCGACGGCGGCGCGCGGCGCTCTGGCTGCTTGCCTGCCTCGGCGTCATGGCACTGCAGGTCCTCGTGCAGCATCTGATGGGGCGGCTATGGATCTGCGAATGCGGCTACATCAAGCTCTGGGAAGGCGTCGTCAAATCCAGCGGCAACTCCCAGCACCTTTCCGACTGGTACACGCCGTCCCACATCATTCACGGTTTCCTCTTCTACGGCCTCGGACATCTTCTCCTGCGCGGCAAGCCCTGGAGCGCGCGTCTGCTGCTCGCGACCGCGATCGAGTCCGCCTGGGAGATCGCCGAGAACACGCCTGTCGTCATCAACCGGTACCGCGCCGCGACGATCTCGCTCGACTACTTCGGCGACAGCATCTTGAATTCGACCATGGATACGCTCGCCATGGCCGTCGGCTTTCTCATCGCCTCGCGGCTGCCGGTGGCCCTCACGGTCGCGACTGCGGTCGTCCTCGAACTCTTCACCGGCCTCATGGTGCGCGATAACCTGACGCTCAACGTGCTGATGCTCGTCTGGCCGCTCGATGCGGTGAAGGATTGGCAGGCCGGGGTTTAGGGGTTCCGTCTCTCCGGCTGCGACTTACGAACCCGCAAGCGCCTTCTCGATAGCCGGCATCAGCCCTTCCCTGAGGCTCTTTTCGTCGAAAGGGCCGGCGCGCTTGTAGAGAATCGTTCCGTCGGCGGCGACGAGGAAGGATTCCGGGATGCCGTAGACGCCCCAGTCTATCGCCGCCTTGCCGTTCGGATCGACACCGATCGCCGAGAACGGGTTGCCGAGCTCGCCGAGGAATCGCAGCGCGTTCTCGTTCCGGTCCTTGTAGTTGATGCCGACCACGGTCAGGCGCGGGTCTTTCGACAATTCCAGGATGATCGGATGTTCCTGCCGGCACGGAACGCACCAGGAAGCCCAGACATTGACGAGCGTGAGCTTGCCCTTGACGGCCGCGTCGGCGAGGGCGGGCATCGTCTCGCCCGACGGCGTTACGGCACCTTCCAGCGGCGGCATGTCGAGCTTGGGCGCCTTGGTGCCGATCAGCGCCGACGGGATTTCGCTGACATCCCTGCCGGAGTTCAACTGGCTCCAGAAGATGATCGCCAAAATTGCGAAGATGAGGAGCGGAAGCGTTGCGATGAGATAACGCATGGCTCCGGGCCTGGGCTCGTCCCGCGGCGTCTGCGTGTCCGTCATCTGCGCTCTCCGCCTGGCGCCGCCGAGCGGCGGCGGATGCCGGCGGCTTCGAGCTGCCGCAATTCGCGCTTGCGGGCACGGCCGTCGGTGACAACCCAGAGGAGCAGCCCCGCGACCGTCGCGGCGGCGACCGCATAGCTGGCAATGACATAGGCAGCATGGCTCATCATGGCGACAGCGGCTCCCTTCCGGCATTGCGCGCCGCCTGACGCCTGAGCGACGCCACGCGGCGACGCCAGATCTCGTTGCGCATGGCGGCGATGTGCAGGGCGAAGAACAGGAGCGTGAAGCCGACAGCCATGACGATGAGCGGCCGCAGGAACTCCGGATCGATCGTCGGCCCGTCGAGGCGAATAACGCTCGCGGGCTGATGCAGGGTGTTCCACCATTCGACCGAAAACTTGATGATCGGGATGTTGACGAAGCCGACGAGGATCAGCACGGCCGACACGCGCGCCGAGCGGCTCGGATCCTCCATGGCGCGGTTGAGTGCCATCAGCCCGAGATACATGAGGAAGAGCACGAAGACCGAGGTCAGCCGCGCATCCCAAACCCACCAGGTGCCCCACATCGGCTTGCCCCAGAGCGAGCCGGTGACGAGCGCCAGAAAGGTGAAGCAGGCGCCGATCGGCGCTGCGGCCCTTGCCGAGACGTCGGCGAGCGGATGACGCCAGACGAGCGTGCCGAGCGCGGAAATCGCCATGACCGTGTAGCACATCATGGAGAGCCAGGCCGAAGGCACATGCACATACATGATGCGCACGGTCTCCCCCTGCTGGTAGTCACCCTCGGTGGTGAAGGAGAGCCAGAGCCCGGCTGCGAGGAAGAGTAGCGTGAGAGCGGCAAGCCAGGGCAGCACGCGATCCGTCAGCGCCAGGAACCGGGTCGGATTGGCGAGATCGCTGAATTTGCGTATGGCCACGCTGTTTTCGCTCATGACGGTTCTTTAACGCGGAAGCCCTGCTTCCGCAATCGATCCTGAAGTGCCGCGTCTCATCGCGCACGCAGCCGCTGTACCACCCTTGCTCTGGTGCATAATCGTTCAGAACCGGATTCGATCCGTGGATTTACATGGCCGGTGATAATGGCGTCAGTCGGCCGAGTGCCTGAGAGCTGCCGCCGCTGCCACAGGTCCGATCACTGCGAAGAACAGGGTTATCGCTATCAGTATCATGAAAGGCGGCAGAAAGGGGGCCGGATCCTCGATCGCCGCATAGACGGCGCTGACCCCGAAGATGAGCACCGGAATGGCGAGCGGCAGCACCAGGATCGAGACGAGCAGGCCGCCGCGCGGCAGCGCCACCGCGACCGCGGCGCCGACCGCCCCGATGAAGGCGATCGCCGGCGTTCCCGCAAGCAGGGTGACCATAGTGGCCCCGATGGCGCGTTCGTCCATGTTCATGAAGAGACCGAGAAAGGGCGAGGCGATCACCAGCGGCAGGCCTGTGGCGGTCCAATGAGCGGCGCATTTGACGAGAACGGGGAGGACCAAAGGCGTTTCCTGCATCATGATGATGTCGAGCGAGCCGTCCTCGCGTTCCGCCTGGAACAGCCGATCGAGCCCGAGCAGCGATGCAAGCAGCGCGCCGATCCAGAGGATCGCCGGGCCGATACGGGCGAGCAGGTTCAGATCGGGGCCGATGCCGAAGGGGATGACCGCGACCACCGTCATGAAGAAGAGCACGCCGATCATCGCGCCGCCGCCGGCGCGCACCGAAAGCTTCAGGTCCCGGAAGAAGAGGGCGATCAATGGACGAACCCCGTCATTTCGAGGCTTTTCGACCTCGCGAAGCCCAGCGGCTGATGGGTGGCCGCGACGACGATGCCGCCACGGTCCAGATGGGCGGCGACCAGCCCGGCAAAAAGCCTATCGGCACTGACGTCGAGCGCAGCCGTCGGCTCGTCGAGGAGCCAGATCGGCCGATAGGCGACGAGCAGCTTCGCCATTGCCAGGCGCCGCTGCTGGCCGGCGGAAAGGTAGCCGAAGGGCAGATGGATGATGTCGGCGAGACCGACGGCCCCGGCCGCTTCGACGAGGCCGATGCCGGAGCCGCCCGGCGAATCATCGAGAAAGCGCTGCCAGAAGGCGAGGTTTTCCTCCACCGTCAGTTCACGCTTCATCGCATTGCGGTGGCCGAGATAGTGGCTGAGCTCATGGGGATGCTCAAAGCCGGGCGGGGCGTCCTCGCAACGGACGCTGCCCGATTCCGCCCTCAGAAGACCCGCCAGCACGCGCAGCAGCGTCGATTTGCCGGAGCCGTTCGGCCCCGTTACCACGAGCGCTTCGCCGGCGTTCAGCGCAAACGAAATATCGTTGAAAATCAAGTCCTCGCCACGCCTGGCACTCAAACTTTCGGCCATGAGGCGCATGAATTTCCAGCTTTCCTTGACATGTTTTTTCGCAGAGCAAAAAAAGTTCCGATTGCACCTTGGTTGGTCTGGCACGATTTGGAGAAATTATCTATAAGGCGGCCAACACGCCAGCGGTCGGCGTGAATTTCATCCAAGCGCCGAACATGGAACGAGCTTCCACGTACGGACAGCGGAAATGGCCGCACCCGCATCCCATTTCGCGCCTCACAGGTGCTCGGGCGTTCGTACGTCAGTTTTTGGCGATCAGACGGAACGGGGTATCATCCAGTGTCCAAATCCCTAGACAGCTTCAATTGCCGCTCCACGCTCGCGGTCAACGGCGTGGACTATGTCTATTACAGCCTGCCGAAAGCGGAGGCGAACGGCCTCGCGGGCGTCTCGAAGCTTCCCTATTCGATGAAGGTTCTGCTGGAAAACCTGTTGCGCAACGAAGATGGCCGTTCGGTCACGAAAAAGGACATCGAGAACGTTGCCGCCTGGCTGAACGACAAGGGCACGGCCGAAAACGAGATCGCCTATCGCCCGGCGCGCGTGCTGATGCAGGACTTCACCGGCGTTCCGGCCGTCGTCGACCTCGCGGCGATGCGCGACGCAATGGCTTCGCTCGGCGGCGACCCGGAAAAGATCAATCCGCTCGTCCCGGTCGATCTCGTCATCGACCACTCGGTTATCGTCGACGAGTTCGGCACGCCGACGGCCTTTGCCCGCAACGTCGAGCTTGAATACCAGCGCAACGGCGAGCGCTATCGCTTCCTGAAGTGGGGCCAGCAGGCTTTCAAGAACTTCCGCGTCGTGCCGCCCGGCACCGGCATCTGTCACCAGGTCAATCTCGAATATCTGGGCCAGGCCGTCTGGACCAGGGAAGAGGACGGCGAAATCACCGCCTATCCGGATACCTGCGTCGGCACCGACAGCCACACGACGATGATCAACGGCCTCGGCGTGCTCGGCTGGGGCGTGGGCGGCATCGAAGCCGAAGCGGCGATGCTCGGCCAGCCGGTCTCGATGCTCCTGCCGGAAGTCGTCGGCTTCAAGCTTACCGGCAGGCTCAAGGAAGGCGTGACGGCGACCGACCTCGTTCTCACCGTCGTGCAGATGCTGCGCAAGAAGGGCGTCGTCTCGAAGTTTGTCGAATTCTTCGGTCCCGGCCTCGACAGCATGACGCTCGCCGACCGCGCGACGATCGGCAACATGGGTCCGGAATACGGTGCAACCTGCGGCTTCTTCCCGGTCGATGCGGAGACGATCAACTATCTCACCATCTCCGGCCGTGAAGAACAGCGGATCGCGCTGGTCGAAGCCTATTCCAAGGCTCAAGGCATGTGGCGCGAAGGCGACGGTTCCGAGCTCGTCTTCACCGACACGCTGGAACTCGACCTCGGCGACGTCGTTCCGTCGATGGCTGGCCCGAAGCGTCCCGAGGGCCGCATCGCGCTCGAGAATATCGCCTCCGGTTTCGCCACCGCGCTCGACAACGACTACAAGAAGCCCGGCCAGCTTGCGAACCGCTACGCGGTTGAGGGTACGGGTTACGATCTCGGCCATGGCGACGTCGCGATCGCCGCGATAACCTCCTGCACCAACACCTCGAACCCCTCCGTACTGATCGCCGCCGGCCTCCTTGCCCGCAACGCAGTCGCCAGGGGCCTGAAGACCAAGCCCTGGGTCAAGACGTCGCTCGCGCCCGGATCGCAGGTCGTCGCCGAATATCTGTCGAAGTCCGGCCTGCAGACCGATCTCGACAAGCTCGGCTTCAACCTGGTCGGCTTCGGCTGCACCACCTGCATCGGCAATTCCGGCCCTCTGCCGGCGGAAATCTCCAAGACGATCAACGACAAGGGCCTGATCGTCGCCGGTGTGCTTTCCGGCAACCGCAACTTCGAAGGCCGCATCTCGCCGGACGTCCAGGCGAACTATCTCGCTTCGCCGCCGCTCGTCGTCGCCTATGCGCTGGCGGGTTCCGTCCAGAAGGATCTGACGAAGGAGCCGATCGGCGAAGACCAGAACGGGCAGCCGGTCTATTTGAAGGACATCTGGCCGACTTCGCAGGAAATCCAGGACTTCATCTTCAAATACGTCACCCGCGAGCTTTATGCGACCAAGTATGCGGACGTGTTCAAGGGCGACGCCAATTGGCAGGCCGTCCAGGTTCCGGCCGGCCAGACCTATACCTGGGACGAGGCGTCCACCTACGTCCAGAACCCGCCCTACTTCGTCGGCATGGGCAAGAAGGGCGCTGGCATTTCCGACATCAGGAACGCCCGCGTCCTCGGCCTCTTCGGCGACAAGATCACCACCGACCACATTTCTCCGGCCGGATCGATCAAGGCGGCGTCGCCGGCGGGCAGCTACCTGCTCGAACATGGCGTCGGGATTGCCGACTTCAACCAGTACGGCACGCGCCGCGGCAATCATGAGGTGATGATGCGCGGCACCTTCGCCAATATCCGCATCCGCAACCACATGCTCGGTCCGAACGGCAAGGAAGGCGGCTATACGATCCACTATCCCTCCAAGGAGGAGATGTCGATCTACGACGCCGCCATGCAGTACAAGGAAGAGGGCGTTCCGCTCGTCATCTTTGCCGGCGTCGAATACGGCAACGGCTCTTCGCGTGACTGGGCGGCCAAGGGCACCAACCTTCTCGGCGTGAAGGCCGTGATCGCTCAGTCCTTCGAACGCATCCACCGCTCGAACCTGGTCGGCATGGGCGTCATCCCCTTCGTCTTCGAGGAAGGCATGACCTGGGAATCGCTGGGCCTGAAGGGCGATGAGGTCGTGACGATCGAGAATCTCGCCAACGTCCAGCCGCGCGAAAAACGCGTGGCCAAGATCACCTATGGCGACGGCTCGGTGAAGGAGGTCCCGCTCATCTGCCGTATCGATACGCTCGACGAGGTCACCTACGTCAACAATGGCGGCATTCTGCAGACGGTGCTTCGCGATCTCGCCGCATGATCGGCGACGTATGAACGCAAGCGCAAGAGCCGGGGCGTCTACAGCGGCGCCCCGGTTTTTCATGCCTGCTTGTCCGGATTCTCCCGGCTTTGAGGCAGTCACTCCAACGTGACTTTTCGTTGAAGAATACCCGTCGTATGTAGGGGTCTCGCCGCGCGACAAACCGCCGGCCGGGATCGTTGAAACGACGCACGTCCGGACGGAAATCCGTCACAGGCTTTCCGGGAAGTGCACTAACCAGCACGAACAAAGACGCCATGACATTCGCATGCACACCAAAGACCCGACGTTTCGCCCTGGCGATCATCGGGCTGTTTGGCGTGTTCTGCGGACCGGCCGCAGCCGATGACGGCAGGACGATCAAAGGCGTCGTCGAACTCTTCACCAGCCAGGGCTGCTCTTCCTGTCCGCCGGCGGACGCGGCCCTCAAGAAGCTTGTGGACCAGGGCGACGTCGTGGCGCTCGCCTACCACGTCGACTACTGGAACTATCTCGGCTGGGCGGATACGCTCGCTTCCAAGGAAAACACCGAGCGGCAATATGCCTATGCGCGGATGCTCGGCCGCTACGGCGTCTATACGCCGCAGGCGATCCTGAATGGACGCGATCACGCCAACGGCGCGGACCTGCCGGCAATCAGGAACCGGCTTGCTTTGATGAGCACGAAGGGGAAGGGGCTGTCGGTGCCGGTCGATGTCTCGATCGGCGGCGATGAGATATCGATCAAGGTAGGTGCCGGCCAAGGAAGGGCGAATGTCGTCGTCGTCTATTTCGACCGTGCAAGGGTGGTCAAAGTCGAGAAGGGCGAGAACAGCGACAAGGAAATCGCCTATTGGCATGCCGTGCGCGACATTCAGACGATCGGGATGTGGGACGGCAAGTCCGCGGAATTCACGCTGCCCGCCTCGGTTCTGATCGAAGGCCAGGGCAACAGCGGTTGCGCGGTGCTGCTGCAGTCGATGAAGGACAAGGAGACGCCGGGAGCCATCATCGGCGCCGCGACGGTTCTTGCTGGGCCGCAGGGCAAGCTCTGAACAAGACGGAGGCGGTTTCCGATTGATTGCGGCGGAGCAGGAGCCGCAGAAGGGATGGTTCGGCCCGGCAGCATCGAGGGGCTGGGGCTGAGGGTTCGAAGTTACCGGACCGAACCAGCCATGTCTGCGTTCGAGAACCTCCCGCAGCATGACGGCTGGCCGGACATACGGTGGCAACGACTCTGTCCGGCAGCGGTCGGAGTGTTGCGGCGAATTGGGGCGGCGATTTGACTGAATTGCGGCAGCGGCAAGAATTGCTGACATTGATCAACAGCTTCCGGCTTGCTTTTCGAATTGTGTGAGGCACACTGTCGTGGTCCTGTCACATTAGAAGGCCGAGATGCCGATGACCGATGAAACGGATTTGCCGCGAGGCGAAGCACGTCACTACGGCCAGACCACCTCCGATGTGGTCGTCGATCTTCACGAATACAAGCAAGCCAAGAACCCCCCGCCCGTCACCTTCCATCGCCGCGAACTCGACCTGATCCTCAAGGTCTACGGCCGTATGGTGGGCGAAGGGGAGTGGCGCGACTATGCGATCGACCACCTGCGAGACCGGGCCGTTTTTTCGGTGTTCAAGCGCGCCGGAGAAGTGCCGCTCTACCGCATCGAGAAAAACCCGAAGCTCGCCGCGAAACAGGGCGCCTACAGCGTGCTCAACGCCCACGGGACGATATTGAAACGCGGCCACGAACTCGCTCAGGTTCTGAAGGTCTTCGACAAGGTTCTGAAGCTCGTCCAAACCTGACGGACATATATCACTTGCAGCTGCCCCTCATCCGCCTGCCGGCACCTTCTCTCCGCAGGCGGGGCGAAGGGACAGGGGCAGCGCTTCGCCTCAGTTTCCTCTCCCCGCGTGGGGGAGAGGGTTAGTCCTCGGGTAAACCCGAGGAGATGGGCAACCTGGTTGGTTCAGCTCCTATAAAGCGTATCCGGATAGACGCCCTCGGTGGGCTTCGTCCCGGTTCCCTCTCCGAGCGGACGCTGCATGAAGGCCGTATCCAGCCAGCGGCCATGCTTGAAACCGGTGGCCGTCATCAGCCCCCGCGGCTCGAAGCCGAGCGCCCGGTGCAGAGCGATCGACGAGGGGTGCGCTCCGCCGATGACTGCGATCATCTGACGGAAGCCGAGGGCCGTGCAGCGCCCGATCAGTTCGGAAAGCAGCGCCTTGCCGATGCCCTTGCCCCGCGCTTCCGGCGAAAGATAGATCGAATCCTCCACCAGGAACCGATAGGCGGTGCGGTTGCGGAAGGCGGAGGCATAGGCATAGCCGACGACCGCACCGCGCTCGTCCACGGCGGCCACATAGGGGTAGCCGTTACCGGTGATCGTGGAAAAGCGGAGCGCCATTTCGGCCTCGGAAGGCGGCGTTTCCTCATAGGTCGCCACCCCGTTCAAGACGGACTCGCGATAGATTTCGGTGATCGAGGGGAGATCGGCAGCAACGGCGTCGCGGAGCGTGGCAGTCATGGAGATTTGACCTGTAGTGGCTGTTGGGCACTGTCTCGCATGGATGCGCCGGATCGATCAAGACCGCCGTCAGGCAACAAAAAAGGCGGCCGAAGCCGCCTTTTCCGTCGAACCGGTTCGCTACTACTCGTTCCTGTTGCCAAGGAACTGCAGCATGAACATGAACAAGTTGATGAAATCGAGGTAAAGCGTCAGCGCGCCCATGATGGCCTTGCGGCCGGCGACCAGCGCGTCGTCGCCTTCAAAGTACATTTCCTTGAGCTTCTGCGTGTCGTAGGCGGTGAGGCCGGCGAAGATGAGCACGCCGATCACCGAGATCGCGAAGCCGAGTGCCGAAGAGGCAAGGAAGATGTTGACGACGGATGCGATGATCACGCCGAAGAGGCCCATGATCAGGAACGAGCCGAGACCGGAGAGGTCCTTTTTCGTCGTATAGCCGTAAAGCGACAGGGCGCCGAACGAAGCTGCGGTCACGAAGAACGTCTGCACGATGCTCTGGCCGGTGAAGACCAGAAAGATCGACGAGAGCGACAGGCCCATCAGCGCCGCATAGACCCAGAAGGTCGTCTGCGCGGCGGAAACGCTCATGGAATTGATGCGGAAGCTCATGAAGAACACCAGCGCAAGCGGCGCCAGCATCACGACCCACTTCAGGGGCGAAGCGTAGATAAGCTGGGCGAATGCCGGATTAGAGGTGGCAAGCGCATAGGTTCCGTAAGCTGCCACGCCGGTAATCGCCAGGCCGAGGGCCATCAAATTGTAGACCTTCAGCATATATGCGCGAAGGCCTTCGTCGATCACGGCACCCGCCTGAGCGCCGGCGGGCGACATTCGGGTTTGGTAGTTTCTCAGATCAGCCATTGTTTCCTCTTTTAAGCCCCGGTTGAAGTTACGGTGTCGGGCGGCGAACCTTGTCGTTCCTTTGCGCGCCCAGGCGCCGCTGCGGGGCTCCAGCATGCCTGTGGACAAATATGATGGTGAACGCCGTCATGCACAAGGGCCGAAGCGCTTGGAATCGGACAAAGCAAGGCCACGGAACCATCAAACTAGAGTGATTTACGGTTAATTCGGCCGTTATCGCCGAAAGCGCGGCTGGGTGGACAGGCTCAGAGTTCCCGCAGCACCGGAGCGGCTTTTTGTCCGAGGACGCGCCAGGTGCCGGCGAGGCCGATCCCGACCGTTACGACCAGCGCGAGGACGATCGTCGCGACGGCGACGTCGGGCAGGAAGCTCGAAGGCAGGGTCATGATGCGGCTGACGACGAACCAGGCCGAAACGCCGCCGGCGAAGAGCGCGAAGGCGGCGGTTGCCAGACCGAGGATGACGTATTCGTAGCTGAAGGCACGGATCAGCGTGGCCCGCGTGGCGCCGAGTGTCTTCAGGACAACGGCATCATGGATGCGGGCGCGGTTGCCGGCGGCAAGAGCGCCGGCAAGCACGAGGATGGACGCGACCAGCGCCACCGCCGCGGCGGCGCGCACCGCCGTTGCGAGCTGCCCGAGCAGCGTGTTGACGATGTCGAGCGCGTCCTTCACCCGCACGCTGGTGATCGTCGGATAGGCATTCGTCACCGCTTTCAGGACCGATGCCTCTTCCGCAGCCGAGGCGCCGGGATCGATGATGGTCGCGAGCCATGCATGCGGTGCGCCGGCGAAGGTGTTCGGCGAGAAGACCATGACGAAATTGATCGACAGCGATTCCCACTCGACCTCGCGGAAATTCGCGATTCGGGCGGTGACGTTGCGGCCGAGCACGTTGACGGTCACCGTGTCGCCGAGTTTCAGACCCAGTTCGCGGGCCTCCTCCGCCGAAAAGGAGACGAGCGGCTCGCCGCCATAGTCTTCCGGCCACCAGCTGCCTTCGGTGAGTTTCGAGTTTTCGGGCCTGTTCCTGGCATAGGTGATGCCGCGGTCGCCGCGCAGCACCCATTGACCGCCGGGAGGAACGTTGCGCCTGTTCACATCCTCGCCGTTGAGCGCGACGATGCGCCCGCGCAGCATAGGCACTTCGATGATCTTGCCTTCCGGCATCGCTCCCGCGAGCAGGGCGCGGAAGCCTTCGATTTCGTTGCTCTGGATGTCGACGAAGAAGAAGTTGGGAGCGCGTTCTGCCATGTCGCCGGTGAGCTCGCGCCGCAGATTGCCGTCGATCAGCGCCAGCGTCACCAGGAGGGCGAGGCCAAGGCCGAGCGAGAGCACCACCGACGGCGTCAGCGCACCTGGCCGGTGTATGTTGCCGATCGCCAATCTCAGCGCCGGCGAGTGGACGCGCGGGCTGCGCCGCGCGAGCCAGGATATGACGAGCGAAACGCCGCGCAGCACGATGAAGGCAAAGGCGATCGCGCCAAGGAAGATCAGCGAAACGTAACGGTCATAGGCGGTCCAGACCGCGAGCCCGGCAAGTGCCGCCAGGCAGACGAAGGCTCCGGCAAGATAGGGCAGGGCAGGAAAGCCCGTCGGTTCGAAACCCTGCTGCCGGAAAAGCGCGGTCGCCGGCACCCGGCGCGCCCGCCCGAGCGGCAGTATGGCGAAGGTCAGCGCGGTCAGGAGGCCGAAAAGCGCGGCAAGGCCCAAGGCGGAGGGATAGAGCTCGAATGCGGTGGAGACCGGCAGCACGCCGGCGAGGAACTGTGCCGCCACGAAAGGGATGAGAGCGCCGAGTACGAGGCCGATCGCGATGCCGAAGAGGGCGATCATCAGGATCTGCGCAAGATAGATCACCGCGACCAGCGATGCCGGAGCGCCGAGGCATTTGAAAGTGGCGATGACGCTGCGTTTGCCGTCGAGATAGGAACGCACGGCATTGGCGACCCCGACGCCGCCGACGATCAGTGCCGTGAGCCCGACGAGCGTCAGGAACTGGGAGAAACGGGTGATGTTTGCGTTGAGCGACGGCGCGGCATTGCCGCTGGTGCGAATGGACCAGCCGGCGGAGGGAAAGCGCGTCTCCGCCTGCACGCGAATGAGCGGCACGTCTGCGGGATCGGCCAGGCGGACCTTGTAGGTGTGTTCGACGAGGCTGCCGGTCTGCACAAGCCCCGCAGCGGCAAGTGCGTCGGAGGAAATCATCAGCCGCGGCGCGAAACCGAAGCCGTCGGAAAGCGCATCGGGCTCGCTTACCAGCGTGGCGCTGATCCGGACCCGCGCATTGCCGATGAGAAGTTCCGCGCCCGGCGAGATACCGAGGCGATCGAGGAGCAACGGCGCAGCGACTGCGCCGAATACCTCCCCGTCTTTCGCCAGCAATTCAGCGAGCGGCCTTGCCGGCTCGCTTTCGAACTTGCCGTAGAGCGGATAGGCTCCGTCCACGGCCTTGAGCTCCACCAGCGCCTGGTTGGAGCCGTCCGGGAGCCGCGCCATGGAGCGCAGACCCGCAGACACCGAAACATCGCCGAGGCCTTGGAGGAAGGCGCGTTCGTCCGCACTTGCCACCCGATTGTTGAGCTCGAAGCGGATGTCGGCTGCGAGCAGTTCCTGGCCTTGGGAGGCGATCGTTCCGCTGATCGACTGCGACAGCGAGTTGACGCCGGCGATCGCGGCCGTGCCAAGGGCGATGCAGGCGAGAAAAATATAAAAACCCCGCAGGCCTCCGCGCATTTCCCTAAGCGCCAGACGCAGGGCAAGCATGGGGCGAAGCCGCCGGGCGGCAACTGCCGCGCTCATGCGGACACGGCTCCCTGCCGGGCCGACGCCGAAAGCCTTTCCGCCTCGGAGACGACTTCACCCGAGCGGACGCGCACCTGCCTGTCGCAGCGCCCGGCGAGCGCCGCATCATGCGTGACGAGAACCAGAGTCATGCCGCGCTCGCGCTGTTCGGCGAAGAGGAGGTCGGCGATCTGCCGCCCGGTTTCGGCGTCGAGATTGCCCGTCGGCTCGTCGGCGATCAGGAGCTTCGGAGAGGGTGCGAGCGCCCGGGCGATCGCCACGCGCTGCTGCTCGCCGCCGGAAAGCTGTCCGGGGTAATGCGTCAGGCGTTCCCCGAGCCCGACCGCGATCAGCTCCTTGCGTGCGATGTCGAACGCATTGCGGACATTCGCAAGCTCGAGCGGCACCGCGACGTTCTCGAGCGCGGTCATGTTGGGGATGAGATGAAAGGATTGGAAGACGATGCCGATATTGCGGCCCCGGAAATCTGCGACGGCATCCTCGCTGAGGCCGTGGAGGGCCGTACCGTCAATGATGATTTCGCCGCGATCGAGCTGCTCCAGCCCGGCCATGACCATGAGCAGCGTCGATTTTCCCGAACCCGAGGGGCCGACGATGCCGACCGATTCGCCGGCCTTGATCGCGAGGCTCACACCCTTCAGCACATGCACGGATGCCGCGGCCTCGCCCAGCGTCAGATCCGCATTTTTCAACTCGATGATGGTTTTTGCCACGCGAAAGAGCCCTATATGAAAACTGATACGGATCACGAAACAATTGCCCGCCGATTTAGGAACGAACCGATGGCATTGAAAGACTTTCTGCCCTTTTTATTCGGCCTGACAATGACAATTGTGTTATCGGCGGCGGCTCGCGCCGAGCCCGTGAACCTCGTCGGCTTCGGCGACAGCCTGATGGCTGGCTATCAGCTTCCCCCAGAAGATGCCTTCCCCGCCCGCCTCGAAAAGGCGCTGAAGGACAAAGGGATCGACGTCACGATCGCCAATGCCGGCGTTTCGGGCGACACGACCTCCGGCGGCCTCGCCCGTATCGACTGGTCGGTCCCGGACGGAACCGACGGCGTCATCCTCGAACTCGGCGCCAATGACGCGCTGCGCGGCATTCCGCCGGAGGAAACGCGCAAGAACCTCGAAGCGATGGTCGTGCGGCTCAAGCAACGCGGTATTGCCGTTTTGCTCGCGGGGATGATGGCGCCGCCGAACATGGGGCCGGAATATGCCGAGCGCTTCAATCCCATCTATCCCGAGCTCGCCAAGGCGCATGAGACCGTTTTCTATCCGTTCTTCCTCGACGGCATCGTCACCGAGGCGAGACTGAAGCTCGAGGACGGAATGCACCCGAACGGCGACGGTATCGGCGTCATGGTCGAGCGTTTCCTGCCAACCGCCGAAGCCTTCGTCCGCTCACTTCAGGAAGGAGAGTGACACCGCGCCTGGCGGACATCCACAGTTAAGAGAAAGTTAACGTTCCGACGGGACAAATAATGGTTGCGTGCAGGTGCGATGCGTGATTCGCTGAAGCATCGCACAAGAGATTCGGGGAGCTCGCCATGCCGAGACTATTCACCGCCCTCGAAATTCCGCGCAATGCAGCAATGAGTCTTTCTCTGCTGCGCGGAGGTCTTCCCGGAGCTCGCTGGATCGATGTGGAGAACTATCACATCACGCTCCGCTTCATAGGCGACGTCGACTGGCGTACCGCCGACGAGATCATAGACAGACTTGATCGTATCGAACGGCCCGAATTCCAGCTGCAGCTGTCGGGAACCGGCGCCTTCGGCTCCAAGAAGCCGCATTCCGTCTGGGCGGGCGTCAGCAACACTCCCGAAATGTTCGCCCTGCAGGCGGAAATCGAGCGCATCTGCCAGCGTATCGGCCTGTCCCCGGATCCGCGGAAATTCACCCCGCATGTGACGCTGGCACGCCTGCGCTCCTCGCGCGTCGAGGACGTCGTCGAATATCTCTCCGGACGCGGCAATTTCGTCACCGCTCCCTTTACCGTTTCCCGTTTCGTGCTCCTGTCGTCACGCGATTCGGTCGGCGGCGGCCCGTATCTCACCGAAGAGGTCTTCCCGCTTCACGAAGAGCGTTCGAACCTCGCGAGCAACGAGGAGCATCCCGCTTCGAGCGTCTGGTAAAGCGCTTCGAAGGCTTCCGCCGGCTCATAATAGGGATCCGGAACGTCCTCGTCCCGTCCCGCGGCAAAGGTCTGGAAGAGATGCACCTTGTGCGCCGTCGCGGCCGGCGCCAGCAGGCGCAAATCCCGCAGATTGCTTTTGTCCATACAGAGGATGAGGTCGAAAGCGGTAAAATCCGCGGCGGCGATCTTGCGGCCGCGCAAGCCGGTCAGGTCGATGCCGTGCGCCTTTGCGACCGCGATCGACCGCCGGTCCGGCGGGGCGCCGACATGCCAGCCGCCTATGCCGGCGGAATCGACCGAGATCGAGGCGGCATGGCTCCGGCGCTTGGCGATGTCGCGCATGATGCCCTCCGCCAAAGGCGAGCGGCAGATATTGCCGAGACAAACGAAAAGAATTCCGACCGGTTTCATGGTATCCAGTTAGCCTTGCCGGCGTTGCGGCGGGATTGCGCGTGAACATTGTCGCGGGCAAGTTCGTTGTTAAGCACAGGATGCAGCAAGGAGGAACAGCATGCGGCCGGAAAAGTTGGACGCGGCGGCCATCGCCGAGCAGTTGCACAAGATGGAAGGCTGGGTCCTTGCCGAGGACGGCGGCTCGATATGGAAGGCCTTCCGGTTCAAGACTTTCGCCGAGGCCTTCTCTTTCATGACTCAATGCGCTTTCGCCGCCGAAAAGCTCAATCATCATCCGGAATGGTTCAACGTCTACAACAGGGTGGACGTGACGCTCTCGACCCACGACGCGGAAGGGCTGACCGAGCTCGATTTCAAATTGGCGGCAAAGATGGACCAGGCGGCCGAGGGCCGCATGCCCGACCATATGAAATAAGTGCCGCATGCCCGACCATTTGAAATAGGGGCCGCCATTCCCATATCAGGCTGCGGTAGCCCGCGTGTGGCGCGCAAATCCCTGCGGCACCTTGAACGACCGGAATCGACGCGATGGACGATATCAAGATCGGTGAAATTCTCCTCCCCGGCGAGGAATCCGAACAGGAGCGCAGAGAACACAAGGTGCGCCGACGGTTCTGGCCGACTTTCCGCCGCGCGGCCCGGCAGATTCCCTTCAGCCGCGACCTCGTCGCCGCCTATTATTGCGCCGTGGACCCGGCGACGCCGACGCGCACGCGCGGCATACTGCTGGCGGCACTTGCCTATTTCGTCCTGCCGATCGATTTCGTGCCCGACATGCTCGCCATGATCGGCTTCTCCGACGATATCGCCGTTTTGACTGCCGCTTTTGCCGCAATCAGCGGCCAGATCAAGGAACGGCATTATCAGAAGGCCGACGAAGTGATGCGAGACAGCGCCGACAAGTGAGACTGCCCCCGCTGCCGGGAGCTTTGCGTGCTGACAGAACGCGGGCTGCTATGGCCGTCTTGCCGCAATCCCGCCCGGAAAGTCAAACTCTTGCCCGATTCTTTGTGACATAGAGTGAGGCAAGGGGCGGCTCTCCAATATCGACGTCGACCGGACCGGCAATCCGCGTGCGAATGGACCTCGAGGCGCATCGAAGAGGGGGTTCGGTGCCGCATGACCGGCCTTCAGGGCGCAAAATGGGGCGGCTTTCCCGAATCGTTGACGGTTTGGTAACCCGGATTAAGTCAAAATAAACTTAAATCGTGACTATGCGTTGCCCACCGACGCGGTACCGGGCGACCGTAAGCAAGACAAGCGGCAGGGACTCATGTTTGTAAGAAAGATCGCATCTGCACTCGCACTTATAATGGCTGCATCCGGCGTGGCTTTCGCTCAATCTCCGACGCGAATCCAGCAGTTCAACGCCTGGGGCGCCTATTCTTACCAAGCTGGCAACGGTAAGGTCTGCTATGTGCTCTCGGTGCCGAAGGAAAAGAGCCCGGCCAGTGTCGATCACGGCGATATCTTCTTCCTCGTTTCGCAGCGTCCGGGGCAGAACATCAGCTATGAGCCGCAGGCGATGATGGGGTATCCGCTGCAGGACAATTCCAAGGTGAACGTTGTGGTCGACGGCCGGACCTTCGTCATGTTCACCAAGGGCAATTCCGCCTGGGTGGAAAATGCCGCCGAAGAGCCGGCGCTGGTGGCGGCGATGAAATCCGGCAAGGCCATGTCGGTCAACGCGAAATCGCGTCGCGGTACGGAAACCTCTTACTCCTACTCACTGTCCGGCATTTCGGCTGCTCTGAAGCAGATCGAGGCCTGCAAGTAAGCGAAAGAGCGCTTCACCGATGCAAGGGGCCGGCCTGGCAACAGGCCGCTTTGCGACGGGCTGCTCTACGATGGCAGGCCGGTCTATGGCGGGCTCGACCTGTCGGCCCGCACCGACCTGTCAGCGCTGGTCATGGCGGTCGACGACGACGATGGCAACGTCCACCTGTTCCCGCGCATCTGGATTCCCGGCGACACCGCTCGACGTGCAGGGCCTGCGCGACCGCGGACGCCGATCGCAGAGTTCGGCACATCGATTGTGCTCGACCAAAGCGCCCCATTCTTCGCCACTCCGCCCGGAATCCCCATCGCGATGATGGTGTTTATGTCGAGGCCGGTCTTTTCCAACGCATCGGACTTCGCGTCCCACGTAAGCGAGGCATCGTTCCAGATCGCCCAGCGTTGCGGCTCAAGGGATTCGGCGAAGAGCGCGTTTTTTCGCTGCTTCCCCGACAGAGCAGGATCCTGACCCACTCGGCGGCGCTCAAGCCGTTGAGGAAGCCATAGATGGCGACACTTCAAATCTCGTGATAGGCATTTAGCTTGGAAATCGTCTCTGCAAAAGATGCCTCGGCGGCTCTATCCCCGTCGTGAAAGTCTTGCCAGAAGTCACCTCCGAACCCGCATGGCTCCAGGCGATAATATCCCCCCCCCAAGTCGAAGAAACACCAATCTGGCGGAACAGTCGGATTGATCACATCAAAATACTCAAGCTCGACTAAGACAGGATAGCGATCTGAATCCCTCTGAACGCCGATCATTGCAGGCCGTCCATCAGGGCTGAAACTAATACCGTGAACCAGGTATTCTGACCCTAGAGTAAAACTTGGGTCTATTTCGCCCTCATATCCTTGTTCACGGGTATATTGAACAATCATGGTTTCATCACCCATTTGACCTTGAAGTCCTGCGTCTCGTAGTCGATCTTTCCCGTTACTCGATTGCCCCTGTAGGCGCGCGCCCTCGAAACGGTTACGATCAGGCCAGTGATGCCGGATTGTTGAGAACTTGATCCAAACAACTTTTTCTTGAACTCTTCGAGTACCTGTCGCCTGCCACGCCCTTTCATCATCGCTCGTACCTCAATGCCGACGGACAGCTTATAGTATTTTTTATTTTTTCTCGGTCAAACCGGCGTCACTTAACTGTGTATTGGGATCCCAATCCTTTGGCGGATCAACATGTTTGCTCCACCAAGTCATTCCTCTATTGATCCACTGACTTCGCAGGACATTGTGCGACACACTCGCGTCGTCATAGCCGAACTCTGTTCCGCAGCACGGGCAAATGTTGTAGGTGGGGCATCCCGTGGAGTCATAGGGAGGTTCATCTAAATGAGGATAGCCACAAACAGGGCATGGGAAGGCTAATTTACTGACCATTGAAGTAATCCAGGTTTGTTCCCTTCCCGTGCACCGCAGGGTCCGGCTTATAATAGGTGCGAATGACCCCAGCGCTTGAAATCACGCCAAACTCATCTGTAGCAGGGTTGTAGCGGACAACATCACCGTTTGCCCTTATCTTCTCAAGAGTTCCGCTAGGTTTCGAACCAACCAGAAATCTACTGGCCTGCGCCTGGTATTCGAGCTCGCTCCGCGCTCCAAAATCACCTCCGTGGCGCACATAGTGATCCTGCAGCTTTGCGCTATCTCCAAACTTGGCGGAAGTTACGAGACCCGACGTTTTCGCCACGCCCGATAGGATCGCCATCGCGACGATAACATTCGAATCGAGGCCGATCTCCTCGGAGGCTGCCATCTTTTCGGCAAGCGACAGCGTCGGATCGCTCCAGATCGCGCGGTTCTTCGGGCCGATTCCAATCAGAAACTCCTGGCCTTCGCTGACACCGCTTAGGAAAGCCAGGAAATTCTCGCCTCGCGGTTGACCATCCAGCTTATCGATAGCCGTGAAGAGGTAGTTCGAGAGCAAGACGCTCTCGCCGATTGATGTTTCGCCTCCAAGCCCGGCGCCGCTGGCAAAACCGGCAGATTTCAGGACCGCCACGCGTTCGTCGTACGACAGCGAATTCAGGTAGGCATAGATCGCGTCCTGGCATTCCTCGTAGGTCTTGATGCCAAGCTTGATGAAGCTGCCATCCGCCTGGCGGATGGTGCACTCGGTTTCGTAGGCATAGGCCGGCGTGACGATCCAGTTGAACAGGTTGAAGCCTTGCTTCTGACCACAGCCGGCGAAGGAGCCGCCATTGGCGAGCGCCTCGACTCCGGCCTTGACCTGGGCCGTTTCCTCGACCGTCAGCTCGCGGCCGAGGAGATACCTGTCGATGAAGCCGCCCGGCGCCGCCATGTCCTTCAGCCCCTCGCCGAGGGCGTTGAGGCTGTTGGTCGACAGATAGAACTCGACCTCGACATGCTTGTCCCTGGTGATCTCGTAGGCCTTGTCGGGATCGCGGTTGAGCTCGTCGAGCGGTGCGGTGGCACCGTCCTTCTCCAGCGCCGCCTGCTTCTGCTCGTCGCGGATGGTGATCTCGCCCGGCCCAACCGTCGCCCGCACCGTCTGGCGGGTGTCGTCGAGCCTGTACGAGCCTTCGAGCGTCGAGTTGCCGACCGGGTCGGTGGCCGTGCCCTTGCCGCCGGTGAGATCGAGACCGAGATCGGCGTTGAAGCCCTCGTACTCTTTGTGCCCCTCGAAATCCTCGTAGGTCAGCGTTTCAGTTTCGAGCGTCAGCTCGCCACTCTCCGAGACGATCTTGCCTGCGCCGAGATGGGTGTTTCCGCCGACGGTGACGTCCATCTTGCCTTGAGACACCAGTCCCGACTGTTCCTCGATCCAGTTGGTCGAGCCGGAGCCGGAGCCGCCGCCGGCCTGAATGCCGGAGATACCGGACCCGCCGAGGCTGAGGCCGCCGGAGACGGACTTGTCGCTGACCTCGCCGCTATCGGGCACCGAGACGATGGTGAGATCGCCGTCGACCTCGGCTTTGACCGTCTCGCCGGAGACGAGGGCGCCTGCAAGTGTCGTGTCGTTGCCTGACTGGATGGTGATGTCGCCCGTGCCGGTGATATGGCTGTTGACCTGGGTGGTGCCGTCGCCTTTCGACTTGCCATAGCCGGCATGGGCGCCGCCGGTGAGGCCGAAGCCGCTGCTGGTGAGGCCGATGCCGCCGCCGATACCGAAATCGGCGCCGCCCGAAACGCTCTTCGACGAGGAACTTTTGCTCGCCTCGGCGCTCTTCAGCACGATGTCGTTGCCGGCCTTGAGACTGATGTCCCCGGCCTTGTCGTCGCCGCTTGCGACCGGTAGGCCGTATTCGTCGTAGCCGGCGGCGATCTGCACGCCGTGGCCGGTGATGTCGCCGGACGTCGCCTCGATCGTCACCGACCGGCCGGCGCGGATATCGGTCGTCACCGGCACGCTGCTCGTTCCGCTCACCGTGTCCTTCGAATAGTTGAAGCCGACGGTGAGCGAACCGGAAACGATGTTGCCCCTGACGATGTTGTCAAGCGCGTCATAGGCCTTGAGCGACGCGAAGGCGGCGTTGGCGGCCGAGTAGCCGTCGGAAATGTTGCCGACCTTTTCGGCCAGGTTGCCGACGCTGTCGGCGGCGCTGACCAGCGAGGTCGATACCGACAGCGTGACGCCGGCGAACAGCTGTTCGTGCACTTCCTTGTAGTTGCTGACGTCCTGGGCCGACAAGAGGTTGACGTCACGCGCGGCTGTGATCGCCACGTCGCGTTCGGCCTCGACCTTCGCGGCTTGCAGGTTGGCGTCGCGGCCGGCGCTGATCACGATGTCGTTGCCGGCCGACAATGTCGAGACGGCATTGGTCGAGGCGGATTGCGAAACCTCGTCCTTCGCCTTGCCGTAGCCGATGCCGATCGAGGCCGAGCCGTTGCCGGAGGAATAGGCGATGCCGAAGCCGGAGCGCTTCTCCGACTCCTCCGACGCGAAGCTCTCCTTGCCGGGCAGGATGTTGACGTCGCGCGCCGCGTCGAGCGCGATGTCGTTGCCGGCGGCGATGCCGGAGCCGACGATGTTGACGTCGCTGTCGCGGGCGGTGATCGTCACATTGTCGCCGGCCGAAAGGCTTGAGCCGACGTTCACAGTTGCCGACTGCTCGCTCGCCTTGCCTTCCTTGCCCCAGAGCGAGATGAAGCCGTCGCCGGAGCCGGCGAACAGGCCGGACTTTTTCTTTTCGGAATCGACTTCATGCTCCTCCGCCGCGCCGAGGATCGAAACGCTGTCGCCCTCGATCGCGATCGACTCGCCGGCCGCGACATCCGAGCCGGAGATCGCGACGGCGCCGTCGGCGTTGAGGCTGACATTGCCGGAGGCGGAAAGTTCGGAGGCCACCGTCGTTTCGTCGTAGCTGTCGTAGCTGGTGCTGCCCTTCTTCAGGAAGCCTTTGGTCTTCGAGCGGTCGTGGACCTCGGTGGTGTCCTTGCCGGAAGCGATCGCCAGGTTGCCGCCTGCGTCGATGGCGATGTCGGCGCTGCGCTCGGCCGTTCCGGCGGTCACCGACGAGGCAGAGATCACCGTGTCGCCGTCCGAGGCGATCGCGACGCCGCCGTCGCCCGAGATCAACGAGCCGACGCTGGTCGTGGTTTCCAGATAGCCGGTCCCCGAGGTCTTCTTCTTGAACAGGCCGCCGCTCTTGCTGGAATAGCGGGTGTCGAGCGTCGCGCTGTCCTGCGCTTCGGCGATGGTGACACCGCCGGAGGCGGTCAGCCCGACCGTCTCGCCGGCGCTGATGTTGCTGCCGATGACGGCGAGGTCGCCATCCTGGCCGCCCTCATTCTGACCAGCTTTGGTTCCGGCGACGACGCCGACGGAGCCACCCGCCTCGATCGCCGAGCCTTCATGCGTCGTGGCGCTGGCGCGGTGGTCGCCGAACTTCTGGTTTCTCTGCTCCTCGGCAGTGGTGATGGCGATGTCGTCGCCGGCCGAAAGCGCGACATCGGCGCCGGCGCGGATGTCGGAACCGGAGATCAGGATGTCGTCGCCCGCCTTGACCGCAGTCGAACCGCCGGAGACGAGCTGCGAACCCTGCTGCTCCGTCGCCACCGTCTTCCTGTAGCCGTCGTCGGTCTTGCGCGCGACGTCGGCAGTGACGAGGCTGACTGAGCCGCTTTCGGCGCTCACCTGCAGATCGCCGCCGCCGCGTGCCGCGCTACCGATCAGCGTGATGTCGGTCTCGGCATGGATCAGCACGTTGCCGCCAGCATTGACGGAGGCGCCGGTGGCATTCTGCTGGCCGTTGTTTTCCACCTTGACGACGTCGAGGGTGACGCCCTTGCCGAGAAGCGCGGCGTTGCCGCCGGCCTCGACACGGGCGCCCTGAAGCGTCAGCGCGTGCGTCGCGGAGAGCACGGCATTGCCGCCGGCGACCACGGCCGCGGTCGGGTTGACCATCGTCTGGCCGCCGATGTCGAGCGTCTGCGCCGTCAGCGTCAGATTGCCGGCGGCAAGCTCAAGGTTGCCGCCGGCGAGAAAGCCGCCGCCGGTGGTCTTGATCTCGTTCGCCTGGATCAGGAGATCACCGGCCGAGGCGAAGGCGCCGGAATTGTTCAAGCTTCCAGCCTCGACGCGCACCGAGTTTCCGGCGATCAGCGCGCCGGCCGCCGTCAGCTTCGCCTTGTCGGCGCTCGCCAGATAGAGCACCGGCGCCAGCACCTTGACGCCGTCGACGACAACCGTCTCGTAGAGCACGATCGAGGCGTCGAGCGCGGCGATCTGTTGCGGTGTCAGCTTCTGGCCGATCGTCAGCCCGTGCGCCTTGGCATAGTCGGCGCCACGGTCGAGCAGCGCCTTCATCTCGGCAACCGCGTCGGCTCCGGGCAGGATGGCGTTCTGGCCGAGGCCGTAGCCGGTCGCCTGGCGCAACTGCTGCTCGATCAGCCTGTTCTCGAAATAGGCGTCGCCGAGGAACGGCACCTGCCAGTCGGGTTTGTAGCCGATCCTGTCGATGAAATAGCCCGAGCCGTAGAACTTGCCCACGTCGAGGAATTGGGCGCGGGGTTCGAACAGGAACACCTGGCCGGGCACGGTGCCGCCGAAGCCGCCCGATTGCGGCTTGCTGCGCGCGGCGAGCGCCTCGCCGTCGAGCCGCTGCTGCGGCGTGACGGTGCCGTTCCCGCCAGCGACCGGGCCACTGCCGGAGACGGTGCCGTTGCCGCCCGAAACCGGACCGCTGCCGGAGACGGTGCCATTGCCGCCAGCGACCGGGGCGGTCCCGGAAACGGTCGCCCCGGGCGCGGCCTCGGGATTTCCGCCGGCGGTAAGCCCGCCGGCCGCCGCGATCGTCTGAAGCGCGGCGTTCGGGGTGAAGAGCGCGGCCCCTGCCGTCAGTCCGGCAAGTGCTGCCAGCGGATCGGCCGAGGAGCCTTCCGGCGCGACCGCCACGCCGCCGGCAACAGAGCCTTCCGCCGCGCGGTTGTCGATCGCGCCATAGCCAATGCCGAGCGCGCCGCCGGCGCGGATGGTGCCGCCTTCGGATCCGATCGCCTTGATCTTCGAGATGATGGCGGTGCCATTGGCGATGTCCTTCGACGGATCGCGGTTGCCGTCGGCGTCGTAATATTCGCAGGCGCCGCGCGCATGGCATTCGGTTGTCGTCGTGCGGGTCAGCACCAGCCCTTCGTTAACGAGCCGGTCGCCGCGAAGCTCCATGTCGCCGCGTGTCTCGATGGCGCTGTAGGAATTGGTAAGCGTCGTGGCGTCGATCGCCAGTTTGCCGCCGGCGCGGATCAGCGCCTGAGGTCCGCCGGCGTCATCGAGCCGGTCCTGGTGGACCGTCTGGGCGATATTCGCGGTGCCGTCCCAGCTGTAGGTGGTACTGGTGTCGGTACCGCCATGATGGATCTGCTGGACGATGAAGTAACGCGACGGGTTGTTCGGATCGAGCACCGGATTGCCGTCGGCGTCCTTCGGCACGCGCGCATAGATCCAGTTGTAGATCGGGCCGGCCTCGCTCGGTCCCTCCGCCGAGGTCCACGTCCAGGCGCGGTAGGAGCCGCCGTCGGCGAGTACCGCCCCGCTCCACAGATGCGGCTCGTAGTCGGCCCACAGCTGGCCGCCGTAACCGTCATAGAGTTCGCGGGGATCGTAGTCGTCGGTGAGGAGATGGGCGAAGGGCAGGCCGGCGACGTCAGGATTGAGCTCAAAGCCGGCGACCGGGCCGGAGGAGACGAGCACGTTTGCCGTAAAACTCGGGTTTGCCGTGCGGCGGTTGATCAGCTTGGCGGTCGCGATCGAAGCGTCGCCGCCGACCTCGATCAGGCCGGAGATGTTGGTGATGCCGCTGTTGCGGGCACCTGTGGCATTGCGGGCCATGACGAGATCGTTGCCGGCGAGGATGGCGCCCTGGTCGTTGGTGAGCGTCGTAGAAAACAGGCCGAGATCGTTGCCGGCGTAAAGAAGCCCGGTCGGACCGTTCGTGAGCCCGCCGGCGACGTTGAGCGCCAGGTCGCGGCCGGCCGCAAGCTGGCCGGCATTGGCGAGCGTGGCGAGATCGAGCATCAGGTCGTTGCCGGCGAGCAGCGCCGTAGCGGCATTGGTATCGATCGTCCGGGCCTTGATGGCGATGTCACCCGAGCCGCCGGCGCTGGAGTTCGTGATCGCCGCGAGCGTCGCGCCGGTGAGATCGGCCGAGCCGGAAAGGTCGAGATCGAGGCCGCCGAAGGCATAGCGGCTGCCAGAGAAATCGGCGCTGTTGGCGATGATCGCAAGCGTGCCTGACGTGGCGATGCGGCCGCGGTTGTTGCTGAGATCGACGCTCGTCGCCCGGACCGCGATGTCGCCGCGGGCGGCCGTGGTCTTGTCGAGGCTGATCGTGCCGGTGGTGGCCGTCAGCGCCGCATCGGCGAAGCTCTGCAGGCTGCCATAGCCGATGTCGCTGCTGGTGGAGGCGGAAAGATCGCCGCCCGAGACCAGGCTTGAGGCCTCGATCGCTCCGGCGGTGGCGCTGAGCGTCATCGTTCCGGCCCCGTCGTTGCGGACGAGGAGACTGCCGCTGCCTGAAGTTGCTGTGAAGTCGACGCCAGAGACGAGGGTGCCGGCGGTGATCGACCGGCCCTTGAGGGTCATCGCCGTGCCGGAAAGCGACTGGCCGGACAGCGTGATCGTGTTGCCAGCGTTGAGCGCCAGTGCGCCGTGGCCGACGGCGTTGGCGGTTATGTCGCCGCTCGCGGTGGCGCCGAGATTGCCGGCCGACAGCAATTGCCGGGCCGTGACATTGCCGGCGGTGGCCTTCAGCGTCATCGCCCCGCCGGAACCGAGGACCACACTGCCGGCCGCCTCGGTTTTGGCGAAATCGACGCCGGAAACGAGCGTGTCGGCATTGATCGATTGGCCGGTAATGTTGACGTTAACGGCGGCAAGCAATGCGCCGGAAATTGTGGTGTCGCCGGCGATCGAGGCCGCGCCGTGGCTGCTGACGTTGCCGGCGGTGAAGGTGCCGGTCGTGCCCGTCAATTTTCCGGCAGAAAGGATCGTTCCGGCTATGACCGAGCCGGAGGTCGCGGTGATGGTGAGGTCACCTGTCGAACCGAGCTTGATCGCACCCCGGGCGCTTTGCGTTGCAGCGAAATCGACACCGGAAGCAACGTTGGCGAGGGTGATGCTCTTGCCGGCAAAGGTGACGTGGCGGCCGCCGAGCAACTGCCCTGATATCTCGGCATTGCCGTTGAGCGCAATGTCGCCGTGGCCGGTGACATTGGCGGCGTTGAAGTTGGCGGAGCTGGCTGTCAGGTTACCGGCAGCAAGCAGCGTCGTCGCTTCGATCGGCCCCGCGGTGGCTGTGAGCGTCATCGTCCCGGAAGATCCGGCGACGATCGAACCGGCGGCCTCGGTCCTGACGAAGTCGACGCCGGAAACTAGCGTACCGGCACGGATCGACTGGCCGGTAATGCTGAGATCGCCACCGGCAAGCAGCGCTCCAGTAATCTTGGTCGTGCCGGCAATGGCGACGGCGCCATGCCCTGTGACGCTGGCCGCGGTGAACGTTCCGGTATCGGCGCCGATCTTTCCGGCCGAAAGCAGCGTGCCAGCGGTAACCGTGCCGGAGCTCGCGGTGATCGTCAGGTCGCCGTTAGAACCGAGCCTGATCGGGCCGCCGCCCGCCTGGGTCGCCGCAAAGTCGAGGCCGGAGACGATCGTTCCCGCGCGAATGCTGCTGCCCGAAAGCGTGACATGGCGAGCGCCGAGCAATTGCCCTGATATCTCGGCATTGCCGTTGAGCGCAATGTCGCCGTGGCCGGTGATATTGGTGGCCTTGAGGTTGGCGGAGCTCGCCGCCAGGTTGCCGGCGGCAAGCAGGGTCGCCGCCTCGATCGGCCCGGCAGTGGCCTTCAGGGTCATCGTCCCGGCGTCCCCGAGAACGATCGCACCGCCTGCGGTTTCGGTTCTGGCGAAATCGACGCCGGAAACGAGCGTGCCGGCATTGATCGACGCGCCTGTAATTGAGAGATCGCCACCGGCAAGCAGCGCGCCGGAAACGTTGGTCGTACCATTGAGCGTGACGGCGCCATGACCTGTGACGCTGGCCGCGGTGAAGGTTCCGGTCGTAGCACCGATCGCTCCGGCAGAGACGATCGTTCCTGCGGTAACCGAGCCGGAGGATGCCGTGACGGCCAGGTCTCCAGCCGACTTGAGTTTGATCGCGCCCTTTGCGGCTTGCGTCGCGGCGAAATCCACACCCGAGGCAAGCGTGCCAACGGTGTGGTTGTGGCCGGCAAGCGTGACCGCGCCGGCCCCGAGGATCTGCCCGACATCGGCGTCGGCGGTGATCGCCGCCGCGCCATGACTGGTGACGCTCGCCGCCTTGAGATTCGCGGACGTGACAGAAAGATTGCCGGCCGAAAGCAGCGAACCGGCGTCCACCGCAAACGAACTGCCGTTAATGACGAGATTGCCTGTCGTGCCGAGCACGGCATTGCCGCCATTAGCGGCGGTCTTGGCGAGATCGATGCCGGCGATGACCGTGCCGGCCGTGACCTTTCCGCCCGAAAGCGTGACGTGGCGGCCGCCAAGCAACGCCCCGGAAACCGCGACGTTGCCGGTGAGCGCGATGTCGCTCTGCCCCGTAACGCTGGTCGCGGTGAAGGTGCCGCTCGTGCCCGTCAATTTTCCGGCAGAAAGGATCGTTCCGGCTGTGACGGAGCCGGAGGTCGCCGTGATCACCAGATCGCGAGCCGCGCCAAGCTTGATCGCACCGTTGGCTGCCTCCGTTGCCGCGAAGTCGACGCCGGAGGCCAAGGTGCCGACGCTGTGGCTGCGGCCGGAAAGTGTGACGCTGCCCGCGCCGAGAAGCTGACCGGCCTTCGTCTCGGCGGCAATAGTGATCGCGCCATGCCCCATGACGCTGCCGGCGGTAAGGCTGAAGCCGCTCACGGAAAGATTGCCGGCCGAAAGCAGCGAACCGGCATCGACGCTCGCCGACTTCGCGTCGATCGTCAGATTCCCGGCCGTGCCGAGCACGATGTTGCCGCCCCTGGTGGCGGTTTTGGCAAGATCAACGCCGGCGATCACCGTGCCAGCCTCAACCTTGCCACCCGAAAGCGCGACATGACGGCCGCTGAGAAGCTGGTCGATATCGACGCTGCCCACGAGCGCGATATCGTCCTGGCCGGTAACCGAGTCCGCCGTGAAGTTTGCCGAGGCGCTGGTGAAACGACCGGCCGAGAGGATCGTGCCAGCTGTAACCGAGCCGGAGGTCGCGGCGATGGTGAGATCACCTGTCGAACCGAGCTTGATCGCGCCTTTGGCTGCTTCCGTCGCGGCAAAGTCGACGCCCGAAGCAAGTGTTGTGATCTTGTGATTGCGGCCGGAAAGCGTGACGCTGCTGGCGCCGAGAAGCTGACCGATGTCTGTGTCGGCCGCAATCACTGTCGTGCCGTGGTTGGTGACGCTCGCAGCCTTGAGGCTGGCAGCAGTGACCGAAAGATTGCCTGCCGCGAGCAGCGTCGTCGCTTCGACCGGGCCTGCGGTGGCCTTCAGCGTCAGCGCCGCCGTGCCGGAGAGCACCGGCGTGCCACCTTGGCTTTTGCCGAGATCGATGCCGGCGATCACCGAACCGGCGCGGATCGACGCGCCCGTCGCGGTGAGATTGCCGGCGGCAAGGAGATCGCCACTGATGCCGATCTCGCGGCCGGCCGTCAGCCTGATCTGGCCGGCGCTGACCAGCGAACCGGCGGCGATTGCCCCGGACGTTGCGGTCAGGATCAAGTCAGCGCTGCTCTTTGCCGCCGCAGCGATCGTGATTGCGCCCGAAGTGCTCGTCAGCGTTGCCTTCCGGCCGGCGTCGACACTGCCGGTCGAAATCGTGCCGGTGGCAGCAACGGCGACGGCGCCGAGGCTGGCGAGCCCTTCGGAAACGCTGATCAGCCCGCTACCGCCGGCAAGCACGATGTCCTCGGCGGCAGCGATCGACTGCAGGACGATGCCCTCGGCGGCCGAAATATCCACCTTCTTCTTCGAGGTGAGCTTCTTCGCCTCGACTCCCGCCTTCGCATTGATCGTGACGCCGGTCTTGCCGGAGGCGTTGTTGAGCGAGATCTTGCCGTCGGCCGAGAGGGTCAGCTCGCCGACATTGGCGGCCATGTCGGTGCGCATGCGCACGCCCGCGCCTTTTTCGTTGACGACGATCTTGATGCGGTCGGCCTGCATCGCTCCGAACGCCGTGCCGTCGATGACGTATTCCGGCGTGCCGCTCGCCGCCGTCGCCGTTGAATTGCCGGTGGCGTATTCGAACTTGCCGGCGCCGCCCGAGAGCCTCAATTCCTTGCCATGGACGGGGCCGTCGATCTTGACCGTGCGCGAGACGATGTCGACGAGATCGACGGCGCCGGGAGCGGCGGCGAAATTGCCGCCCTTCCGCCCGAATGAGATTTCCCCCGCCGGTAACGTTCAGGCTCTTCAGCCGCCCGTCGGCGCCGATCTCCGGCGTGCCGGTCGTCAAGGTGGCGCGCGGCGTATTGATGAAGCCGCAGCCGTTGCAGGTGATTCCCGCCGGATTGGCGATCACCACCTCGGCGCGGCCGCCGAACACCTCGATCGGCCCGTCGAGCGCGCTGCGGTTCGGCCGGGTCACCTCGTTGAGGATGACGGCCGCCGGGCCTGTGCCCTTGAGGTTGGGGTTGCCGGGGGTCACACCGCCGAGCTTCGAATTGCCGATCTCGAGATCGTGGTTGTTGAGGATCAGCCCCGGCTCGCCGACATTGAAGGCGTCGTATTTGTTGTGCGACAGCCCGGCCTTGTTCGGCGCGACGATGTCGATCAGCGGCACGCCATTCGGCGCCGCGCCGATGCCGGGGCGGTTGGCCGCGGGCGCCGAGCCGTCCGGCGTCACCGCCTGCGCGTGAACGAGCGCCGGCTGCAGGACGAGCACGGCGCTGAGGGTCAGCGCCGTGAAGCGCTTGGCCCGACGCCGCAGCCGCGACCAGCCAAGCGTGCTTTTCCCGATAGCCGTCTTCTTGCTCATCGTGATCTATCCCCTCAGCGCGTCTTGCGCCTTCATCCCACCCGATCCATCGCCGGAACCTGTCCCGTGCGGCGCGCCTTGCGCCGTCCGTCTATTTCTGTGTTAGCCAGTCCCTGACCTGCTTGGTGAAGGACTGCGCAAGCCGCCTGGCGAGCGCGTCCTCGTCGCCGGACGTGGCCGCGGCGTTGATCGCCACCGCGACGACAATGCCGAGGCCACCGCCCTTGACACCCCGGTCCTCGGCGCGGATGTTCGGCGCCTGCGCGATCAGCCGCCCGGTCGCCGCATCCTCGAGCCGCGCCGAGCCTTCGATGTAGCTGTTGCTGCCGGCGATCACCCGCCCAGCCTTGCTCGCGACGTCGACGCGATGCAGCGTCACGATCAGCCGGCCCTTGGCCGCACCACCGGGAAGACCGGTGAGTTCCTTGGCCATCGTGCTCTTCAGCGTGGTGACCACCGCCGGCAGTCCGGGGTCCGGTTTACCGGCTACGGACAGCCAGCTCTTGCGGACATCGGGGGCGGTCTCAACCTCGACGGTTGCCACCGACGTCGTCTGAAGTGCACTGACCAGCCGGGGATCGCGGGTGACGCAACCGGAAAGCATCAGGCAACCGCTCACCGCTAAAACGAGCCCGAACCGCCCGCCGGGCCGGCGTTTCGTCGCCGCCTTCATTGACGGTCGCATGCACCGATCGGTGTTGCGGTCGCGGCGGTCGTCTTGTCGTTTGAAATGCGTCATCGGCGGTCCATGGGATTAGAAGTTGATCGTGGCGTTGACGAACAGCAGCCCGGTATCGGCACCCGCCACGCTACTGGCGATGACGTCGGAATAGCCGAGATCGAGGTCGAGCTTGCCGCCGGTGAGCCGGGCGCCGGCCGTCCAGCTGGTGAGATGACCGCCGTCGATGGCATGGCGGGGCTGGCGGAAGATGCGGCCGTGGTCGAGGCCGAGATAGGGGCGGAATTCGCCAAGCAGCCCGGTCAATCCTGCTTCGCCCTCCCATGGCAGGGTCCGCCAGGTGAGTTCGGTGCGGACGAAGAAGCCGTTGTTCCCGAAGATCAGGCTTTCGCGCGAACCGCGGACGTTGGCATAGCTGCCGAGCGCCATCTGTTCGGCCCCGAACAGGTTGTCACCGGTCACCTGGCCGCTGGCGATGGCGCTGGCGATGAAGTTCTCGCCGGCGACATCGAACGGCGTCGAGGCGTTGACGGTGGCGTTGAGCTTGGTGAAATGAGGATCGGCCTCGCCGGCCGAAGGGGATCCCGGTTCCACGGCGCCGAACAGGTCGAGCCCCTGATCGACACCGAGCTCGAAGCTCCACGAGCCGCCGAAGAGGCGGGTGGAGTGAGAAAGCCCGAGCGAGCCGACCGTGTACTGCCGGCTGCCGACCTCGATGCGGTTGCCGAGCAGGAAGTTGTCGGTCTCCTTGTAGATGAGGCCGAGGCTGACGAGCGTCAGCGAACTCTGACCGCGATGAACGACTCGGTCAGCCGTCAGCCCGAGTTGGCCGGAGGTGCCGGATGTCTGCATCGTCGAGGACTCGCCCTCGACTGCGCTTGTGTATTCGTACCACGAGCCGTTGGCGGTCACCGTCCAGTAGCCGTAGGGGATGCTGAGCGAGCCCGCATAGCTGTCGCTGTCGCCAAATCCATCACCGTCGCCGGGATAGTCGGGGCCGCTGTGCTCGTAGGTGAACGACCAGAGGTCGTTGAGGTCGAGGAGATTGTCGTGGCGCCACGACACGCTGCTCTGCGAAATCCCGGTCTGCTCCTGGCCGAGATTGCTGTTGCCGATGGAGAAATGCCACGGCTGGCCCTGCTCAATGTCGACGTCGAGGATCGCCACGCCGGCCTCGCGACCGGGCAGCATCGCCGTCTTCGCCTTCCGCGACGACAGCCGGTTGATCTGGTCGAGCCCCTGCTCGATGTCGCGGATATTGACCGGTCGGCCCTTGATTCCGGGAAAGGCGGTCGCCAGCTGCCGGGAGGCGGACGGCTTGCCGTCGAGATAGATATCGGCGAGCTTACCCTCCTCCACGGCGAACCTCAGCACCCGGCTTTCGGCGATATCCTGATCCGGCACATAGACGCGGGCGGTGACAAGGCCACGGTCGAGATAGAGCTCAGTCAGCGCCCGCATCAGGCCGTTGATCTCGCCGATGCCGACGCAGCGGCCGGCATGGGGGCCGGTGATCGCCGCAACCGCCTTGGCCGGAACTGTCCGAGCGCCCTCGACCACGACGCGGTCGATGGTGAAACAGGTGCCGCCCGCTGCCGTCGTGTCCGGCTCGGCTTGCGCCGGTTCGGACTTCGGCGTCCGCCGGCTGAGATCGTCAAGCCGCTGAACCCGTGCTTCCTGCGCCTTGTTGCGAGCGAAATCGTCAGCCGGAGTTTGCGCCAGCGCCACGCCGCCCGAAAGCGCCGTGAGCATGCCCACGGCTATACCACCCCTCAAACGCTGCACGGGCTACTCGGCCGCTACTGGCTTGTCCAGCTCGACGAGCGCGGCCGTCAGCCCCTTGAGCGAGAAGGTGATCGCGACGTTCTGGCCGTTCATCAGCTTGAGACGCGCCGCGCCGTTCGCACCCTTGCTCAGTGCAGTGATCGCCGCCGGCGCCAGCCGCTTTTCGGCGAAGCAGCCCGCTTGGTTGCAGTTGCGATAAACGAGATCGGCGACCTGCTTGCCGTCGGCGTCGACGCCGAATCCGGCCGGAAGATAGACATTGAGCGGCACCAGCGCCGTCAGCATCAGCCCGCCGGCGTCCTTCTTGCCTGCCTTGTTCGGGTCCGCCTTCGCGAACGCGAGCGTCAGCACGTTCACTTCCTCCTCGCCCTGCTTGACACGGGCGACTTGAACCACTTCACATTGCGTGATCGTCTTGCCCTCGGCCACGGTCACCCCGGCACAGCGGTGGTGCCAGTCGTCGAAGCGGCGAGCGGCAGCTTCACTAAAGGCGGCCGCCGGAGCAGCCGAGGACTGCGCTGCGGGCGTCCGTGCTTCCTCGGCAAACGACGCTGGCGCCCCCAGCATCGCCGCACCGGTCAGGAATGTGATTGCGGCCGCGTTTCTTGGCATCTCGTCTTCCCGTTGCTCGTTCTGCCCGTCTTGCAGGCAATAGTTGTGCAGCAGGCGTTAACAAGCGCGGCGCCGACTCGTCAATGCAGTTTAGAAGATTTTTGCGCTGTCCACCGCCGGTTCTCGGATCGGGTTAGGGGGACAAAGTGCCCCCTACCCGATTGGGTGGACCGGCGGATCAGGGCAGAAAGACGTCCCTGGTGACTCGCCGCAAAAAGAATGCTAAAGCGCCCTCAAATTCGGAGCCCCTGCGCCCCCATCGAGCGCGCGACCGAGGCTCGGCAGATTTTCAATTCGAGCATCGGAACAGGATCCGGAAACGCCTCCGGACGAGCCGTCGCTTTACGACAGGACGATACGAGCATGGCAGCCACTGAAACCTTGAACAGGGCGGACATCGCCAGGGCGCCGCAAATGCGGCTTGCGCCACAGCCGGAAAAGCCGTCGCTGATCGGTCTGTTGCGCGAAGACATGGCGAAGCTGCTCGTCGAGAAGGGCGTGCCGGAACGCCAGGTTAAGATGCGCGTCAGTCAGCTCTGGCACTGGCTTTATGTCCGCGGCGTCTCGGATTTCAACGAGATGTCCAACGTCTCCAAGGACATGCGCGAGATGCTGAAAGAGCATTTCACCATTGCGCGGCCGGAGATCGTCGAAGAGCAGGTCTCCGGCGACGGCACACGCAAGTGGCTCCTGCGCTTTCCGCCGCGGGGCGCCGGCCGTCCGGTGGAGATCGAGACGGTCTACATTCCCGAGGAAGGCCGCGGCACGCTTTGCATTTCGAGCCAGGTCGGCTGCACGCTCACCTGTTCCTTCTGTCACACCGGTACGCAGAAGCTGGTACGCAATCTGACGGCGGAAGAGATACTCTCGCAACTTCTGCTCGCCCGCGACCGGCTCGGCGATTTCCCCGAGCGCGACACGCCTCAGGGCGCGATCGTACCGGCGGAAGGCCGCAAGATCACCAACATCGTGATGATGGGGATGGGCGAGCCGCTCTACAATTTCGAGAACGTCAAGACGGCGCTGCTGATCGCGTCCGACGGCGACGGGCTGTCGCTGTCGAAGCGGCGCATCACCCTTTCGACCTCCGGCATCGTGCCCGAGATCTACCGCACCGGTGAGGAAATCGGGGTAATGCTCGCGATTTCGCTTCATGCCGTGCGCGACGATCTGCGCGACATGCTGGTGCCGATCAACAGGAAATATCCGCTGAAGGAGCTGATGGAGGCCTGCCGCGCCTATCCGGGCCTGTCGAATGCCCGCCGCATCACCTTCGAATATGTGATGCTGAAGGACGTCAACGACAGCCTGGAAGACGCCAAGGAACTGGTGAAGCTCCTGAAGGGAATCCCGGCCAAGATCAACCTGATCCCCTTCAACCCCTGGCCCGGTACCAATTACCAGTGCTCGGACTGGGAGCAGATCGAAAAGTTCGCCGATTTCATCAACCAGGCCGGCTACGCCTCGCCGATCCGCACCCCACGCGGCCGCGACATTCTTGCCGCCTGCGGCCAGCTCAAGTCGGAATCGGAGCGCATGCGCAAGGTCGATCGCCTCGCCTTCGAGGCGATGATGATCGCCAATCACGGCGAGGATTGAGGCGAGCATTTTGCCGGTTTCGGCCCGTCCGCCTGCCGTCACCTTGCTCCCGGTGCGGGGGCGGGCTAGGGTGGGGAACGATGTCCGCCGCGTCCACCCGCGTTTACCGCGATCGATGAAGAAGATTGATGGATGAAGCTGTTCGCGCCGATTGATTTCGGACCCCGGCTTTCCTAAGAAAGCGGCAAAATTATTCTGAAGCGGGATGCGGGAGGGACGTTAGCCGGCCTTCCCGGAAATCGCCAACCAAAAACCGGAGGACACCCATGCGTTCGCTTCTCATCGCGCTTGCCGCCACGGTCGCGCTTTCTTTGCCGGCACGCGCCGACGAGGTCACGGTTGCCGTCACGGCAATCGTCGAACATCCGGCGCTTGATGCCGCCCGCGACGGCGTCAAGGACGCACTCGCCGCCGCCGGCTACAAGGAAGGCGAGAACCTCAAGTTCATCTACGAGTCGGCCCAAGGCAATCCGGCGACCGCAGCACAGATCGCCCGCCAGTTCGCCGGCGAGGCCCCGAGCGTGATCGTGCCGATCTCCACCCCGTCGGCCCAGGCCGTGGTTTCCTCCACCCGCGATATTCCTGTTGTCTTCACCGCCGTCTCCGATCCGCTGGGCGCGCAGCTCGTCAAGGACATGGAGAAGCCCGGCGGCAACGTCACCGGCCTTTCCGACCTCTCGCCGGTTGCCGAGCACGTGGCGCTGATCAAGGAGATCCTGCCGGACGTCAAGACGATCGGATATCTCTACAATTCCGGCGAAGCGAACTCCGTTTCGCTGCTGGCTGTCCTCAAGGAAGAAGCCGGGAAGGCGGGCCTCACCGTCGTCGAATCCGCCGCGACCAAATCGGCCGAGGTCCAGGGTGCGGCGCGTGCGCTCGTCGGTCGCGCCGACGCGATCTATATCCCGACGGACAACACCATCATCTCCGCGCTCGAAGGCGCGGTCGCCGTCGCAGAGGAAAGCAAGCTGCCGCTCTTCACCGCCGACACCGACTCCGTCTCCCGCGGCGCGGTCGCGGCGCTGGGATTCAACTACTACGACGTCGGCAAGCAGACGGGCGAGGTGGTCGTTCGCGTCCTCAAGGGTGAAAACCCCGGCGACATCGCCGTGAAGGTCGCCGCCGGAACCGATCTCGTGATCAACAAGGGCGCCGCCACCCGGATGGGGATCACCCTGCCGGAGAGCGTCGTCGGCCGGGCCACGCGCACGATCGAGTAACGATCCGCCCTCTCCGGGCAATTATTGTCTTTTGCCGCCTCCGTTCCATACGGGGGCGGTTCGCTTATCGAGTGGGATGAGGAAATGGTACGCATCCCACTTCAACTTCAGAATACGTGCTCCGCATGCGCCTTACGCCTGCGGAACATCCGAGAAGAGGACTGCCGGCGTTGAGTCAAATCGCTTTCTGGGGAGCCGTGGAACTGGGGCTTGTCTATGCCTTCGTCGCCGTCGGCGTCTTTCTCGCCTTCCGGGTGCTCGACTTTCCTGATCTCACCGTTGACGGCTCGTTTCCGCTTGGCGCCGCAGTCACCGCGGTTCTGATCATCGCCGGCGTCAATCCGTGGCTTGCCGCGACGGTGGCGATGGTCGCCGGTGCAGCCGCGGGCATGGTGACGGCGCTCCTGAACGTGCGATTCAAGATCCTGAATCTGCTCGCCTCCATCCTGACGATGATTGCGCTCTTCTCGGTCAATCTCCGTGTCATGGGCAGGCCGAACGTCGCGCTGATCAATGCCGACACGATGCTTTCGCCCTTCTACGGGCTGGGCCTGAGGGATTTCTACGTGCGGCCGCTCTTCGTCGGCATTCTGGTTGCCGTCGCCGTCGTCCTCGTCTGGCGCTTCCTCGAAAGCGATGCGGGCCTGGCGATGCGGGCGACGGGCGCCAATTCACGCATGGCGCGGGCGCAAGGCGTCGACACCAGCCGGCAGATCTATCTCGGCATGGCGATTTCCAACGCGCTGGTCGCCCTCGGCGGCGCGCTCTTTGCACAGACGAACGGCTTTGCCGACGTGACCTCGGGCGTCGGGACGATCGTCGTCGGGCTTGCCGCCGTGATCATCGGCGAGACGCTGCTCGGCGCTCGCGGCATTCTGATCGCGCTCATCGGCTGCGTGCTCGGGTCGATCCTCTATCGCATTGCCATTCAGCTGGCGCTTTCGACCGATACGCTCGGCCTGCAGGCTTCCGACCTCAATTTCGTGACCGCGCTGCTCGTGACGATAGCGCTCATTCTGCCCCGTCTGCGCCGAGGTGCCGCATGATCAACGTCGAAAACATCCAGGTCGTCTTCGGCAAGGGCACGCCGCTCCAGAAGCAGGCGCTGAACGGCGTCAGCCTGACGATCGAAGAAGGCTCCTTCGTTACGGTCATCGGTTCGAACGGCGCCGGCAAGTCGACGCTTCTCGGGGTTCTCGCGGGCGACGTTCTGCCGAGCGGCGGCCGCGTCACGATCGGCACTACGGAGGTGACCCGCAAGGGTACAGCGGCTCGCGCCGGACTCGTTGCGCGAGTCTTCCAGGATCCGCTTGCCGGCAGCTGCGGGGCGCTCTCGATCGAAGAAAACCTGGCGCTGGCCGCCAGGCGCGGCGAAAGCCGCGGCTTGACGCCGGCGCTCGGCTCGAAGCGCCGCGCGCATTTCAGCGAGCGCATCGCCGAGCTCAATCTCGGCCTGGAAAACCGCATGCGCGACCGCATGGACCTGCTTTCGGGCGGTCAGCGCCAGGCGGTCTCGCTGGTGATGGCGACGCTTGCCGGCTCGCAGGTGCTGCTGCTCGACGAGCACACGGCGGCGCTCGATCCGGGCATGGCCGAGTTCATCATGAACCTGACCCAGAAGATCGTCTCGGAGCGCAAACTGACGACGCTGATGGTGACGCATTCGATGCGCCAGGCGCTCGATTTCGGCCATCGCACCATCATGCTCCATGGCGGCGAGATCGTGCTCGACGTTGCCGGCGACAGCCGCAAGACGCTGCAAGTGGAAGACCTCATCGCCATGTTCCGCCGCATCCGCGGGCAGACGCTGGACGACGATGCGCTGCTGATCGGCTGACAAGGTTTGGGCGGGTGTGGCCCCTCATCTGCCTGCCGGCATCTTCTCCCCGTAGGACGGGGAGAAGAGCGCACGCCGCGATCTCGGCGCTCGATCCGCGACCTTGAATATCGGCTCGACATTTGGGTAGCGAGGTATGCGGATCTTGCCGCTTGTCTCTTCTCCCCGTCAGGACGGGGAGAAGATGCCGGCAGGCAGATGAGGGGCAAATAATCGCAAGCGCCCGGAGGTAATCTCAGCGCGCCTGCGTCAGGAAAATCTTCACGGCAAAAATCGAGAAGACGCCGGCGAAGCTGTAGTCGATCGCCCGCATCACGCGTTGGTTGCGCTGCAGCCAGGCGGCAAGCCAATCGGCGGCGAGGACGACCATCGCGTTGACCGGCATGCCTATGACGATGAAGAAGAAGCCGAGAAAGAGCAGCTTGCCGGTCACGGCGGGATCGTTCGCGGTGACGAACTGCGGCAGGAACGTCATGAAGAAGATCACGACCTTCGGGTTCAGAATGTTGACCGAGAACCCGGTCGCGATGTTCGAAAGGGCGGTACCCTTCGCCTCCGTCACCTTCGTCACCGAGAGGCTGGACCCGTAGCGGATCGCCTGAATCGCGAGCCAGAGGAGATAGGCGGCGCCACCGGTCTTCAGCACCAGGAAGGCGGTCGGGGATGCGGTGATCAGCGCCGAGATGCCGAATGCGACGAGCAGCGTATGGACGACGATGCCCAGTCCTGTGCCGACCACGACGAAAAAGGCAGCCTTCTTTCCCTGCGCCAGCGCCCGGCTGATCGAAAGCGTCATGTCGGGTCCCGGCGTCGCGGCGAGAAGGAGGCTTGCAGCGGCGAAAGCGAGCAGTGTTGGCAGACTGGGAACGAAGTCCATGGCATAGTCCTCACGCGGATGCTTCTTGCTGATACTGCCGCCGCCGCGATTTTGCCAGAGGATTCGCGCGTATCAACCGGCGCATTTCCTCAGTCCTGGCAGATTCAGCATCGTCACGTGCTGCACCGGCCTTCCGCGTCTGAAAGATGCCTCGGCCGGACAATCCGCATATGTCAATTTTCGACGCGCGGCGCTGTAATGCTTGTATCCCTTCAAGTTCTGGCTAAAGTGCCGCAGATTTTCGATGCGGCATTGCCGCCCCGAGAGCCTGACATAAACGGGCAGACGGACAGAAACGAACAGACGGACAGAAACCATGGCATCGCATAAAGACGTGAAGAAGGTCGTTCTCGCCTATTCCGGTGGTCTCGACACCTCGATCATCCTCAAATGGCTCCAAACGGAACTGGGCGCCGAAGTGGTGACCTTCACCGCCGACCTCGGCCAGGGCGAGGAGCTGGAGCCGGCGCGCAAGAAGGCGGAGATGCTCGGCATCAAGGAGATCTACATCGAGGACGTCCGCGAGGAATTCGTGCGTGATTTCGTCTTCCCGATGTTCCGAGCCAATGCCGTCTACGAGGGCGTCTACCTGCTCGGCACGTCGATCGCCCGTCCGCTGATCTCCAAGCACCTCATCGACATTGCCAGGAAGACCGGCGCCGACGCGATAGCCCATGGCGCGACCGGCAAGGGCAACGACCAGGTCCGCTTCGAACTTTCGGCCTACGCGCTCAATCCGGACATCAAGATCATCGCCCCCTGGCGGGACTGGTCGTTCAAGAGCCGCACGGAATTGCTGGAATTTGCCGAAAAGCACCAGATCCCGGTCGCCAAGGACAAGAAGGGCGAGGCGCCCTTCTCGGTTGACGCCAACCTCCTGCACTCCTCATCGGAAGGAAAAGTGCTGGAGGATCCGGCTCAGGAAGCTCCCGAATATGTGCATATGCGCACCATTTCGCCGGAAGCCGCGCCGGACAAGGCGACCGTCATCAAGATCGGTTTCGAGCGCGGCGATGCCGTGTCGATCGACGGCGTGCGCATGTCGCCGGCAACGCTGCTTGCCAAGCTCAACGAATACGGCCGCGACAACGGCATCGGCCGTCTCGATCTCGTCGAGAACCGCTTCGTCGGCATGAAGTCGCGCGGCGTCTACGAGACCCCCGGCGGCACGATCCTGCTTGCGGCCCATCGGGCGATCGAGAGCATCACGCTCGACCGCGGTGCGGCGCATCTGAAGGACGAGCTGATGCCGCGCTATGCGGAGCTCATCTATTACGGCTTCTGGTTCTCGCCGGAGCGTGAAATGCTGCAGGCGGCGATCGACAAGAGCCAGGAGCATGTGGAGGGCGAAGTGACGTTGAAGCTCTACAAGGGCAACGTCATGGTCATCGGCCGCGAAAGCGGCAAGTCGCTCTATTCCGACAAGCTCGTCACCTTCGAGGACGACCAGGGAGCCTACGACCAGAAGGACGCCGCCGGCTTCATCAAGCTCAACGCGCTGCGCCTGCGCACGCTGGCTGCGCGCAATCGCTGAACCGCTATCCCCTCTGGCCGTAGGCCAGAGGGGATGACACTTCCCGTCGCAGCCTATTCTGCAGCCTCTCGCATCGGCTCGGCAGCCGGCGCGACGAGCGGCTTCAGGCGAACGGTCCTGCGATACCAGAGATAGCTTACAAATGAGAGAAGTCCGAAGCTCGGGATGATCGTTCCGAGCGCCAGGGCCGGTACGCCGACGAGGGCGGCGAGAGCGCCGCCGAGCAGGCCGGCGCTCATCTGAATGAAGCCCATCATCGCCGAAGCCGTTCCGGCGATATGTGGAAAGGGCGCCATCGCCGCCGTCATCATGTAAGGCATGACGAAAGCGATTCCGAAGGCATAGATCCCGATCGGCGTCATCACCGAGAGGAAGGTCGGCTCCAGCCCATGCATGGCGAAGGCAAGGATGAGGCTCGCCGCGCCGATGAAGGCGAGGCCGGCCGGCACGAGCGCCTGCGGCATGAAGCGCCGCATCATGAGGCGCATCGTGACCGTGCCCGAAAAGAACAGGCCCGATTGCATGAGCATGCCGATGCCGAACTCGGTCGGGGTGAGCCCGACCTGGCTGATCAGCACGAAGGGCAGCATGGTCGCCCATGCATAGAGCGCACCGACCGCGCCGGCGATCACCAGTGTCGAGGATACGAAGCGACCGTCCCTCATGAGTTCGCCATAGGCTGCGAGAATAGGCCCGAGGTGCCCTTTGCTGCGATCCGGCGTTGCCGTTTCCGCCATGAAGAACTGCACGATGAAACAGGCCACCAGGGCGAAGCCGACCATCAGCAGGAAGATCGACTGCCAGCCGAACAGGCCGAGCGCTATGCCGCCGAGGGTTGGCGAGACCGCGGGCCCGAGCGCCAGCATCATGCCGATCATGTTCATGATCCGGGCCGCCGTCGTCCCGGTGAACTGATCGCGAACGATGGCCCGCGCCACGGTCATCCCGACGGATGCGCCGATTCCCTGCACGAGCCGTCCCGCAAGCAGCACAGGAACGGAGGGCGCGAAGGCCGACATCAGGCTGCCGGAAAGATAGATCGCCATGAAGATCAGCGTTGTCCGCCGCCGGCCGATGACGTCGGAAAGCGTGCCCGAGACGAGCTGGGCGAAAGCGAAGCCGCCGAAATAGAGCGACAGCGTCATCTTGATCGCCGCTTCGCTGGAGGCGAAGGCACGCACGAGTTCCGGCATCGCCGGCGTGTATAGCGCCATCGAGATGGGGCCGAGCGCCACCAGGAAGGCGCCGATGATGCTCGTGCGCCGCTCGCTCATCCTGAGCGTCATTCGGGCGCCCCCTTCTCCCTGCCGGCAAGGCAAGGGTCGAGGCGGCGGAGGCTGTCACGCAGGATCCTGAGATTTGCTCGCAAGACCTCCCGTCCTTCGTCGCCCAGATCCTCGGTGTAGGCGTTCATCATTTCACGCAGACCCGACATCAGCTCGGTGATGAGCGGGTCGGCCTTGTCGGTCACGACGACGTTCTTGGCGCGCCGGTCGGCCGGATCCGGCACGCGGGCCACGAGGCCCATTGCTTCCAGGCGGTCCAGATAGGCGGAGAGCGTCATGGGCTCGATTCCCATGCGGGTCGCGATCTCCGCCTGCTTGATGCCCTCGGTCACGGCCACCTGGACCAGTGTGCGGGCTTCGCCGGGCGTGATACCGAGGTCCATCGCATTGACCTTGCGATCGAAGGCACCGCGCAACAGACGGGAGACATCGGTGAGGAGCATCCCGATCGTATCGGATTCGAGTTTCCTGGGCATATGTCCGGTCGCGTTCGAATAATAAGGTTTTCTTAGCATATTCGCTTCGGCCGTTCAACGCGCGCGCCCTCATCGGATTGCGCTCCCCTTGTCGCCGATTGCCGAACTGTCAAAAAATTGATATGAGCGGGGCCATGGAATCCAAATTCGGATGTCGCGAGCAGAAAATCGTCGTGCTGCAGGATCACAAGCGCCTGCCGGCACGCTTCTTCGCGCGCGTCTCAGGGGCGCTCACCAGCCGCCTATCCTGATCTCAAGGTCAGCTGTTGCCGGCCGCATCGGCGCCGGCCCCATTCCACATTCTCGAAAATACGATGGATATACGAGCCATGAGCGCACCGCGTACTCTTTACGACAAGATCTGGGACGATCACCTGGTCGACAGCCAGGAAGACGGAACCTGTCTTCTCTACATCGATCGTCACCTCGTTCACGAGGTGACGAGCCCGCAGGCCTTCGAGGGACTGCGCTTGGCCGGACGCAAGGTTCGCGCCCCGGAGAAGACGCTCGCCGTCGTCGATCACAACGTCCCGACCTCGCCGGACCGCCATCTCGGCATCAAGAACGAGGAGAGCCGCATCCAGGTCGAGGCGCTCGCCAGGAACGCCGCGGATTTCGGTGTCGAGTATTATTCGGAGAACGACAAGCGCCAGGGGATCGTTCACATCGTCGGTCCGGAGCAGGGCTTCACGCTGCCGGGCATGACGATCGTCTGCGGCGACAGCCATACTTCGACGCATGGCGCTTTCGGTGCGCTGGCGCACGGCATAGGCACCTCCGAGGTCGAGCATGTTCTGGCGACGCAGACGCTGATCCAGAAAAAGGCGAAGAACATGCTGGTGCGCGTCGACGGTCAATTGCCGCCGGGCGTCACCGCCAAGGACATCATCCTTGCCATCATCGGCGAGATCGGCACGGCGGGCGGCACCGGCCACGTCATCGAATTCGCCGGCGAAGCGATCCGTTCGCTGTCCATGGAAGGCCGCATGACCGTCTGCAACATGACGATCGAAGGCGGCGCGCGCGCCGGGCTGATCGCGCCGGACGAAACCACCTTCGCCTATATCAAGGACCGGCCGCGGGCGCCCAAGGGCGAGGGCTGGGACAGCGCGGTCGAATATTGGAAGACGCTGCACACGGACGAGGGCGCTCATTACGATCGTGTCGTCGTGCTCGATGCGGCCAATCTGCCGCCGATCGTTTCCTGGGGCTCCTCGCCGGAAGACGTCGTTTCCGTTCAGGGCGTCGTTCCCAACCCGGATGATATCCAGGACGAGACGAAGCGCACCTCGAAATGGCGTGCGCTCGACTATATGGGCCTGAAGCCGGGCACGAAGATCACCGATATCGCTATCGACCGAGTGTTCATCGGCTCCTGCACCAACGGCCGCATCGAGGACCTGCGTGCCGTCGCCAAGGTGGTCGAAGGCCGCAAGGTCGCCCCGACCGTCTCGGCGATGATCGTTCCGGGCTCCGGTCTCGTCAAGGAGCAGGCGGAAGCGGAAGGCCTGGACAGGATCTTCAAGGAAGCTGGCTTCGACTGGCGCGAGCCCGGCTGCTCCATGTGTCTGGCGATGAACGACGACCGTCTGAAGCCGGGCGAACGCTGCGCTTCCACATCGAACCGCAACTTCGAGGGCCGCCAGGGTTTCAAGGGGCGCACGCACCTGCTTTCTCCTGCGATGGCGGCTGCCGCAGCGGTCGCCGGCCGCTTCGTCGACATCCGCGAGTGGAAATAGCCGGTTTGAGCTTCCGGCGTCTGAGCCGCCCTTCGGGGCGGCTTTTTTTATAGCCGCGATGGTGCGACAATGCGTTGCGGCCCCAGGTCCGCTGCCCCCAAGGAGCTCTCATGCCCGATGACGCCCGGCCCGTGACACGCCGACTCATGCTGCTTCGCCATGCGAAATCCGCCTGGCCGGAGGGCGTCGCCGATCATCGCCGGCCGCTTTCAGAGCGCGGGCGCAAGGCGGCGCCCGTCGTCGGTGCCTTCATGGCCCGGCGAGGGCTTGCGCCGGACCTGGCGCTGGTATCGACCGCGCGGCGTGCGCAGGAGACCTGGGAGCTCGTCGCCGGGGCTTTGCCGCACGAGGTTGCCGTGCGCGATGCGGTCGGCATCTACGAGGTCGCGGCGACGGCGATCCTCGACGTCATCCGCAAGATAGAACCGGCGGTGGAGAAGCTGCTTCTCGTCGGCCACAATCCGGGAATGGCCGATCTCGCGCTTCTGCTTGCCGGCCGCGGCGATGAAGCTGCGCTGGAGCGACTGAGGGAGAAGTTTCCGACAGCCGGCCTCGCAGTCCTGGATTTCGATATCGAGCGCTGGTCGGAAATGACGCCCGGTACCGGGCGCCTGGTTCGCTTCGTGACGCCGCGCATGCTGGAAGAAGAACGGTCCGGCTGATTAGCAACGCCCGTTCGGCTTCGTCCGCCAGGCCGAAGCTACACGACCTTCACGGTCATCCGGCGGTGCATTTTCCGGATCAGTCGCCGCATCGCCGAAAGGCTGACGGCCACGCAGCCCTCGGTCGGCTCGTAATCCGCTCGGATGAGGTGGAAGAAGATCGCCGAGCCGGCATTGCGCCTGCGGCAGGAGATGTTCCAATCCATGACGAGGCAGATGTCGTAGAGACCGTCGTCGCGCATCATCCGTTCATGCCTTGCAGGAAAAGGTGCCCTGACGGGGCGATTGTAGCACGGGTGTTGTGGGGCATCGCACCAGAGCATGTCGCGCCGGATGCTCCGCATCGGCAGGCGCGTCGGCGGCAATGCGAGGCGATCGCGCCTGACATAGCCGCCGATGAGCCGCATGGCCGCGCGGGGCGTCGCGCCGTCGCCTTCGCGCTTGATGGCGGTAATCCCGCCTCGCCCGATCGCCGCCTGGTCCGCTCGTCCGTCGAAAAGCACGAGGGCGCGCTTCCGGTCGCGCGGAGCGGTTCTGACAACGATGGTCGATTTTTTCGATCCTGTCGGTGACGATTTCTTGCGCATCATTCTCACAAATTCTTGCTTTGCCGTGATCTCACCGCGACCTTAATCGGTTTTCATATATGACGACGCCCTAGGCGCCATGCGTCTCACCGGATGCGCAGAGGCTGCTGTAGACACTTTCAGTTGCTGCCTCTTTCTATCCTGAATAGGCTAGGATTTAAGGAAACAGGCGGCAACAACCGCCGCGCTTGCCAAGAGCGGCATTTGAGTTAGTTTTGAATCAGGAAGCAACAGGAACTGTCCCATGGCGACTCGCACCATCCTCCTTGTCGACGACGACGATGATCTGCGTGAGACGTTGATAGAGCAGCTCTCTCTTTACGAAGAGTTCGACCTTCTGGAGGAGGCGACCGCCGGAAAGGGCATTCAGACGGCACGCGCCCGCCAGGTCGATCTCCTGATCATGGATGTCGGTCTGCCGGACATGGACGGACGCGAGGCGGTGAAGCTCCTGCGCAAGGGCGGCTTCAAGGCGCCGATCATCATGCTCACCGGCCACGACACCGACTCCGATACGATCCTCGGCCTCGAAGCCGGCGCCAACGACTACGTGACGAAGCCGTTCCGCTTCGCCGTGCTGCTTGCCCGTATGCGCGCCCAGCTTCGCCAGCACGAGCAGAGCGAAGACGCGACCTTCAATGTCGGCCCCTATACCTTCAAGCCGAGCCAGAAGCTGCTTACCATGGAGAACGGCCAGAAGATCCGCCTGACGGAAAAGGAAGCTGCGATCATCCGCTATCTCTACCGGGCCGACCAGAAAGTGGTCACCCGCGACGTGCTGCTCGAGGAAGTCTGGGGTTATAATTCCGGCGTCACGACCCATACGCTCGAGACCCATGTCTACCGTCTACGACAGAAAATCGAGCGCGACCCTTCCAATGCCGAGATTTTGGTGACAGAGAACGGCGGCTACAAGATCGTTCCGTGAGCCGGACGACGTGACCGGGGGAGATTTGCCGCTTGGCACTCAATGACGACATCGCGCTCCTGTCCAACGTGTCGCTCTTTGCCGATATCGGCGAGGACAAGCTGAGGCTGATCGCCTTCGGCGCCGAGCGACGCCGGGTGGCCAAGGGGCACGAACTCTTCCGCGAAGGCGCACCGGCCGACTGCGCCTATGCGGTTGCGGCCGGCAGCTTCGCGCTTTCGAATGCGGATGCGCAGGGCCGTCAGCGGCAGGTGATGACCGTCGGTCGTGGCGCGCTCCTGTCCGAGCTTGCGCTCATCTCGATGGTCGAGCGCAAGTTCACCGCCGCGGCGCAGGAGGACAGCGAGGTAATTCGCATCAACCGGCCGCTCTTCCGCCGGATGCTTGAGGAATATCCCGAGGTGACCGCCATGGTGGAAGCCCGCATTCGGGCAAATATTCAAGCGATGATCCGGCGGGTGGAGGCGCTCGCCGGGCGGTTTGGCTGATGTAATGGCGAGCATTGCTCCGACCCCAGCTGCCGGCACCTCGTCCCCGCAAGCGGGGCCAATGTGATAGGGTGAGGGCGTCCAGAGCAATCAAAGCTCGAAATGCGCGATCACCGGCACATGATCGGACGGCCGCTCCCATCCGCGCGCTTCCTTGAGGATCTCGACGCGGACGAGCTGGCTTGCGAGGTCGGCGGACGACCAGATGTGGTCGAGGCGGCGTCCGCGGTCGGCGGCGGCCCAGTCCTTCGCCCGGTAGCTCCACCAGGTGAAGAGCTTTTCCGGCGGCGGCGCATGGTGGCGCATCAGGTCGACCCAGGCGCCGCCGGTCATCACCGAGACCAGACCCTCGGTCTCGATCGGCGTATGGCTGACGATCTTCAGGAGCTGCTTGTGCGACCAGACGTCGTGCTCGAGCGGCGCTATGTTGAGATCGCCGACGAGGATCGACGATATCCCGGCCTCGGCTTCCGCATGCAGAAGCTTCATTTCGTCGACGAAGTCGAGCTTGTGCCCGAACTTCGGATTGATCACGCGGTCCGGCTCGTCGCCGCCGGCCGGTACATAGAAATTGTGGAGGCGGATCGTCTTTCCGCCGACCGAAAAGACGACGGAGAGATGGCGAGCATCGCCGACGCCGCAATAGTCGCGGCGGTCCGTCAGCTCATGGAGCGGCAGGCGCGAAATGGTGGCGACGCCGTGGTAGCCCTTCTGCCCGTGCATCTCGATATATTCGTAGCCGAGCTTCCTCAGCGGCGCGGAGGGGAACTGGTCGTTCGGACACTTGATTTCCTGCAGGCAGAGGATGTCCGGCTGCCATGTCTTGAGGAAATGTTCGACCAGCGGCATGCGCAGGCGAACGGAGTTGATGTTCCATGTGGCAATGGAAAGAGGCATTCCTCGTTCTCCCGGGAAATTGCCGGCAAGGATCACGCGTCCGGCAACGGGAGCGTTTAAACAGGTTCGGCTCCGATCGACAAGCATGAAAAAGCCGCCCGGAGGCGGCCGTTTCTCTGATGTCGGCTGCAAGGTCAGCCGCCGCGCCGTTTGTTGCGGACTTCGTCGTAGGGGATGCGGAAGACCCTGTCGTCCAGCGCGATGCCGGTGCGGACGTTGAAGATCATGACCGACGTGTCCTTCTTCTGGGCGTCGGTGATCGTCCATTGCCGCAGATCGTAGGTCTTCGGATCGAACATCATGGTGATGGTCGAATCGCCGAAGATGGAGCGGTCGCCGAGTACGATGGTGATGAGGTCGGCTTCCACCCGCACGTCGCGTACCATCCTGCTGCTCAAATCGATTCTTTCGCTGAGCAGCAGATTGAGCGGCGTCTTCGAGAGCGGATAGATGTCCCAGGTCTTGAGCTTCATATTGCCTATGACCACGGACCTGCCGTCGGCGATGACCCGCATGGGCGAGGGCGCTTCGTAGTTGAAGCGGATGCGTCCCGGCCGGCGGATATAGAACTTGCCGCCCGTCTGTTCGCCGCGCGGCCCGAACTGGACGAACTCGCCGGCCATCGTCTTCACGGACGAGAAATGATCGGCAATCCTCTGGGCAACGGCGGACGCCTGAGCCGACGCTTCCCTTGTGGCGAACGTCGTCGAGAAGCCGGCGAGAGCCGCCAGGCCGCCGACGAAGACGCGCCGCGAGATTGCCCCGTTACGGCCGCCGGTTTTGGTCTCCATCATCGCAGTCTCCTTCATTTCGGGATCATTTGAAGGGCAAGTGGGGCGCCTTCAAGGCGTCGCTAGACCCCGAAAACACGCCGCCTTCAAATGACCGTTACCGCCTGCTGCATGCCCGTGCGCCGAGAGCAGGACGCCGTCTTACCGGTCGGTGATCTCCGCCTCGGTCGGCACCAGTATCTCGCGTTTGCCGGCGTGGTTCGCGGGGCTGATGATGCCTTCCTGTTCCATCCGTTCGATCAGCGAGGCTGCTCTATTATAGCCGATACCGAGGCGACGCTGCACATAGGAGGTCGAAGCTTTGCCGTCGCGCAGCACGATCGCCACTGCCTGATCGTAGGGGTCCTCGGAATCGGCGAGGCTGGAAGTGCCGGCCGGTCCTGCGCCATCGTTCTCCTCCTCGTCGTCCTCTGTGATCGCGTCGAGATATTGCGGCACCCCTTGCGTCTTCAGATAGGCGACGACCTCCTCGACCTCGGTGTCCGAGACAAAGGGGCCGTGCACGCGCTGTATGCGGCCGCCGCCGGCCATGTAGAGCATGTCGCCCATGCCCAAGAGCTGTTCGGCTCCCTGCTCGCCGAGGATGGTGCGGCTGTCGATCTTGGAGGTCACCTGGAAGGAGATGCGGGTCGGAAAGTTCGCCTTGATCGTGCCGGTGATGACGTCGACGGAGGGGCGCTGCGTTGCCATGATGACGTGGATGCCGGCGGCGCGCGCCATCTGCGCAAGCCGCTGCACGGCGCCTTCGATATCCTTGCCGGCGACCATCATCAGGTCGGCCATCTCGTCGATGATGACGACGATATAGGGCATCGGAGAGAGGTCGAATTCCTCCGTCTCGTAGATGGCCTCGCCGGTCTGGCGGTCGAAGCCGGTCTGAACCGTGCGGGTGATCGCCTCGCCCTTGGCCAGCGCCTGCTCGACGCGGCTGTTGAAGCCGTCGATGTTGCGCACGCCGATCTTCGACATTTTCTTGTAGCGCTCTTCCATCTCGCGCACTGTCCATTTCAGCGCCACGACCGCCTTCTTCGGATCGGTCACGACCGGCGACAGAAGATGCGGAATGCCGTCATAGACGGAGAGCTCGAGCATCTTCGGGTCGATCATGATCAGGCGGCACTGATCGGGCCTCAGGCGATAGAGCAGCGACAGGATCATGGTGTTGATCGCCACCGACTTGCCCGAGCCGGTGGTGCCGGCGACGAGCAGATGCGGCATCTTGGCGAGATCGGCGACCACAGATTCGCCGCCGATCGTCTTGCCGAGCGCCATGGCGAGCTTCGTCTTGGTTGTCTCGAAGTCGCGGGAGCCGATCAGCTCGCGCAGATAGACCATCTCGCGCCGCTGGTTCGGCAGCTCGATGCCGATCGCGTTGCGGCCGGGCACGACCGCGACGCGTGCGGCGATCGCGCTCATCGAGCGGGCGATGTCGTCGGCCAGACCGATGACGCGCGAGGATTTGATCCCGGGCGCCGGTTCCAGCTCATAAAGGGTGACCACGGGGCCGGGGCGGACATGGATGATCTCGCCCTTTACGCCGAAGTCCTCGAGAACGCCTTCGAGCATGCGGGCGTTCTGCTCGAGCGCATCGGCCGAAAGCGAGGCGTCGCGCACGACATTCTTCGGCTCGGCGAGGAAATGGATCGGCGGAAGCGTGAAATCGCCGCCTTCATCAACGAATGAGCGCTGCGCCTCGCGCTCGATGCGCTGCCCGCTTTTCGGTCGCGCCGGCGGTGGAGCCACGCGCGAACCTGCCCCTGTCAAAACCGGCTTCGGCGGTGCAGGCCTCGGGGCCCAGTCGGCGGCTATGTCGTCGTCGTCCGGCAGGATGCCGGCGGGCCGCCGCTCGTCGATATCGAAGGGCGGATCGTCTTCGTCGCCCACGATCGGCGGCGGCGTGACGATGCGGCGCTCGGCGCGATCGAGCGAGGGCTCGATACGCCCGGCACCGGCCTGCGCCTTCGGTCGGACCGGCTCGTTCAGCGTGCCGAATTCGTCGTTGTTGAAGTCGTAGGGTTCGTCATACTGACGCTTTGCCGGTTTGGCTCCCATGCCCAAGGCGCGGCGAAGCCGGGCCTGCGCCGTGTAGCGCATGTGGGCGAGCGAACCCATCAGCAAGGTAAGGGGACCTTCTTCATCTTCCTCTTCGAGCTCATCGCGTATGGTGCGCGCCTTGCTGGGAGCAGGCTCCAGAGCCGGTTCAGCTTCCTCCTCCTCGCCGACGCCGATAAGCCCGGCGCTATAGACGAGACACCAGACGGCGGGTGCGGTGAAGAGGCAGGCGAGCACGGTCGCGAAGGTGCCGGTCGGGAAGGTTCCGGTGAAGAGTGCGGGAAAACGCAGGATCATATCGCCGAAGACGCCTCCAAGGCCGTTCGGCAGGGGCCAGGTGATCGGTGCCGGTACGCAACTCAAGGCCGCGCTCGCCAGCACCGAGCCGGCAAACCACAGGCCGAGCCGCTTCGGGACCTTGTCGAAACGCGTGCCGCGGATCAGAACGAGAGCCCAGGCGACAGCCGGCAGCAGCGCCACGACGCTCGCAAGGCCGAAGAATTGCATGAAGATGTCCGCGAAGACGGCGCCGCCGTAGCCGAGCAGGTTGGTCGGCTCGTTCGAGGTCGCATAGGAAAAGCTCGGATCCGAAACATTCCAGGTCGAAAGGGCTGCAATGGCGAGTGCAAGCGCGCCGACGAGAACGAACCCCGCCAGCGAGGCGATCTGCCGCCAGACGAAGTGGGTCAGCACGAACCGGTTGGAACGGCTGTCAAGCGTTGCGGGATTGCTTCTGCTCATGTTGCCTGCTTTGCCCGTTTCGATCCGCCGGAACGAGTGCGGCCGGGAAGTGACCGCCCATGGATATTCCAGCCCTTTCAGTGCGGGAGCAGCCTCTCCCCCTGGATCCGGGCGAAAATGAGGATGCTCCGGGCACATTGCGTGCCTTTGGAATCAACCTAAACGGAGTAGGGTTAATGCGACATTAACCATGCGCGTGTAGCGGCAAAATTGACGTGGGGAACACCCTGCCGAATAAAAAAGGCCCGGATCTGGCGATCCGGGCCAAGGGCGGCCCGCAAAGCGCGGGCCGCGACGGGACTGTTGGCGGCATCGTTTGCCGATGCTGCTCAGCTCGCGTGATAGGCGGCTTCGCCATGCGAGGAGAGGTCGAGGCCTTCCCGCTCCGCTTCCGTCGAGACGCGAAGGCCGACAAGTGCATCGACCACCTTGTAAAGGATGGCGGAGACGATGCCGCACCAGACGATCGTGATTGCGACGGCCGTGAGCTGGGTCATGACCTGACTGCCCATGGTCACGCCGTCTGCATAGCCGATGCCGCCGAGCGAGGCGGAGGCGAAGACGCCCGTCGCTATCGCGCCGAAGAAACCGCCGACGCCGTGCACCCCGAAGACGTCCGCCGTGTCGTCATAGTGGAATTTGTTCTTGATCACCGAGACGAAGAAGTAGCAGAGCGGCGAGACGATGAGGCCCATGATGATTGCGCCCATCGGACCGGCGATACCGGCGGCCGGTGTAACGGCGACGAGGCCGGCGATCATGCCCGAGGCGGCGCCGAGCATCGAAGCCTTGCCACGCGTGAGAGTCTCGACGAGCGACCACGAAAGGATTGCGGCAGCCGTTGCGAGGAAGGTGTTGACGGTGGCGAGAACCGCGCCGCCCGAAGCTTCGAGATTGGAGCCGGCGTTGAAGCCGAACCAGCCGAACCACAGCATGGCAGCGCCGACGAGCGTCAGGGTCATGGAGTGCGGGGCCATCATGTCCCGACCGTAACCGGTGCGCTTACCCACCATGAATGCACCGACGAGACCCGCGATACCGGCATTGATGTGGACCACGGTGCCGCCGGCGAAGTCGAGGGCGCCCATGCCGAAGAGCAGGCCGTTGGCGTCCCAGACCATGTGCGCGATCGGAAAATAGACGAATGTGGCCCAGAGGATGGCGAAGAGGATCGCGGCCGAGAATTTGATGCGCTCGGCAAAGGCGCCGACGATGAGTGCCGGCGTGATCGCCGCGAAGGTCATCTGGAACAGCATGAAGAGATATTCCGGAATGACGACGCCATCGGTGAAGGTCGCCGCAGTGCTATCGACCGTCACACCCGCGAGGAAGAGCTTGGCGAAGCCCCCGAAATAGGCGCTCGTCGAGCCGCCGAAGGCGAAGGAATAGCCGTAAACGACCCAGACGATCATCATGGCGGCGCCGATGACCGTGCATTGCATCAGCACCGACAGCATGTTCTTGGCGCGCACGAGGCCGCCGTAGAAAAGAGCCAGCCCCGGGATCAGCATGAACAGGACGAGAAGCGTCGAAAGGAACATGAAAGTGGTATCGGCCTTGTCCGGCACCGGCGTTGCGGCTGCGGCGGGCGCCGCTTCCTGAGCAAATGCAACGACGGGCGCGAGCATGGCGGCAGCGGTCGCGCTCACGCGTCGAAGAGAGGTGGAAAGGGTGAAAGACGACATCGAAAATAGCTCCCTGAACGGCGTGGTTTACAACGCTTCTGAGTCGGTCTCGCCGGTGCGGATGCGCACGGCATGGTCAATCGAGTAGACGAAGATCTTGCCGTCGCCGATCTGGCCGGTCTTGGCGGCCGAAGCGATGGCTTCGACGGCCCTGTCGACGATCTCCGTCGGGACCGCGATCTCGACCTTCAGCTTGGGCAGAAAGCTCACGGCATATTCGGTGCCGCGGTAAATCTCGGTGTGCCCCTTTTGGCGGCCGTAGCCCTTCACTTCGGTCACGGTCAAACCCTGGATGCCAACGGCAGTGAGGGCTTCGCGAACCTCATCGAGCTTGAACGGCTTGATAATGGCCATCACAATTTTCATCGAGTTCCCATCCTTGTCTGCCTCCGGCGGAGGCCGTCTCTCCTTGCTGCTTCAAGCGCCTGATGCGCCGGGCAACCGCAGAGTCACATTCAAGGGGCGTGCCAGATTCGACGAGGCGGACCAAACCACTGAAAAGTAATGGAAAAAACACGCTCCGCGAAAGAGTTGCCGCGGAGCGCTAAAAAAACGTCAATCAGAAGGATTAATTTTTGTGCAAAATCCGAAAAATGAGTAAAGTTTAATCAATTGCCTTTTTGCGGATCAATCCTTCCTGTGCGACGGAGGCGATCAGGACGCCGGAGCGGTCGAAAAGACTGCCGCGGGTCATTCCGCGGGCACCGTGCGCACTGGGGCTGTCCTGGGTATAGAGCAGCCAATCGTCCATTTTCGAGGGCCGGTGGAACCACATGGCGTGATCGAGACTGGCGACCTGGAGGCTGCGGTCGAAGACCGATGTGCCGTGCGCGTAAAGCGACGTGTCGAGGAGCGTCATGTCGGAGAGATAGGCGAGGACGGCCGCCTGCAGATGGCGCTCGTCCGGCACCGCGCCGACCGCTTTCACCCAGACGTCCTGTTTCGGGGAAGCCTTGGCGCGCGAGAAATAGTGCTCGAGCGAGACGGGCCGGATTTCGATCGGCCGCGGCCGCTCCCAATAGCGGCGGATCGCCTCCGGTGCGTGGACGAGAAACTTCTCCTTGAGTTCCTGTTCGCCCGGCAGCGTCTCCGGCATCGGCACGGCCGGCATGTCGAACTGGTGCTCGAATCCATCTTCGTCGTACTGGAAGGAAGCCGACATGGCGAAGATGGCCTTGCCATGCTGGATCGCCGCCACGCGCCGCGTCGCAAAGCTCGAGCCGTCGCGGATACGGTCGACCTGATAGACGATCGGAACGGAGGGATCGCCCGGCCGCATGAAATAGGCATGCAAGGAATGGACGTAGCGGCCTCCGTCGACCGTGCGCTGGGCGGCGACCAGCGCCTGTCCGATCACTTGGCCGCCGAAGACCCTCTGCCAGCCGACCTGCGGGCTCAAGCCCCGGAAGAGGTTTTCTTCGAGCTTCTCCAGGTCGAGTATCGCAAGGAGCGCATCCATGGGCGTGGCGGTCTCGGTGGGGCGCGACATTTCGGCGGTCTCCGATGGTAGGAACAGCGATGGCATTGATCTATATAGGCACGAGATGATGCTTCAAGTGCGACGGGAGACGAGGCGGATGATCGACGTATTGATTGCCGGGGGCGGTTATGTCGGCCTCTCGCTCGCGGTATCGCTCAAGAAGGCGGCATCCCATCTCGATGTCATGGTCGTCGATGCTGCGCCGGAAGGCGTCTGGAAGAAGGACGAACGGGCGTCGGCCGTCGCCGCCGCCGCCGAAAGGATGCTCGACGTCCTCGGCGTCTGGCCGGCGATCGCGCCGGAAGCCGAGCCGATCCTCAGGATGGTGATCACCGATTCGAAGGCGACCGATCCCGTCCGCCCGGTGTTCCTTACATTCGAAGGTGACGGCGGCGACGGCCGCCCCTTCGCCCATATGGTGCCGAACACGGCGCTCGTCGGTGCGCTGCGCCACGCCTGCGACGAACTCGAAGTTTCTATCCGGCAGTCGACCGTGGTGGAGAATTTCAAGAGTGGAGATCATTCCGTTGCCGTCACGCTGGCGGGCGGCGAGACGGTCGAGGCGCGGTTGCTGGTCGCCTGCGACGGCGTTCGTTCGAAGCTGCGCGAAGCGGCGGGCATCAAGGTCGTGGAGTTCGATTACGGCCAGGCGGGTATCGTCACCACCGTCGAGCACGAACGTCCGCATGGCGGGACGGCGGAGGAACATTTCCTGCCTGCCGGCCCCTTCGCGACGCTGCCGCTCAAGGATAACCGCTCCTCGCTCGTTTGGACGGAGAGCACCTATGACGCCGAGCGCCTGGTCAAGGAGGATGATTTCATCTTCGAGGAGGAGCTGGAGCGCCGCTTCGGCCATAAGCTCGGCCGCCTCAAGGTGGTCGGCGGCCGGCGTGCCTTCCCGCTCGGCCTCACGCTTGCCCGGGACTTCGTCGCGCCGCGTTTTGCGCTGGCCGGGGATGCTGCGCACGGAATCCACCCGATCTCAGGCCAGGGCCTCAATCTCGGCTTCAAGGATGTTGCGGCTCTTGCCGAAACGATCGTCGAGGCGGACCGCCTCGGCCTCGATATCGGCTCGCTTGCGGTGCTCGAGCGTTACCAGACGTGGCGGCGCTTCGACACCTTCCGGATGGGCGTTACGACGGATGTCCTCAACCGGCTCTTTTCCAACGACATTATGCCCGTGCGGGTCGCGCGTGACGTCGGTCTCGGCATCGTCGATCGCCTGCCGTCGCTCAAGAGGTTCTTCATCCGCCAGGCGGCGGGCACTGCCGGCCGAAGCGATCCGCGGCTGCTTGCCGGCGAGCCGATTTGAACGCAACGGTTTGCGCCGGTATCCGCCCCTCTTCTCCGCGTTTCGACGGGGAGAAGGGACAAGCGGCAAACGCATCGGTCCCCTCTCCCCGCCTGCGGGGAGGGGATCAATCCTCGGGTTGAACCCGGGCTAAATCCGAGGAGAGGGGCAAATCTGCCGCCGGTGATGAGCAATCCCGAAAACGCACCCGCTCAATCCTCGATCTTGCGCGCCTCGGAGACGAGCATGATCGGTACGCCGTCGCGGATCGGGTAGGCGAGCCGGGCCAGTTCCGACACCAGCTCGTTGGCCTCCGGATCGTAGCTGAGGCGGCCCTTGGTCAGCGGACAGACGAGCAGCTCCAGGAGTTTCGGATCGACCTTGCTGGCATTGATGTCCATGGCTCTCTTCATTGCAGAATATTGTCGAGGTCGCCGAAGTTGCGGGCAAGCACGATCTCGGTGATGGCGATCAGCGTTTCGGCGCGTGTCTTGAGATCGGGAGCCTCCAGAAGGGCCTGCTTTTCCGCCGGTCCATAGGGCGACATCATCGCCATGGAATTGACGAGGGTGCGGTTGCTTGCGCGTTCGACGCTTTCCCAGTCGGCCTCGAGCTTGTTGGCGTCGAGATAGGCCCGGAAAGCTGCGAGAAGCGCCCCCCGGTCGACGAGGCTCTCATCATCCGGATTTTCGAGATCGCTCCCGAAGGGGCCGATGCGGAACCGGCGATAGCCGCGGCATCCGGCAACCTCTGCGAAAAGACGGAAGCGGCACACGCCGGTGAGCGAAGTGATGTAGCGGCCGTCGCCGGTCTCGGCGAAAGAGGTGATCCGGCCGATGCAGCCCACCTGGCAAAGCGCCGGCACCGAGGAGGCGTCGATATCGTTGCGGCCTTCCGCAAAGGAGGGCTGGACGATACCAATCAGCCGGTTGCCGGCGAGCGCATCGTCGAACATGGCGAGATAGCGCGGCTCGAAGATATTGAGCGGGAGCTGTGCGCCGGGAAGCAGGAGCGCGCCCGTCAGCGGAAACACCGGAAGAATCTCCGGTAAGTCCTTCGGACCGAGATAGCGCGCATTTCCGACATGCATTCCGATAGACCCTGCAGATGGCGGACGCGCCTCATCGAAGCGCGGTGCTGTAGGACCAAAAAATGGTGCGGCCCTTCGAAATCTCAAGGGAGAAGTGCACCGGAATCGATCGGGCGCAGCTGAAAAAAATTGCCGCGCAACCGCTTACGAAAAGAGAATCGACGACAGCTTGCGCCTTGCGGCGATCGTTGCCGGATCCTTGGGGCCCCATACCTCGAAGAACGAAAGCAGTTCGCGCCGGGCGCCGTCGTCCTCGAAGCTGCGGTCGCGCTTCATGATCGCCAGGAGGTGTTCGGCGGCGGCGTCGCGGTCACCCTCGACATTGCGGATCTTGGCGAGCTTCAGCCGTGCTGCATGGTCGTCCGGATCGAGTGCGAGCTGCCGCTCGAGCGCGGTCGGGTCGCCCAGCTTGCGGGCCTCTTCGATCTGATCGAGCTTTTTCGAGACCGCGGCGACGGCCGCTTCATTGGCGAGCGCCTCCGGTAGTCCGGAAAGCGCCTGGCGAGCCTCGGCGATCTGCCCGAGGGCAATCATGCATTCGATCATCCCGGCGACGGCCGCGGCGTTTTCCGGATCGGCCTGCAGAACGGCGCCGTAGAGACCGGCGGCGTTCTGCGCATCGCCGGCATCGATCAGCGCCTTGGCGTCGGCAAGTACGGTCTCGATCTCGGCCTTGGCGTCGTCTGCGGCCGGACCGGCGATCCGATCGATGAACTGCTTGATCTGGCTCTCGGGCACGGCGCCCATGAAACCATCGACCGGGCGCCCGTCGACGAAGGCGATTACCGCAGGAATGGACTGGATGCCGAGCTGGCCGGCGATCGATGGATGGTCGTCGATGTTCATCTTGACGAGCTTCACCCGGCCGGCGGCTTCCTTCACCACCTTCTCGATGACAGGGGTGAGCTGCTTGCAAGGCCCGCACCAGGGGGCCCAGAAGTCGACAAGCACCGGCTGCTGGCGCGATGCCTCCAGCACGTCGCGGGTAAAGGCGGCGGTGGTCGTCTCCTTGATCAGGTCGCCCGGGACGCCTGCGGCGCTTGCCGGCTGCCCGCCGAAGGAAGCCGAGGCCGTCATCTGGCTGCCGAAGGAACCTTGATAGGGATTGTCGCTACCGCTCATTCTTCTCTCCTCGCGGACTTGGGTGTCCGGCTTCACACATTCGCGCCAAAGATCGTATGTCAGGCCGTCACTTTCAAGACAAGCGGCTCGTGCCCGGTCGCCTCCATGAAGCGCAACATGTCCTTCGACGCGATCGAGGTCGTCTGGTCGTTCGAGAGCGGATGGCAGTTGATCGTCTCGAAGGCCATCAGCGTCTCGTCGAGAATGATCTTCACCTTGCCCTCGGTGTCGTTGATCGCGCCGAGGGCGGTGACGGCGCCTGGTATCACGCCCAGATACTCCATCAGCTTTTCCGGCTTGCCGAAGGAGACCTTGCTGGCCGCGCCGATCGTCTGATGAACGGTCTTCAGATCCACCGTCGCGTGCTCCTCGACGGTCAGAAGGAAATAATTGTCCTTTTTGTCCTTGAGGAACAGGTTTTTTGTATGTCCGCCGGGGATTTCGTCGCGCAGCGCCACCGATTCGGCGACGGTGAAAACCGGCGCGTGCCGCTTCGTCTTGTGTTCGATCCCGAGTTCGTCGAGGAAACGGAAGAGGTCTTCCGCTGTCTTCGGCTCTGCCTTGCTCATGATCCATCCTCTCTGCCGCGCAATTTCCCGGCCTGATTTAAGCGGGAGCGGCGCCGTCCGCAATCTCATGCGCGGCGCAGCGCGGCCAAAAACGCGGCATTCCCGGCCCTCGAGTGCACGCGCAAAAAATTTCTTCGCATTCGCGTCATTTCCCTGTTGCATTTGAAAAGGGCTTGGGCCATATAGCGCCCGTCGCCGCAAGACGGGACGACACCCCACGGTCCATCGACTACCCCCGGACCTGGGTCTGATGAGCGGGTGTAGCTCAGGGGTAGAGCACAACCTTGCCAAGGTTGGGGTCGGGCGTTCGAATCGCCTCACCCGCTCCATATTTATTCAAGAAAATCAAATGCTTAAAAGATGCCCTTCGGGGCGCCTTTCGCTTACACGGCCTGCAATGCGGCTATATGTAAGCAGTATGTAAGCACGAGAATGGGCGTTTTGGGATATGGCAGCGTGGTTTTGGCGTCCACCACGCCCTCTCGGAAAGAACGAGCCGTGGCGTGCAGGACACGGCTACCGACATCTTCGATCGAGAAAGGCACGATCCGCTCATCGAATCGTAGATGCCTGCGAGATACCTTGGCTGGGGTTCCATAATGCGGAATCATTTCCGGTCGCTCGGAGGCCGTGCTGTCTGAGGAGGCCGACGTTGCCGAAGTCAGATGGTAGCGATGGTTGCGGGAGGGCGATGTCGCCGATGCCTTGGGCGATCGACACCAAGCAAAAGAGGGATGCGCAACGTTAAATGTGCCGTCACTTCCCATTGGTGATGGTCGCCGGCGCTTGCCGCAAGTCAAGCTGACCATCGGTTTCAGCAATGCGCATCTCAGGCCGCTCGATTTCGCCTTCTGAAAACACCTCGATCCCATACTGCCGGAGAAGTGCCGCCGTCACGCCCGTTCCGACATGTCGGCGACCGCTGAAACTGCCGTCATGAATGAATCCGCTCCCGCATGACGGGCTGCCATCGACCAGCAGTGCAAACTTGCACCCACGCTCCCGCGCCAGCCGAAGGGCTGACTGCGCGCCCGCGATGTAAAGATCGGTGACATCTCGGCCCGTCGCCTCCACAACGCGACCACGGCCCTCCAAAACGTCGGTGCCGGAGGCGCAATCAGCAATCTCCGCCGGCGGTCGTGGTGTTGAGAAACCCGCAGATAGCTCAGGACAGATCACGACCAGGCGCCCCTCGGCATGCCACCTATCGATCGCAGGATTTGTGCGAGAGTCTTGGCCAAACCGTTGTATCGAACGGGTCGACCAGCCATGCAGGCACTTATCAGGATCTTGCTGTCATCCATGAGCTTCTCGGTTGGAAGTCTCGTCCTCGTGCGACGATTCTCGTCGCGACCACATTTCGATCTGGTCCAGTATACTCACGATCTCGAACCCGCGCGGGGACAGCCCATAGCGTACCCCGCGAGGGAAGGTGGCGATCACTGATCGCAGCACCAGCCCTCGCGCCACGAGCGTGTCGAGGCGTTCGGAAAGCACCTTCGCTGATACACCGGGCAGGAGCACGGCGAGTTCGCTGTGCCGCTTGGCACCGCCCTTCAAGTGCCAAAGCACGAGCGCATTCCACCGGTGGCCCAGAAACGAGAGCCAATCTTCAACGGGGCATTCCGCAGGACGACGTCGCTGAGGAACTTCCGTCGCCTCTCCGACCTCTGCAACCGCATCCATTTCGTGTCCTTCCCGTTTGGTTACCGCTGGTCGGCCATGTTCATGTCGCCTCCCACTTCCGAGGAGATTCTACATGAGTGTATCCGAGCCCGCCCAAATGAATGAAGCGTTCGCCCGAGCCTTCAACAGCCGCAATATAGAAAACCTCGTCGAACTCTACGAACCTGAGGCCATCCTCCGCGTCAACGATGACGATCGGAACCTTGTTGGCATCGAGGCCATCAGGGACGCTCTGCATCAGCTCCTATAAGCTCCGGGCACCATGACGTCGCGCAACAGTTTCTGCATCCGGCTTGGCGACCTCGCCTTGCTCCGTGCAGATTGGGAACTAGTCACCGAGGTGGGTGCCGTCATTACGTCGGGCAGTTCCGCCGAGATCGTCCGGCGCCAATCGGATGGGAGTTGGCGCTACATCATCGACCATGCCGTCGGAGCGAGCCTTCCGCGACTTCGCTGACGCTAGCTGTACCGCGCGAGCCTGCATCCAAATCGACATCCTGATCAGTCGCTGCGATCACGCTCCACCGAAGGGAACGCATTTCAGGCTTTGAGGATTGTGGCGTTGACAGATTATTAGTTGCCATATTATATGTCGCCATATGACAATGCTGGAACGCAAACACCTTGCCCTACTCGATGAGGCGCGCCGCCGCGGTCAATCCGGAACGGGCAATATGCGGCTTTGTTTCGAGGTCCTGGCACTGGCCTCTGCGATTGACCGGGCTTGCGCCGCGCGCCTTGCGCCGCATCACTTGTCGGAAGGGAAGTTCGTGCTGCTGTTCCTGCTGCGCGATCTGCCGGACGGTCTTGCGCCGCACGAGCTGGCCGAACGAGCCGGCGTCACGCGCGCAACGATCACCGGACTTCTTGACGGATTGGAACGCGACGGTTTCCTTGAGCGGCATGGAGACAAGGAAGATCGGCGCAAGGTGTCAGTGCGCCTGACAACTAAAGGGCAAACCATAGCGCTCGATCTGTTCAATGAGCACAGCCAATGGATCGCCTCCCTGTTCGCGGATTTCGACCAGAACGAGCGCGAGGTCCTTAGCGGCCTGCTGAGACGGGCCTGGCGTAACGTGGAGATTCCGGAGAAGGACAGCGCGACCATTGCTGCTGGCGTTTGCCGATGAGTGCTGGCAGGTCGGGAAAACGGGTTGCAGACATAGAACCGTCTCGCCTCGCTCTGCTCAATACCGGCGCTGTCGAAGCCGCCACGTTGACCGAGTGTCTGGCTGTGGATTTCGCGACCCTGATGCAAGTGGTCCTTCCCGAAATCGGGGAGGACGCGGTTGGAGCGATGCGGGAGGCGGCGCGAGAGGGCATTTCAAGGCGCATGGCGCTAGCCGCCCGCCTGATCCACGAAAGGCGCGGCATGGCCGACTTGGCCAAGCTGCGCTGCCACGCATCCGATACGGTACGCGGGTGGGCGTGCTTCATGGTCGGCGTGGCTAAGGACCACACACTCGCAGAACGCCTCGCCCTGATCCGGCCGCAGGCCGACGACCTTCACTTCGGGGTTCGGGAATGGTCGTGGATGGCCGTGCGGCCGTACATTGCCGTCGATCCCGAAGACGCCATTGCGCGGCTTGCGGGTTGGACGGCCGAGCCGTCCGAGCGGCTGCGGCGCTTCGCCAGTGAGGCGACCCGGCCGCGCGGCGTATGGTGCGCGCACATTGGCCTACTGCGGCAATCTCCCGAGAAGGCGTTGCCGATCCTCGAGCCGCTCCAGGCCGATCCCGCGCCCTACGTACAAGACTCCGTTGGCAACTGGCTGAACGATGCTGGCAAGGACCGCCCCGAATGGGTGCGAAGCCTCTGCGCTCGTTGGTCAGCCGAAAGCCCCATGCCCGCTACCGCCCGCATCTACAAACGCGCCTTGCGCTCAATCGACCGCAAGGACTGACGTACGAAAGGAACCCTCACATGGCGCATTATCTGGCTGAACTCTATTCCCCGAAACCCTTATGGCTAGCGCTCGACCAAGCTGCCCGCCGGCAGTTTTTCGAGGCAATAGGCTCCGGCATGGGCGCGCTATCAGCCCTTGGCGTGGAAGCGATAGCCTTGGGTGAAACCAATGCCGCAACGCTTCATGCCGCCGGGCATAAGTTCTTCGCGATCTGGCGCGCGCCCGACGCGGCGGCAATCGACGCGCTTGTGTCAGGCATCGCCGCTTCAGGATGGCATGACTATTTCGAGACGATCAACGCGGCTGGCTCCGGTGTCAATCTGAGTGACCATCTTGGGCAGCTCGCCGCGCTCTAGCTGGATTCAGGCAATTTGCGACAAGGCTTCGTTTGCCTTGGCTTGTTGGCTACCCTTTCGCCGGGAACCATGGGAATATTGTGAGAGGGATGAGCTTATCTGGATGGGAAAACCTGGAGACGAGGAACCGGACTGCAATTCGCTCGAGACAAATTGGCCTTTGGTGGGGGTTCTTTGGTTTGCCGGGATCGGGGCGGCGATGCAATTCGCCAAGTTCTCCATCGGTTTTGAAGCCATTGCCACGCATTTCGCTGCAGGGCCGACCATAAATGGACTTGCCCTGTCGCTCGTGGGCACCGTCGGAATGGTATTTGGAAGCGCCGCTGGGGGTGCTTGCGGCCCGCGCTGGATATCAGCGCACACTCGTGGGCGCTCTGCTGATAGGTGCGATATGCTCTCTCGCGCAAGCCATGCTGCCACCCATCTCGATCGTGTTGCCACTTCGATTCATTGAAGGTTTGTCTCATCTTGGAATCGTTGTGTCCGCTCCAACACTGATGGCACTTGATTCAGCTCCGCAGCATCGGTCGATCGTCATGGGCTTATGGGGGACCTTCTTCGGAGTTGCCTTTGCATTAACCGCATGGATCGGTGCGCCGCTTCTTAACGACTATGGTCTAGCAGCGTTCCTTCTCGCACATGCGGCGCTGATGGGGGTTCTGCTGGTATGCACGCTGATCATGTTCGGGGCGAACGTTCAGTTCGATGGAGGCTTTGCAGAGACCACGTATCGTCTCCGGCAATTGCTTGGTGAAAGCATCGGGGTTTTCAGAAACTTGCGCACGTCCCTCGCGGGTTTTGTGTTTCTGTTCCATACGTGCATGTTCGTTGCGCTTCTGACGTTTGTCCCGCGTCTTGTCGAGGACACCGAGACCGCTGCATTTCTCCTCGTGGCGCTGCCGCTTGTAACCATTTTGGGTACATTTGCTGCTGGGGGCCTCGCCCAATACGTTGTTTCGCCGGTGGTTCTTGCGGCAGTCGCATATGTTGCCGTCGGCGTCGGCGCCGTATCGTTTCATGCTGCAATCAGCGCGGACGAGGGCGTCGCTATGGCTGCCCTTTTGCTTATGCTTGCGTCCGGCGCTGTGCAGGGCTCGGCCTTTGCGGTTATTCCGTTCGTTGCGAATACGTCAGCGGATCAGGCTCGTGCCAAACGGGGCGGTTGCTCAATTGGGAAACCTCGGCGCGACCATTGGACCGCCTGTTTTTGCTTCCGTCGTCAGCGCAAGCGGCACGCTCGGTCTCTCGATCGTCGTAGTGGCGCTTTGCGGCCTGGGGTGCATGCTGACAGTCTATGCGGTCATGCACATGCGAGGTGAATCCGCATGAAGAGCGCCTTATACCTTGAGGCAGAGCGGGAGAGAGTTTGCAGAAGTGCTGGAGACGGCGTTCGAGTTGAGGGCATGCCGGAGAAGATGTTCGCCTCAACTCTTGCAATCGGAAACGCAATAACCGGCAAAATCCTGACTGAGGAAAACAAGTTCCTCCGTTATCCAAGGCCTCAGCAAAACACGGCGATCGCCGTAGGGCGGATGGCCTGAGAATGGTTCAGCGGCCGATCGTCGGATTGCGTCCCGTCCGATATGTGGTCGCGGCAGCAGAAGAGGGAAGCATCAGGAGGGCAGCGGATCGTCTCGGTGTCCATCAGTCATCGGTGGGCCGGCGCATTGTGGAGCTCGAGCAGCGCCTCGGCGTTCGACTTTTCGAGCGCAGTCATAAGGGCGTTTTACTCACGGCTGCCGGCCGCGAATTTGTCGAGGGTGTGAAGCCGGCCCTCAGGCGGCTCGATGAGAGCGTTGAGCGCGCATTTGTGCTCGGCGATGGCGAGCGCAACACACTCCGGGTCGGACTGCACGCCCCGCTGAGCGGGACGTTCTTGAGTGATCTGTTCCGGCACTTTGAAGCGACATATCCTAACGTTCAGGTCCACCTTCTGGACGGAGAGGCACAGGATCATATCGCCTGGCTGAATTCCGGTGAGCTCGATATTGCCTTTGTCTCCGGGATCCCGGAAATCGAGGGCCTGAAGGTCACGCCGCTCTGGACCGAACGGCTGTTCCTCCTCGCTCCGAAATCGCATCCCTTGGCGTCAGAAGACGTTGTCGCCTGGCAGGATCTTCTCGGGGAGCGGATCATCGTCGCTGGCCATGACCCGATGGTCGGCGGCGGCGCCGGCGCATCCGATCTATGGCTTCAGATCCATGCCGACACTGCGGGTCTCCCGGTCTGCGTGCCGGCATCGCGCGATGCGCCCTCCGTAGGTGCCGCCGTGCTTGCGGCGCACGGAGCCGGTTATTTCTCCAGTATCGACGAGGGTATTTCGGCGATGGTGCGGCCCGGCAAGCGCATCGAGCCGCGCCCGCGTGAAGCAGCACTCTACGACGAGATCTATCAGCAGTACCGCGCGCTGTATCCTGCGCTGAAGTCGGTGCGGGAGCAGGGAGGCAATGCCCGATGAGTAACGCTGACTTCAGGCTGGACGGCAGGCGTGCCGTCGTGACGGGCGCTGCTCGGGGCATAGGACGGGCGATCGCCGAGCGGCTGGCTCTCGCCGGCGCGCATGTCGTCATTGCCGACCGCGACGAAGCAGAGGGCAAGACAGCTGTGGCGGCCATCGAGGCGGCCGGCGGTAAAGGCGCTTTCGTGTCCCTGGATGTGACCGACCCTGTAGCCGTCGCTCAGGCCGTCGACAGCATCTATGAGGTGCATGGCTCCGTCGACGTTCTGGTCAACAATGCCGGCATCGTCCGCAATGCGCCCGCCGTGGAGATGAGTCTCGACGACTGGAGATCGGTGATCGACATCGATCTCGGCGGCGTCTTCCATTGCGCCCAGGCTTTCGGCAAGCGCATGGTGGCGGCCGGCCGCGGTTCGATGGTCAACATCTCTTCCATCTGCGGCGAGGTGACCGTCTATCCGCAGCCCCAGGTTTCCTACAATGCCGCCAAGGCGGGCGTAAACCTGCTGACGAAATCGCTTGCGGTCGAATGGGCGAAGAGCGGAGTGCGCGTCAATGCGGTCGCTCCGGGCTACGTGGCTACCGAACTGACGCTGCGGGGCCGCAGCAATCCCGAATGGTTCGACACCTGGATGCGGATGACGCCCATGGGACGCCTGGGTGAGCCGCGTGAGATCGCCAATGCCGTGCTTTTTCTTGCAGCCGACGCGTCGAGCTACATCACCGGTACGGTGTTGACGATCGACGGCGGCTACACCGCTCTTTAAGACTGGAGGATACGATGACTGCTTCCAACCGTACCGCGCTCGTAACAGGCGCAAGCCGCGGTATCGGCCGCGCCATTGCCATCGGCCTCGCGCAGCGCGGCTACGATGTCGCCATCAACGACATCGAGCGGCAGAAGGATGCTCTCGCCGGTGTGGCGAAAGAGGTCGAGGCGCTGGGCCGGCGCGTTCTGAGGGTCTGCGCCGATGTCAGCAGCAAAGCCGATGTGACGGCGATGGCGAACGCCGTCGGTGACGCCTTCGGCCATCTCGATGCCGTGGTCAACAACGCCGGAATATTGATTGCGGGAGATGTCGAAGGCCTTAAGGAGGAATACTGGGACAGTGTCATGGACGTGAACGCCAAGGGAACCTTCCTGGTCGTCCAGGCGGTTCTGCCGATGATGAAGGCGCGCAGATATGGGCGTATTGTCAACATCGCCTCGATCGGAGGCAAGCATGGCGCACCGGAACAGGCCCATTATTCCGCATCCAAGGCTGCGGTGATGGGGTTCACGCGCGTGCTGGCCCAGGAAGTGGGTGCTGACGGGATCACCGCCAACTGCGTGTGCCCCGGGATCATTCTCACCGATATGGGGCGGGTCAATCTCGACGATCCCGCGGTCCGGAAGAATTGGCAGGACAAAACCGCCATGCGCCGCATCGGCGATCCCGAGGATGTTGTCGGTGCGGTGGCCTTCTTTGCTTCGGACGATGCGGCTTTCGTGACCGGACAGACGCTGAATGTCGATGGCGGCGTCGTGCTAAGCTGACGACTATCCGGCGGCGGCCGGAGTGGTGCAGCATGCCGCGAAGCCGTCGGTGATGATGTCCTTTGGAAGGTTGCGGCCGATGAAGACGAGGCGCGAGACGCGCTCTTCGTCGTCCTTCCAGGGGCGCTGGTGGTCGCCTTCCACCAGCATGTGGACGCCTTGAACGACATAGCGGTCGGTATCGCCGGCAAAGGCGATGATACCCTTCATCCGCAGCATGTCCGTGCCGAAGGCACGGGCGGTCGTCTGAAGCCAGCGAAAGAATTTCTCCGGGTCGACGGGCCGGCGTTCGACCAGTGAAAAACTGACAACATGATCGTCATGCTCGTGATCGTGCTCCTCGTCGAGAAAATCGGGCTCGACCTCGAGAATGCGGTCGAGATCAAACGCGTTGCGATCAAGCAGCCCGGCGATATCGAGATCGCAGCGCTCGGTCCTGAGGATGCCGGCCGTCGGGTTGATGCGGCGGATGCGATCCTCCACGGCCTTCACGCCCTCGGACGACACCAGGTCGGTCTTGTTGAGAATGATCGTGTCGGCGAAGGCCAATTGCTCCTGCGCCTCATGCGCCCGGTCGATCTCGTCGAGAAGATGCTTGGCATCGACCACAGTGATGATGGAGTCGAGCCGTGTCTTGGAGCGGACGTCCTCGTCGACGAAGAATGTCTGCGCGACGGGCGCCGGATCGGCAAGGCCCGTGGTCTCGATCAGGATGCCGTCGAATCGGTCGCGCCTGCGCATCAGCGCTTCGATGATGCGGATCAGGTCGCCACGCACCGTGCAGCAGATGCAGCCATTGTTCATTTCGAACACCTCCTCGTCGGCATCGACGATGAGGTCGTTATCGATCCCGACCTCACCGAACTCGTTGACGATGACCGCGAATTTCCTGCCATGCGGCTCGGAGAGGATGCGGTTGAGAAGCGTGGTCTTTCCCGCTCCGAGATAACCGGTGAGGACGGTGACGGGGGTGGGGGCAAGCTGATCGGGCATTGACGAGAACCTCTGTCGCATGGACGGCCGGAGGCAATGCTCCGGCTTATGGATACGTTATTACATTTCGTTGTGTAAACGTAATAACGTAACCCCACCGGGGGTTGTCAAGTCCGATCCTGACAGCTTCTGCAGAACAGAGGGTCCGCCGATCTTCCGGACTGCCCGATGCTCTCAAAGCGGCTGCATGCGCCGCATGTCGGACAGTTGGCGCTTCATCTGGTGGATGCGCGCCTGATAGTCTGCCGGCCGCCGCATTGCGACGCTTGTGGAGAGGATGTCTATGATGACCAGGGCGGCGATGCGCGAGATCGTAGGCGTGTACATATTGGTGTTTTCCAGCGTCTCGACGATCAGCGAGACGTCGCAGTAGTTCGTCAGCGGCGAGTCCGATCCGGTCAGACAAATGACGGTCGCTCCATTGTCGTGCGCGATGCGCGCGATCTCGATGATGGAACGCGTCGTGCCGGTATTCGAAATCACGAAGGCGACCTCTCCCGGTTTCATCATCGAGGCCACCATCACCTGCTGATGCGAATCCAGTTCCGCGCCGCACGGTATTCCGAAGAGCGGGAATTTCTGCTGGGCGTCCCGTGCGACGATCCCCGATGCGCCGAAACCGAAGAAGACGATGGACTTGGCGGCTGCAAGTATGTCGATCGCCTTGTTCAGAGCCTGCTTGTCCAGCCGGGAGCGCGCCCAGTCGAGGCTCGTCATCGTATAGTCGAAGATCTTCTCGGCCACCGTCTCCGGCTCATCGGTGTCCAGCAGCACGGAATGCGTGGCCGGCGTGCCGAGCGCCAAGCTTTGGGCAAGCCGTATCTTGAAATCTGGAAACCCGCTGCATCCTATCGCCGTCGTGAAGCGCAAGACGGTGGGCTGGCTGACCTGAGCGAGCGCGGCCGTTTCGCCGACAGTAGCATTCAGAATGCGGCGCGGATCCTCCAGGACGACATCGGCCACCTTCCTGTCGGATTTGCGAAGCTCGGTACGCATGGTCCGGATGACTTCGATGATGTTTCGTCCGCCAAGGCTGCGCCCTTCGACGCGCGAATCGGTATCCATGAGCAAGTTGTCCTTTTTCGATTTGCTCCATGTTACCGCATGCTCCCTTAAATTGGAGAGGAGGAGGGAACATACAGCCGATCAAAGTGCTATAGCGTCCTTCGTGCGTCCGATAGATCCGCGGCGCTACAGGGAGCCCATTCGTAAGCGGTCCCCGTTCGCGCCCTCAACAGCTGCGGAGACATGGTCGATCGCGCCGCGGCGTCGATGTGCTCCGGTTCGATCGTGTTGAAGTCGAAGAGACCGTAGTGATGGGCGACCATCGTTGCGACGCCGATCGCGCCGCTCAGCTCGACCGCTTCGGCGAGCGTGAGATTGCCGGGCACGCCCCGGGTGGAGAGTTCCGGGCGGCGCCCATTGACCGGCAGGAGCGCGACATCCGGCTGCATCGCCTTGACCTCCTCGGCAAGCCCGTCGAACGGAACGGTGTCGCCGGAATGCCAAATCGTGACGTCCCGGCTTTTCAGCACGAAGCCGAGGAACCGGTGATCGCCGTTTTCGTTCCGCTCCAGCGTCTCGTGCGCGGAGCGGGTGGCGACGATACGGAGGCCATGGCCAAGCTCGAGCGCCTCGCCGGCATCGACCGAAAGAATGCGTTCCTCACGGATCCCCGATCTTTCGAGCGCCGCGGACATGACCGCACGCGGAGCCACCAGCCGCGCCGACGGATTGGCCGCGAAGAGAGCCGGCAACGTTCCCGGGTCCATGTGGTCCGTGTGGGCATGGGTGCACAGGACGTAATCCACGCCGGCGAGCGCGGCCGGCTCGATCGGGGCCGGCATCATGCGGCGATGCGGGTACTGCGTTCCCCGGTACTTTGTCGCAAGCGAATCGGAAAGATACGGATCGACGACCAGGCGGGCGGCCGCCATGTCGATGACGAATCCCGCCTGACCGAGCCAGAGGAGGCGCGCGGCGCTTCCGACCTTTTCCGACAACTGCTCGGCAAGCGAGCCGTCGAACCGCCTCTCCGTCAATCTGCCCGTCATCGCCCGTCAATCCTTCAGCGCCGAAAGAAGATTGTCCGCGGCGATCCGGGTCGCGCGGTCGACGCTTTCAGCCGTGAAACCGCCGATATGGCTCGTCGCGATGACCCGCCCATGACCCGCCAGCCGTAGCGAGACCGGAGGCTCGGGTTCGAAAACATCCGTTGCGTAACAGCCGACGCGTCCCTCGTCCAAGGCTTCGATCAGTGCGTCCTCGTCGACCAGCCGCGCCCGGGCCGTGTTGACGAGAACGAGTCCCGGCCGGGTCGAGCCCAACCGCTTGTGGTCGAGCAGCGCGGAACCGTCCTTCGGCAGCGGGCAATGCAAGGACAGGATTTCCGCCTCGCCGACGATCTCGTCTATCTCGGCATATTCGAAACAGGCCGATGGCAGGTCCAGGTTGGGGCGAACGGGATCGTAGGCAATGACTTTGGCGCCAAGAGCGACGACCATCCGCGCCACCTCGCGCCCGATCGCACCGCAGCCGATGATGCCGACTGTCCGGCCGCGGATTTCCATTCCGCGGATGCGGGGCCAATTGCCAGCCTTGATGCCTGAGTCGGCGAGCGGGATCGAGCGCAGGGCACTGAAAACGAGACCGAGCGTGAGTTCCGCGACGCCGAGGGCGTTCGCGCCCTCGGCAACCATGATCCTGACGCCCCTCTTCGCCAGCATGTCGACGGGCAGGTTGTCGACGCCGACGCCGTTGCGGCTGATCGCCTTCAGGTTTTCGGCCGCTTCGACGACGCGCGGCGTCACCGGCTCAACGCCTGCGAGCCAGCCCACGCATCCGGGAACGAGTTCGACAAGCTCGTCTTCGGTGGGTGTCGCCCCCGCACGTGAATAGACGATATCGAAACCGCTGTCGCGCAGACGCTCCACATCCGGATGCGGTTCTGCGGTGAGCGAGCGCGGCGTTACGAGGATTCGTGCCTGTGAGGTCATCGTCCGGCTGCCTCGCGGGCAATGTCGGAAATCCGGTCGAAGCGAGGGCCGGAGGTCGGGATGTCGACATTGAAGACCTCGGCGATGACCTGTGTCCATCCATGAATGAAATAGGTCCAGCCGTCCACGACCCGGAGCGACTGCTGCTCCAGCTGAGCGCGCGCCTGACTGAGAAACACGAGGTCACCCCGGTAATTGAGGTCCCAGGCGACCGCCCTTTGTGGAAATTGCGCGGCGTCGGAGAGCGGCGAACCGGGTGCATCCTTTCCGAGGCCGGTCGCATTGATGATGAGCGAGCCTGGCTTCAGTCGTGCCAGGACTGCATCGTTGTCCTCGGCCTGCGGCGCAAGGACGTATTCGACGGGAGCGTCGCTTTCGATGCTCTCGTGAATGCGCCGGATTTCGTCCAGGCGATGCTGGCTTCGGTTGGAGACAACGATTCGGCCGGGAACGTCCCTGCCGCGCGACCGGCGCATCAGGTGCCAGGTCAGCGCGATCGTCGAGCCGCCGGCACCCATGGAGAAAAGGTCCGCGCCGGTGCGGGCGAAATAGCCCTCTCCAAGAAAACCGTCGATTGCGAGGCCCGAGGAAATCGGGTCCTTGGCATGGCAGACGAGCTTGCCGTGCCGTTTCGAGATGCAGCTTGTCTCGTCCATCAGCTCCGCATGCGGGTCGATGACATCGAAGAGATCCCTGCAGGCGGCAAAGAGGTCGATCTTGTGCGTCGTCACCAGCGCGCCCATGGAAAGGGGGTCGTCGCGGATGAATTCGACGGCCGCGCGGTAGGCGGCCGGATTGTCGTGAAGCTTGAAGTCGATTCCGGTGATGACCGCGTCCTTCAGGCCGAGATATTCCGCCCATGCCGGGAAGACCTTCATGATCGAGCTTTTGCCCGTCGTCACGCCGATGAAATACAGCGTCGGCCGCGTAGCTGGCTGATAGTGGGTCACGCGCGCTTCTCCAGGGCTTCACGGGCCGCCTTCACGGCGGCCGCTGCGTTGCGGGAAATGTCGGGGAAGCGGCCTTCCCGGATATCGTCGGTCTTGGCGATCCAGGTGCCGCCGACCGCGACCACCTGCCTGATTGCCAGCCATTCGCCGATCGTTGCTTCAGTGACGCCGCCGGTCGGAATGAAGCGGACGCCAAGGTGCGCGAAGGGTGCGGCAATGCCGGAAAGCGCTCTCGGGCCACCCGCCACGCCTGCCGGGAAGAACTTTGCCAGCCGGACGCCTCGCGCCGTCGCGAGCGTCAGGTCCGTCGGCGTCATGACGCCCGGGCAGAATGGCAGGGCCGCAGCCTTGGCCGCATCGACGACCTCGGGGTCGTATCCGGGCGCAAGCGCGAAACGGGCGCCGCATGCGATCGCCTGATCGAGGCTCTGCCTGTCAAGGATCGTGCCCGCGCCGATGCAGAGATCCGGCCGGGCGTCGCGGATCGCCGCCAAGACATCAGCGGCGGCGTCCGTACGAAAGGTTATCTCGGCAACCGGCAGCCCGCCCTCCAGAAGGGCGTCGGCGAGCGGCACCGCGTCGGAAACGCGTTCGATCGCAACCACGGGCACTACGCCGAGACGGGCAATAAGATCGATCGGGTTTTTCATGGGGGCTTGCTCCTTCAATCTGTCCGTTGCTCAGGCATATCGTTTCATCAGGCTCGCGACGGCCTCGCCGCTGCGTGCGCGGTATTCGCCGTTCTCGACGAGCTGCCAGCCGCCCCTTGCATCGCTCACGACGCGATGACGCATGCCGTTGGATGCTTCGATGATCCCGTAATCCTGGCCGCTGTCGGAGGGATAGGCGAAGACCATGACGAGATCGTCGTCGCCGACATTGATGGAACGATGGATCCAATAGGGCGGAACGTAGCAGATCGTCTGTGGGCCGATCTCGACGATGCGCGTCTCACCCTCGGGCGATTCGAGCTGCATCAGGCCCTTGCCCGCCTGGCCGTAGTATATTTCCGGCCGGTCCGCCTTTGCGTGAATATGGCCCCGCGTCAGGAAGAATTCCCGGCCGACCAGGCCGGGGCTCATCCGGGTCACGCCGTAGATCAGATCGCCGGCGTGATCGCCCGGGCGGAAATCCTCTACCTCGTAGACAACCGGATTGCCGAGCCGACGGATGAGGTCCGCATATGCCGTTGCGTCTTCGTAAAGTCCTTCGAGATCGCTGAGCCGCTTTTCATAGCGTCCCGTATTTCCGCTCATCGCGCCGCTCATTGCGTCGACTACGCTCGTGACCGGTTCTCTCAACATTTCAACCTCCAGATTGCGTAGTAAAAGTACATAAATGAACAGAATGATACCCGCAAGGGCAAAAATTCGCACGATAAGCGCCCAGAAAAGCCGCGGGTGGGCCAAAAAATCATGTTGACGATGAAAAGATATGTAACTACGCTACATTTCGGCCAAGAAGAGAGGCTCGCGATCAATCGCGTCCACCCGGAGGAGAACTCATGACCCGCACATCAAAGACCGCGCTCAAGATTGCATTGGCTGCTGCCGCATCGCTGCTGGCGATCAGCGCCGCCGAGGCTGCCGAGTGCAGGATCGGCATTTCGATGAAAACGCTCGACGCTCCCTACTTCGCCGCGCAGGAAGTTTCCGCCAAGAAACATGCCGAAGAGCTCGGATGCGAGGTGATCTCAGCCGACGCTCAAAACGACCTCAACAAGCAGATTGCCGACATCGAAGACATGGTCGCCCAGGGGATCGGCGCGCTGATTGTCAATCCGCGTGACAGCAAAGGCATGGTTCCGGCGGTGAACGCCGCGACGGCCGCCGGCGTGAAGGTCTTCGTCATCGACTCCACCCTGGATCCGACGGCAAACTTCGTGACGCTGGTGCAGTCTTCCAATAGCCGCAACGGCATGCTCGTCGGACAGTGGCTGGCCGACCAGACGAAAGGCAAGGACCTGAAGATTGCGCTGCTTTCCGGCGACAAGGGCAATGAAGTGGGGCAAGAGCGCCGCCTGGGCGTGCTGGCGGGCCTCCTCGAGGGGCAACTGCGCAACGAAGGCCGGGCGCGCTTCGAAGTGGTGGGCCAGGGCTGGGGGCTCTGGGGTCACGAAGGTGGCCTCAAAGCGATGGAAGACCTGCTGGTCGCCAATCCGGACATCAATGTCGTGCTCGGCGAGAACGACTCGATGGTCCTCGGCGCCCGCAAGGCGCTGGAACAGGCGGGCCGCGTCGAGGACGTGCTGCTCCTGGCCGCTGCCGACGGACAGAAGGAAGCGCTGCAGATGATCAGGGAGGGCACCTACGGCGCCACTGGCCTCAACGATCCGGCGCTCGTCGCCTCGACGGCCGTAGACCTCGCCAAGAAGGCGCTCGACGGAGAGCTGCCCGCGGACCTTTCGAAGGTCACCTACACGACGCCCACGGCGATCACGAAGCAAAACGTCGATCAGTACTACAAGGCCGACGCCGTCTTCTGATGCACTGATCCTCCCCGCCGGCGGGTTCTTCGCGGCTCGCCGGCCGCCATCCGTCGGGACGGTTCCAGGACCTGCCAGGCGTGAAAGAGGCATTTTTCACCATGGAAAATCTCGTAGAACTCTCCGGCATCCGCAAATCCTTCGGCGGCGTCCATGCGCTGCAGGGCGTGGACTTCGCGCTTCGAGCAGGCGAGGTTCACGCGCTTCTCGGCGAGAACGGCGCGGGCAAGTCGACCCTCATGCGGGTGCTCGGCGGCGAATACCGCGCCGAGGCCGGAACGGTAAAGGTCGCGGGCGAGGAGCCGCATTTCCGATCGCCTTCCGACGCCATATCGAAGGGTATCGCGATCATCCACCAGGAGATGGCGCTTGCGACGGACCTGACCGTGGCCGAAAACATCTTCCTATCTGAAATTCCTTCCGTCATTTCCTGGCGCGGTCTCAACAGTCGGGCTCGTGAACTGATCGACAGCCTCGGCTTTTCCATCCACCCGGGTGCGGCCGTGGGCGATCTCTCCGTTGCCCATCAGCAGGTGGTCGAGATCGCCAAGGCGCTGTCCCGCAACGCCCGCGTCATGGTCTTCGACGAGCCGACGGCGGTGCTGTCGGTGCAGGATGCAGAGCGCCTGCTCGGCATCATCAGGGCGCTGCGCGAACGCGGCGTCGGCGTGATCTATATATCCCATCGTCTCGACGAAGTGTTCCGCATCGCCGACCGCATCACGGTCATGAAGGACGGCGCGTCGGTCGCGACCGTCGAGCGCTCCGCAGTCGAGATCGACGATGTCATCCGCATGATGGTCGGCAGATCGCTCAAGGCGCTTTTCGGCGAGGATGTCGAACGGCTGCCCGGTGACGAGGTGCTGCGCGTCGAAAACCTCTCGGACGGCGACCGCATCGGGAACGTGTCGCTGCGGCTGTGCGCCGGCGAGATCATCGGCCTCGGCGGCCTCGTCGGCGCGGGCCGTACGGAATTCGTCCGACTGGTCTTCGGGGCCGAACGGGCGCAGTCCGGCCGCATCTTCGTGCACGGCAAGGAGAAGTCCATCCGCAAGCCCGGCGACGGGGTCAAGGCCGGCATCGGCCTCGTGCCTGAAAACCGCAAGGAGCAGGGGCTCGTTCTTGATTTCCCGATAAGAGTCAACGCCACCATGGCGAAACTCGGCCCCCTCGTGAATCGCTTCGGCTTCGTGCGCCGTGCACGGGAAAGGACGGCGGTGGAGAATCTGGCAAAGCGCCTGCGCCTCAAAGCCGGCAGCCTCGACGATCCTGCGTCCAGCCTCTCGGGCGGAAACCAGCAGAAGGTCGTGCTCGCCAAGTGGTTCCACGCCGATGGCGACATCCTGATCTTCGACGAGCCGACCCGCGGCGTCGATGTCGGCGCCAAGACCGAGATTTACTCGCTGATCAAGGCACTCGCCGCCGAGGGGCGGGCGATTCTCGTCATCTCTTCCGAACATCTCGAACTCTTCGGACTTTGCGACCGCATCCTCGTCATGCGCGAGGGCCAGATCACCGGCGAGCTCGGCCCGGACGACTATACCGAGGAAAAACTCCTGAAGCTGGCGATGGTGAGCCCTGTCGCCCCGCCCGAAAACAGGCCCGAAAAGAGGGTTGTGAACCGATGAGCAGCACCATGTCAGACTTGGCTGAAACTACTCGCCCGTCAATCAATCTCAGCCAAACCCTGCAGCGTTACGGCACGATTGCGATCCTGGTCGCGCTCGTCATCGTGGCAACCTCCATGTCCGATGTATTCCTGACCGAGCGGAACATTCTGAATGTGCTGCGCCAGATCTCCGGCACGAGCCTGATGGCGATCGGGATGCTTTTCGTCATCCTGACCCGCGGCATCGACCTTTCGGTGGGCTCCGTAGCAGCACTCGGCAGCGTGCTTTCGGCAATCGTCGTCCAGAAGTACGGGACCGGTCCTTCGCTGACCGTTACCCTCCTGGCGGGCGCCGCCTGCGGGCTGGGTTCCGGGGTGCTCGTCGCCTTTCTCAAGCTGCCGCCTTTCGTAACGACGCTTGCGATGATGACGGTCGCGCGCGGGTTTTCGCTGATCATTTCCGCCGGCCAGCCGATCGTGATGGGCGACAGCGGCGCGGCGATCACCGCTTTCGGTTCGGGCGCGATCGCCGGCATTCCCTATCCGGTGATCCTGATGGCAGTCGTGTTCCTCATTGCCGGCACCGTGCTGATGTTCACGCGTTACGGCCGTCTCGTGAAGGCGATCGGCTCGAATGTCGAGGCGGTCCGGCTCTCGGGCATTCCGGTCGCATGGTACACCATGTCGGTCTATGTCATCTCCGGCGCGCTTGCCGCGGCCGCCGGGATCGTGTCCGCGAGCCGTACCGGCGTCGGTTCGGCCAATATCGGCGTTGGCGCGGAACTCGATGCGATCGCCGCGGTCGTCATCGGCGGCGCGAGCCTGATGGGCGGACGCGGTGGCGCTTTCAACACCTTCATCGGCGTCATCGTGCTCGGCATCATCGCCAACATGATGAATCTTGCCCGCGTGCCCGGTTATCATCAGCAGGTCTTCATGGGTTGTATCATCATCGGCGCCATGCTCCTTCAATACGCATCCAACTGGCTGCGCCGGTAGGAAGCAGACACCTTGCCCGGAGAGGACGGGGCGGCGGAGGAGGCGGAATTGGCTGCATTGATATCCGAAGACTTGTTTTTGACGATCGACGTCGGCACGGGCAGCGTTCGCGCCGCTCTTGTCGACCGGCACGGCCAGGTGATTGCCATCGCGGCGCGGGAGCACGAGCAGATCGTGCCTCAGTTCGGTTGGTCCGAACAGCGGCCGGCCGATTGGTGGACCGGCGTCGCCGCCTCGATCCGCGACGTGCTTTCCGGCGAGCCGGATGCCAGACGGCGTATTGCCGCCGTTTCGGCTTGCTGGCAGATGCACGGAACGGTTCTGGTCGACGACAAGGGCGGCCTCGCGCGCGAGACTGCGCCGCTGTGGAACGACAAGCGCACCATCGCTCACGTTGCGGCCTTCGAGAAGCGTCACCGGCCATCGACCTATCTCGCCGACAGCGCAAATCCGGCAACACCCGCCTGGCCCGGCTTCAAGCTGCAATGGCTTCGCGACGAAGATCCCGAAGCCTGGCGCCGAACGGCAGCCGTTGTCATGCCCAAGGACTGGATCAATCTGAAACTCACCGGTGAGATCGCCATCGACCGCACCGATGGCGGCGCGAGCTTCCTGATGGACCCGCGGACCGGGCAATGGTCCGAACGGATGACCGGTCTGCTTGGTCTGGACAGGGCGAAGCTCGCGCCGCTGCGCAACCCGATAGAGATCCTGGGGCATGTGACTGCCGAAGCGGCCCGCGAGACCGGTCTTCGCGAAGGCACGCCCGTGCTTGTCGGCGGCGGCGACTATCCCGTTGCGCTTCTCGGCTCAGGTGTCTACCGCCCCGGGATCGGCTCGGAAGTGATGGGCACCTCCGCGATCATTACCGCAATTGCCGAAAAGCCGCTGCTCGACGCGCAGGTCTCGAATGTCGGTACGGTTGAGGGCAACTGGGGCGCCTTCATGCTGCTCGAATCCGGCGGGGACGCCATGCGCTGGGCGCGGCGTGCCTTCCATGAGAAGCAGGCCGGCTATGAAGAGATCGTCGCCAAGGCGGCCGAGGCGCCGGCCGGCGCCGACCGACTCTTTTTCATGCCCTATCTCGCCGGCGAGCGGCTTGGCCACCACCGCAATGCCCGCGCCCAGTTCTTCGGTATCGGAGCGACGCACGGGCTCGCGCATATGCATCGTGCGGTGCTCGAAGGCGTGGCCTTCGCGGTCAAGCGGCACATCGACATTCTCGACCGGATCTCCGGAGCGCCGATGGAGCGCGTCATCGCATCCGGCGGCGGCGCCAGGACGAAACTCTGGCTGAAAATCAAGGCGAGCGTCTACGGCATTCCAATCCTGGTCCCGGCCGAGGCCGAATGCGGCATCGTCGGTTGCGCCGCAATGGCGGCGACGGCGACCGGCCTCTTTCCGCGGGTCGAGGACGCCGCGGAATCCTACGTCCGCTACAGTGAGGAAATCACGCCGGATCCTCGATGGACGGAGACCTACCGGCCGATGCAGGCCTTTTTCGAGAAACTCTATCTTCACAGCCAATCGCTCTATGACGATCTCGACCGGTTGCCATCATGAACCGCAGGGCCGTTCTCTTCGATATGGACGGAACGCTGGTCGACAGCGAGCTGCTGCATTTGGAAACGATGGCGGCGGCAGTCGAGAGCTTCGGCTATATGCTGCCCGAAGGCTTTGGCGACCGCATAACCGGAATGGCGATCGGCGACTGCCACGCATTGCTCGCCGAGAAAATCGGCTTCGCGCCGGCTGCCGCCGACCTGGTCCAACGGAAATATGCCGCCTATGTGGAGCGCGCCGGCGGTCTCAAGATGCGGGCTGGCGCCAGGCAGGCATTGTCGTTCGTCCGGACTTCGGGAGCGGCGATCGCCATCGTGTCGAATTCGGACCGCATGCTTGTCGACGCAAACCTCTCCGCCGTCGGACTTCAGTCCCCTGGACTGGTCAGCGTGACGCGCAACGATGTCCGTCATGGCAAGCCGAACCCCGAACCCTATCTTCGCGCCGCCTGGCTGCTCGGCGTCGAGCCATCCGATTGTATCGTCGTGGAGGACAGCGCGCCCGGGGCACATGCCGGACTTGCCGCAGGCATGACGGTCATCGGCTGGCCGGAGCCGCATCGCGCCGACATCGTCTTTCCCGCCGGAACGATCATCGCGGAGCCGCACGACCTCATCGCGATGCTCCGGCCGCGTCTCTCCCATTCCTCTGAAACCTCTACCCTTCCAAGGATCGCCTGACATGTATCTCGACAAATTCAAGCTCTCCGGCAAGGTCGCCGTCGTCACGGGTGCCGCTCGGGGCATCGGCCTTTCGACCGCCGAGGCGCTCGCCGAAGCCGGCGCCACCGTCGTCCTTACCGACATGAGTCCCGATCTGCTTGCTGCCGCGAGGGAAGGGCTGAGGGGCAAGGGCTATGCGGTGGATAGCGAGGTACTCGACGTGACCGACGTGAAGGCGGTGCAGGCCGTGCACGACGCGATCGTCGCACGCCACCTCCGCGTCGACATTCTGGTCAACAATGCCGGCATCGCGATCTCCAACCACCCGGCCGAGACCATGGCGGACGAGGTCTGGAACAAGGTGATCGACGTCAACCTCAACGGCGTCTTCTGGTGCTGCCGCGCCTTTGGGAGCACGATGCTGAAGCAGGGGACGGGGTCGATCGTCAATATCGGTTCGATGTCCGGCTTCATCGCCAATCGGCCGCAAGAACAGGCGAACTACAACGCGTCCAAGGCAGCCGTGCATCATCTCACAAGGTCGCTGGCAGCCGAGTGGGGTGCGCGGGGCGTGCGCGTCAACTGCGTCGCGCCGACCTATATCGACACGGAAATGAACAAATATGTCTATGAGGACGAGGAGATGTACCGCCATTGGGTCGGCGGAACACCGATGAACCGGCTCGGCCGCACGGACGAAGTCGCCTCCGTCGTCCTCTTCCTGGCAAGCGATGCCGCAAGCCTTATGACCGGCTCGATCGTGCTCGCCGATGGGGGCTATGTATGCTGGTAAAGCCGGTGCAGCCGGGTGTTGCCCGAGGTGCGCGGTTCCCCGGACGCTATATCCAGGGTGTCGGCACGACCGCCCGGCTCGGCAAGGAGGCGAGGGGCTTCGGCGAAAAGGCCATCGTCCTTCTCGACAACGGCGTTTTCGACCTGCTGAAGGCTGATGTCGAAGCATCTTTCGCAACTGGTCCGAAGGTGGAGATCCTCCGCCATGGCGGTGAATGTTGCGAGCGCGCGATCGCGGCCCTGGCGGCGGAGGCGCAGTCCGCGGGCGCGTCTGTGATCGTCGGCGCGGGCGGAGGCAAGGCGCTAGACACCGCCAAGGCGGCAAGCCGCGATGCCGGACTTCCGGTTATCGTCTTCCCGACGATCGCGGCATCGGACGCGCCCTGCAGTGCGCTTGCCGTCGTCTACAACGAGGACGGTACGGTTGCCTACGACACATTCCTGCCGAGCAATCCGGATCTTGTGCTGGTGGATACCGCATTGATCGCCCGCGCACCGGCCCGGTTCCTCGCCGCCGGCATCGGCGATGCACTTGCGACATGGTACGAGGCCGAATCCTGCCGCCGAAGCGGCGCGCACAACTGTATGAAGATGCCGGGCGTGCCGCTCGCCTACGAAATCGCGCGTTTCTGCCGAGACACGATCTTCGAGTTCGGTCCGGCCGCACTTGACGAATGCGATGCGAAAACGGTCGGGCTCGCGCTGGAACGCGTCGTGGAGGCGAATATTCTCCTCTCGGGCATCGGCTTCGAGTCGGGCGGCGTCGCGGCCGCGCATGCCATTCACCATGGGCTCTGCGAGCTTGCCGACGTGCACCACCATTTGCACGGCGAGAAGGTCGCGATCGGTGTGCTTGCGGGACTCAAGCTCAACGGCATGGATGACGAATACGAGCGCGTCCGGCAGTTCTGTCTCGCCGTGCGCCTGCCGACGACGCTCGCCGGTATCGGCATTGCCGAAGCGACACCCGAAAAGCTTGCAGTCGTGGCGAAGCGCGCCTGCCGGGCGGGCGAGATCATTCACAACGAGCCGATCGCCGTGACCGAGGAAATGGTCGTCAGGGCGCTCGAAGCGCTCGTATGATCGCGGAGGGGAGTATGAAGGAAGTGGACGCGTTCAGGGCCGGGCTTTTCTCCGGCAAGACGGTGTTGGTTTCTGGCGGCACGAGCGGCATCGGCCTGGCGCTGGCCAAGGGTTTCGCGCAAGCCGGTGCGAGCGTCATTGCGACGGGCAGCTCGGAAAAACGCCTCGGGGCGGCAAAGGCGGAGAATGGTAGCGGACTCGATTTCCGGCGTCTCGACGTGCGCGACAAGGCCGCGGTCGCGGCTCTCTTTGCCGGGCTCGGGCGGCTCGACGTGCTCGTCAATTGCCAGGGGATTGCCCGGCCGGATGCGGAATGGGATGAAGAGACCTTCATGGACGTGATGGACATCAATCTCTCCAGCGCCATGCGGCTTTCGCGCGAAGGCTTCTCGCTCCTGAAGGAGACGCGGGGCAGCATCGTCAATGTCGCATCCATGCTGAGCTATCTCGCCGACGAGTCGGTGCCGGCCTACACGGCGAGCAAGACGGGCATCGTCGGCCTGACGCGGGCCCTCGCACACAAATATGGCCGCGAGGGCGTGCGCGTGAATGCCGTCGCGCCGGGCTATCACCGCACCGACATGACGAAGCCTCTGTGGTCGGAGCCGGAAAGCGAAAGCAGGATCAGCGGTCGCTCGGCGCTGAAACGCTGGGGGACGACGGAAGACCTCGTCGGGCCGGTTCTCTTCCTTTCGTCGCCCGCCGCCGAATTCGTCACTGGTATCACGCTGCCGGTGGATGGCGGCTATCACGTTGGATAGGTCAGAGCCCAGTTTGGTCTCAGAGCATTTCCAGGAACAGTGCGTAGGGGTTTTCCGTGCGGAGGTGCGTAGTTCGATGCTTTAAACGCTCTGGTGACGAGATCCCGCCTCCACCGCCTCAGCTCTTCATGAACACGTAATCGGTCTCCTGCCGGAGCGTTTCGCCGGGTCTCAGCACCGCCTTCGGGAAACCTTGGTGATTCACCGCATCGGGCCAGATCTGCGTTTCGAGGCAAAGGCCGGCGAAGGGGCCGTAGCGCCGGCCTTCGAGGCCGGGAACCGGTACGTCGAGCTTTTCTCCGGTATAGAGCTGGATGCCGGGCTCCGTCGTCAGCACTTCCAGCGAGATGCCGGAATTGATGCTGCGTACGAGCGCCACGGAGCGCTTCCGCATTCGTTCCGGCGAGAGGCAGAAATTGTGGTCGTAGGCTATCCCGTCGCCGTCGAGCTGCCGTCTCAGCGAGGTCATTTCGCGCAGATCGAAGGCGGTGCCGGCGACGGGGCGGATCTCGCCCGTCGGAATCTGCCGCTCGTCGGTCGGCAGGTAATGGTCTGCGGCGATCATGATGTCGTGACCGAATGCGTTCGGGCTGCCATCGAGGTTGAAATAGCTGTGCTGGCAGACATTGGCGAGAGTCGGCGCGTCGGTTTGCGTTTCGTAGACGACGTTGAACGTGCCGCCCGGTTTCAGCGTATAGGTGCAGGTGATCGTGCAATTGCCCGGATAGCCGGCGCGGCCGTCCGGATCGGTGATCTCGAGCGTTACGCTGTCTTCGGCCAGCCTGAGGATCGACCAGTTGCGCTTGCCGACATTGTCGCTGCCGCCGTGGAGATGCGTGGCGCCCTTCTCGTTGAGCTCGAGTTGATAGGCCTTGCCTTCGAGCGCGAAGCGGCCGCCGCCGATGCGGTTGGCGTTGCGGCCGGGGGTGGCGCCGAAATAGGAGGAATGGGCCGGATAGCTTTCGAAATCCTCGAAGCCGAGCACGAGCGGGGCTGCATGTCCTTCGAGCCGCAGATCCTGGATGACCGAGCCCCAGGTGATCACCGAGGCCGTCAGCCCGCCGCCCTTAAGCGTCATGCGGTGTACGGGCTCGCCGGAGGGCAGGTGGCCGAAGATTTCCGTGTCTGTTCCCATGCATCTCCCCATTTTCCGCGAGTCGGCGCCAACCTGCTGCATTTCCGGCGGTGCGGCAACCGGAAAGTCATGCTTTTTACTTCAACGCTCTCCGATCTTCGCCAACTCGTAGGGCGTCGTCTGGTAGATCTCGTTGATCCAGTTGCCGAAGAAGAGGTGTGCATGGCTGCGCCAGCGGTTCTGCGGCGGAAGCGCTGAATCGTTGTGCGGGAAATAGTCGTGCGGCAGCTTGATCGGCACGCCGGCATCGACATCGCGGAAATATTCCTCGGACAGGGACGTCGAATCATATTCGACGTGATTGAACATGTAGAGCCGATTGCCCTTCTTTTCATGCACGAGGCAGACGCCCATCTCCTTCGACTCCATCAGGATCTCGAGGCCCGGCACCCGGTCGATGTCGGAGCGGCGCACTTCGGTCCAGCGCGACACGGGCACAGCGAAATCGTCGGAAAAGCCGTTCAGATAAACCGAGGAGGGTTTGAGGTTCTGGTGGCGGTAGACGCCGAAGGCCTTCTCCTTCAGCGGATACTTCGGAACTCCGTGGAAATGGTAGATCGCTGCCATCGCGCCCCAGCAGACGTTCAGCGTCGAATGGACGTTGGTCGCCGTCCAGTCGAAGATGCGCTGCAACTCCTTCCAGTAGGTGACCTCTTCATATTCGAGCGTCTCGACCGGCGCGCCGGTGATGATGAAGCCGTCGAACTTGCGGGCCTCCACGTCGTCGAAGGTCTCGTAAAAGGCGAGCAGATGCTCTTCGGGCGTGTTCTTCGGCCGGTGGCCGTTGACCCGGACCAGCGTCAATTCGACCTGAAGCGGCGTGGCGCCGATCAGCCGCGCCATCTGGATTTCGGTCTTGATCTTGTTGGGCATGAGGTTCAAGAGTCCGATCTGCAGCGGCCGGATATCCTGGCGGATCGCCGCGGTCTCGGTCATCAGCCGCACACCCTCGTGAACGAGGGTTTCGAAAGCGGGCAGCGTATCGGGTATCTTGATGGGCATGGGTGTCCACTCGATCGAATACAAAAAAACCGGCGGCGAATTGATCGCGACCGGTCCTCGGAAATCTATTGTTCCCTCGGCCCTTTAGCGACTTCTTTAACGTGGCTGCAAGCCGGCCGGCCAAATCACCACGGATGGTTTGATAGCGCGAGGCAGGTATCGCGGTCAATGAAAAAGGATTCGACGGCCTCGAGCGGCCTCTCTCATCCCGCTGCCGCGACCTTCTCCCCGCAAGCGGCGCGAAGGGACGAGGGCGCTCTTCCAGTTCCCGCACGCCGCTTGCGGGGAGTGGACTGGGGTAGCGTCTCTGCCTTACCCCCGAAACGCCGTGACCTCGATCTCGATCAGCATTTCCGGGCGGATGAGATCGCAAACGATCATCGTCGCGGCCGGGCGGATGTCGCCGAATGTCTCGCCGAAGATCGGGAAGACGCGATCGGCAAGGCTCGCATCGGTGACGTAGTAGTGGTTGCGCACCACGTCCGACAGCGAGAAACCGGCTTCCTTCAAGGCGTTTTCGATCGTCTTCAGGCAGTTGCGCGCCTGTTCCTCCACCGTTTCCGGCATGGTCATGGTGGCGTAGTCGTAGCCGGTCGTGCCGGAAACGAAGCACCAGTCGCCCTTCGCGACGGCGCGGGAATAGCCTGCCGTCTTTTCGAAGGGCGAACCCGACGAGATGAGCTTGCGCGTCATGCCGTAGCTCAGGCCCAGGGGCGCGAAGCGGCCGCCGCCTTCTCGAAATTGTCGATGGAGCGTCCCTTTTCGAGCGTGAGGCCGATATCGTCGAGGCCGTTCAGCAGGCAATGACGTTTGAAGGCATCGACCTCGAACTTGATCGAGCCGCCGTCCGGGCCGGTGATTTCCTGCGCTTCGAGATCGACCGTGAGAATGGCGTTGGAGCCGCGGCTGGCGTCATCCATCAGCTTGTCGAGGTCTTCCTGGCTGACGACGATGGGCAGAATGCCGTTCTTGAAACAGTTGTTGTAGAAGATGTCGGCGAACGAGCTCGAGATGACGCAGCGGATGCCGAAATCGAGAAGCGCCCAGGGTGCATGTTCGCGCGAGGAGCCGCAGCCGAAATTGTCTCCGGCGACGAGAATCTTGGCATTCTGATAGGCAGGCTTGTTGAGGACGAAGTCCGGATTGGGAGTGCCGTCCTCGTTGTAGCGCGCCTCGGCGAAGAGGCCCGTGCCAAGGCCGGTGCGCTTGATCGTCTTCAGGTAATCCTTCGGAATGATCATGTCCGTGTCGATGTTGACGACGGGCAGGGGAGCGGCAACGCCGGTGAGCTTGACGAACTTGTCCATGACTTGGCCTTCGATTTCAGCGGAAATGTCGATAAGCGTTTAGATCAGTTTTGCGCCGAAATGAAGGAGAATCTGCTTTCAGGGAGCGGGATGGGCGCGGAAAACCGCTTCACGCTCGTTCTCATCCCGCTTCCGGCAATCCGATTCTAAAGATCTATGATCGTCCCGCGCCCGTCGTTCCATATCCGCATTTCGCGCTGATTGCTTGTCGGATTCGAACGTGGGTGCGCTTGAGCATGCACAGGCCGTCCGTTGAGCTTGGCGGCGATGGCGCTGCCGACGGCAACAATGGCGGCGATCCCGGCGAGCGCCAGGGCGAGCGAGGCGGTGAACACGAAGGCCACGAGCGTGATGGTGATGGCAGCGGCCGTGAAGAGAACAGAGCGGATGCTTTGCATGATTGTCACCTTTCTGATCGGCATGTGGGTGTTGGCGATGCGGCTTGCAAGAGGGTTCGCTCGTCTCGTCTTGCGCAAAGGTTGAAAGGCAGGCACAACGAACGGCATGACAGGGAACAGCACCAGAGCAATCGACCATCATCCCGTGCGGCTGCGCCGCTCGGTGCTCTCGGTTCCGGCCGACAATCAGCGTGCGCTCGCCAAGGTCTGCGCTCTGGCGGCGGACGCCGTCATCTTCGACCTCGAGGACGCGGTCTTGCCGGACCGCAAGGCTGGAGCACGCGATGCGCTCGTCCGGCATCTTGCCCGGAACCGGCCGCAGGGCGAAACGGTCATCCGCGTCAATACGGCGGGTTCCGGCTTCGGCGAGGCCGATCTCGCCGCGGCTCTCGCGGCCCGGCCCGATGCGATCCTTCTGCCCAAGGTCGAAAGCCCGGCCGATATTCAAGGCCCGCTCGACTGGCTTTCGGAAAGAGACGCGCCGGAAGAGTTGCGGCTCTGGGCGATGATCGAGACGCCGCACGGGGTCGTGAACGCGCCGGCGATCGCCGAGACCGGCCGCACGTCCGGCGGCCGGCTCGACTGTTTCGTCGTCGGGCTGAACGACCTTCGCAAGGAGACGGGCGTGCCCGCCCTTCCGGGCCGGACCTATCTCGTCCCCTGGCTGATGCAGATCCTTCTTGCCGCGCGCGGCAGCGGGCTGGACGCCATCGACGCGGTCTTCAACGATTTCCGCGATCCGGAAGGGCTCGAGGCGGAATGCCGACAGGGGCGCGACATGGGCTTTGACGGCAAGATGCTGATCCATCCGGCGCAGATCGAAGCGGCCAACCGGCATTTCGGCCCGGACGAGGCCGCGGTCGAGGAGGCGCGCGCGATCATCGACGCCTTTGCCCTGCCGGACCATGCCGGCAGGGGCGTCATCAACCTTCATGGCCGGATGGTCGAGCGTCTCCACCTGGAGCAGGCGATGAGGATCGCCGCCAAGGCGGACCTCATCGAAAAACGAAAGGCAAAATCTTGAAACTCTACCGCTTTCTCACCGGCCCCGACGACGCCGCCTTCTGCCACAAGGTGACGGCCGCATTGAACCAGGGGTGGGCGCTGCACGGCTCGCCGACCTATGCCTTCAATGCCGATACCCAGCACATGCAATGCGGCCAGGCGGTGGTGAAGGAAGTGGAGGGCAAGGACTATCACCCGGATATGAAACTGTCGGAGCAGTAGGGGGCCCGGCCCTGCGGTCGGGTATGCGTCGGCGTCGACAGGCGGTCATGATCCGTGCTTCGCCGACCAGTCTTCCACGCGAAGGCCTTCGATCCGTTTGAACTCGCCGACATTGTTGGTGACGAGCGTCAGGCCGCGCGCTTTCGCCTGACCGGCGATCAACACGTCATAGGGACCGATGGGTGTTCCCTTCGCGGCCAGGGCGGCCCGGATACCGCCGGCGGCAAAGGCGTCGCGCTGGTCGAAATCGAGGATCGGGAAATCCGCAAACAGCAGGCGCAAGGTTTCCAGATTGTGCTGGACTCTCGCGCTCTTCTGCGCACCGTAATACAGTTCATGCGCGACAATCGGCGATAGGCCGATCGTCCCTTCGGGGCTCTGGAGCACTCGGTTGACCAGTATTTCCGACCTGCGGCCGATCAAGGCGATGACAGCGTTGGTGTCGAGGAGATGCGAAATCACGGAAATACCGTGTCAAGATCCGGCCGATCCTGTGGTTCTGACTGCTCGCGCCCGCTCTGCGTGAAATCCTCGCTGACGCCACGCGCCAGCGCCGCCTTCAGCGACGACCATGTTTCACCGCGCTCGACATGCGGGCGCAGAATGAGCGCATCGCCCTCTTGCGTGATTTCCACACGATCGACATCGAGGCGAAATTCCTTCGGCAGGCGAACCGCCTGAGAGTTTCCGGATTGGAATACGCGCGCGATGTGGGGCATGGTGCGCCTCCTGTCGTATATACGAATCTGTATATACGTCGATTCGGCTCCGGATTCAAGTGACGGATGTGTGAGTGTCGGTTTGCGGGCGCAGGTCCCGGCGGCCGTGGACGGGAGTCCTGCTCAGCCGCCCACATGCTCCACGCTTTCCTCAATCCGTTCCATGTCGTCGTCCGACAGGCCGAAATGGTGGCCGATCTCGTGGATCAGCACATGGGTGATGATGTCGCCGAGCGTTTCCTCGTTTTCGGCCCAGTAGTCGATAATCGGGCGGCGGTAGAGGGTGATGCGGTTCGGGAACTCCCCGGTTTCCATGGTGAAGCGTTCGCCGATGCCGCGGCCTTCGAAGAGGCCCAGCAGGTCGAACGGCGTTTCGAGCGCCATGTCTTCGAAGACATCGTCGCTTGGAAAATCGGCGACTTCGATAGTGAGGTCCGTCGTCAGCTTGCGGAATTCCTCAGGCAGGTGGCTGTAGGCTTCAAACGCGAGCTGTTCGAATACGGTAAGCGTCGGTGCGTGGCGTTCCCGCCAATCATCGGTCTGGTCAATGCGGGCCATGGGCACTCCTTGTCGTCTTCATATAACGATTTTGCCCCGGTTTTTCGAGGGATGAATTCTTCCCCGGAAGGAGGAAGGAATATATTCTCAATATTGGTTGTTGACTCTTGAGGGCAGCTCTGGAATCCATAAGAACATAACATGAACATGCAGATGGGAGCTGACCGTCATGGCCGGAAACGCCGTGCAACGGCAAACCATTCTTTCCCTTCGCGAGACCATTGCGCGGATTGAAGATCGCGGGCTGCCGGGATGCGTCCGGTCGGCCAAGGCGGCTGACCCTGCCGGCTTTCGGCGCGGGAAGGAGGAAGCCTCCCGCCGCAGGGTCCTGCCGCTCGGCGTCCCGCCCTTCGATGACGTCCTGAACGGCGGGTTGCCGCTCGAGGGCATGATGGAGATCCGCAATGCCGAGACCCGGGATGCGGGTGCGGCCGCCGGTTTCGTGGCGGCGCTTGCGGCGCTCTATCAGCAGCAGAAGAAGGAGAATGGCTGTCTGGCCCCGGTCCTTTGGATCAGCCAGACGCTTGCTGCCCGTGAGGCGGGTCAGCCTTATGGGCCGGGCCTCAAGGCCCATGGGCTCGACGCCGAGCGCTTCCTCTTCGTTTCGGCACGCACGGTGAAGGACGCGCTGTGGATCACCGAGACGGCGCTTTCGGTGCCGGTCTTCGCCGCGGTCGTTCTGGAAATCCGCGGCAATCCTGCCTGTCTCGCCTTGAGCGAGAGCCGGCGTCTGCATGTGAGGGCCCGGGCGGGCGGCGTGCCTCTCCTCGTCTTGCGTCAGGCGGGCGAGGAGGAGGCGAGCAGCGCCTTCTTCCGGCTCCAGGTCAGGCCGGCACCGGCCGGCGAACGTCCTCTTCCCGATGGTTCGGTGCTTTGCGGCAGCATCGGCCATCCCGCCTTTCACCTCCTTGTCGAAAAAAGCAGGCTTCAAGCCTCTGACGACATCTTTCTTGAATGGAACGCCCATGACCGCCGCTTCTACTCACTCGATGAATGCCGGAACGCCGCTCTTCGGACAAACGATGAGCCAGCGGATCCTGTCGATCCACTTTCCGCATCTGCCGGCCGATCGCATCGCGCGCAGCCGATGGGGCGCCTCCTGGCTTTCGCGCGGGCGTCCTGACCATCCGCCCGTCGTCTTCGCCGCCAAGATCGACAATGCCATGCGGCTCGTTGCGCTCGATACTTTTGCAGAGCGCATCGGCCTGAAGCGCGGCCAGGGGGCGGCGGAAGCCCGCGCCATGTGTCCCTCGCTCGACGTGATTGCCGCCGATCCTGCCGCCGACCTGGCCTTTCTGGAGGCGCTTGCCGACTGGTGCGATCGCTATACGCCGCTCGTGGCACTCGACGGCACGGATGGGCTGTTCCTCGATATCACCGGCTGCGCCCATCTTCATGGCGGCGAAAAGGCGCTCATAAGCGATGTCCTGTCGCGTCTTTTCTCTCTCGGCGTCGAGGCGCGGGCGACCGTCTCCTCCACAGCCGGCCTTTCCTGGGCCGTCACCCGGTACGGCGATATCGACGTCATTGCGCCCGGGGATGGGGATCCGGTTCTTGCACCCCTGCCGGTCGCCGCGCTGCGACTGCCGGCGGAGACCTCGGCCGCACTCGAACGGGTCGGGCTGAAGCAGATCGGCGATCTTCTCGAAGCGCCGCGGGCGCCGCTCGCCCGCCGCTTCGGCTCTTTTCTTCTCCTCAGGCTCGATCAGGCGAGGGGCTTCGAGGACGAGCCGCTTTCACCCCGGCTGCCCGTGGCGAGCTTCTCCGCCGAACGCCGGCTCGCCGAGCCGCTGCAGGACGAGGAATACATTCTCGAACTGACCCGGCATCTCGCCAGGGATGTCCGCTCGTCGCTGGAGCGGCATGGCGAAGGCGGGCGGCTCTTCGAACTTCTTCTCTTCCGGGTCGACGGCAGGGTATTCCGCGTTCGCGCCCACGCGGCCGTGCCCTTGAACGATGCCGGTCGCATCGCCGCTCTCTTTCGCGAGCGGCTGCAGGCGGTTCATGACGATCTCGATGCAGGATATGGTTTCGAGATCGTCCGGCTTTCGGTCCTCAGAAGCGAAAGGCTCGATCCGGCGCAGCAGGATTTTTCCGGCGTTCCCGACGAAAGCCAACCGCTGGCGGCCTTCGTCGACAAGGTCTCCGCCCGCTTCGGGCCGGATTGCCTGATGCAGGCGACCCTTGCCGAAAGCCATCTGCCGGAACGGGCGGGCGGATTTGCCTCCGTGACGGACGTGGCCGCGGTCCTGAGGCCGCCTGCCCTTGAAGAGGGCGCTTTCCCCGAGAACCGTCCGCTTCGGATTTTCGCCCATCCCGAACCGGTGGAGGCGACGGCGGAAGTGCCCGAGGGCGCGCCGCGCAGCTTCAACTGGCGCAAGACCCGGTACCGCGTCGCCCGTGCCGAGGGGCCGGAGCGCATCGCCGCCGAATGGTGGATCGACGGGGAGAACCATCCGACGCGCGACTATTTCCGGATCGAGGATCAGGACGGGCGCCGCTTCTGGCTGTTTCGCGAGGGCCTTTACGGAAGAGAGACCGCCTCGCCCCGCTGGTTCATGCACGGAGTTTTCGCATGAGCGTGGGTACTGTCTTCTACGAGTTCGGTGCGCGCACGAATTTCTCCTTCCTCGAAGGGGCGGCGCCGGCCGAGGAGATGGTCGTTTTCGCCAAGAAGGCGGGGCTTGCCGGTCTCGGCATCGCCGATCGCAACAGCGTCGCCGGCGTCGTCAGGGCGCATGCCAAGGCGAAGGTGGAGGGCTATCCTTTCCGGCCGGGCGCCCGCCTCGTTTTTGCCGACGGCACGCCGGACATTCTCGCTTATCCGAAGAACAGGCGGGGCTGGGGACATCTCTGCCGGCTGCTCAGCGCCGGGAATCTGCGCTCGAAGAAGGGCGATTGCACGCTTCATCTCGCCGATCTGCTCGAATGGCAGGAGGAGCTTCTTCTGATCGTAATGCAAAGCGAAGGGCGGCCGGAACCGGAGAGCCTGGAGGTACTGCTCGGGAAATTGCAGGAGCATGCGGGCAACCGGCTCTATCTCGGCCTGGCGCCGCATTATGACGGCTTCGACCGGCATGACTTTGCCGTTCTGGCCGCAATTGCCCGAAAGGCCGGCATCGGGTTACTCGCTACCAATGACGCGCTCTATCACGCTCCGCATTACAGGCCGCTTGCGGATGTCGTCACCGCCATCCGGGAACATGTGCCGATCGCCGGAGCCGGTTTCCTTCTGCAGAAGAATGCCGAAAGGCACCTGAAGGGTCCAAGGGAAATGGCCCGGCTTTTCAGCGGCTATCCCGAGGCGATCGCCAATACCGGGAAATTTTTCAGGGAGCTCGCCTTCAGCCTCGACGAGCTCAGCCACCAATATCCGGACGAAAACGCCAAAGGAGAGACGCCGGCCGAAAGCTTGCGGCGGCTCGTCGCAGAAGGCGCGGCTGAGCGCTATCCCGAAGGCGTTCCCGACAAGGTGAAGCGGCAGATCGACTATGAGTTGGAACTCATTCATGACAAGAAGTACGAGCCTTACTTTCTGACCGTTCATAAGCTGGTGAGGTTTGCCCGCAGCAAAGAGATTCTTTGCCAGGGACGAGGGTCGGCGGCCAATTCCTCCGTCTGCTTCTGCCTCGGCATCACCGATGTCGATCCGCAGAAATTCACTTTGCTGTTCGACCGCTTCCTGTCGAAGGATCGCGACGAGCCGCCCGATATCGATGTCGATTTCGAGCATGAGCGGCGCGAAGAGGTGATCCAGTATATCTACAGGACCTACGGCAAGGAGCATGCCGGGCTTACCGCCGCGGTGATCAGCTATCGCTCACGCTCCGCAGGGCGCGAGGTCGCCAAGGCCTTCGGCCTCTCCGAGGATGTGCAGTCGGCCCTCGTCAGTTCGATCTGGGGCTGGGGGACCTCGCCTTTCACCGAGGAGCAGGCAAAAGGCGCGGGGCTCGACGCGGCGGACCCTCTCACCAGGCGCGTCCTGGCCTATGCCAGTCTGCTCATGAATTTTCCGCGCCATCTCTCGCAGCATGTAGGCGGCTTCGTGATTACCCGCGACAGGCTCGACGAGGTCGTGCCGATCATGAATACGGCGATGCCCGACCGCTACATGATCGAATGGGACAAGGACGATCTCGACGAGTTGAAGATCCTGAAGGTCGACGTGCTGGCGCTCGGCATGCTGACCTGCCTTGCCAAAGGCTTCAAGCTTCTGGCGGCGCATTACGGAAAGCAGAAAACGCTGGCCGAAATCTATCAGGACCAGCAGAAAGCCGTTTACGACATGATCTGCCGCGCCGATACGGTCGGGGTCTTCCAGATCGAAAGCCGGGCGCAGATGAGCATGCTGCCGCGCCTGCAGCCGCGCGAAATGTACGATCTGGTGATCGAGGTTGCGATCGTCCGCCCCGGTCCCATCCAGGGCAATATGGTGCACCCCTATCTGAAGCGGCGCGAAGCCCAGCGCAGGGGCGAGGCGGTCGTGTATCCGAGCCCGGAATTGAAGGCGGTCCTGGAAAGGACGCTGGGCGTGCCTCTGTTCCAGGAGCAGGCGATGCAGATCGCGATCACCGCCGCCGGCTTCTCGCCCAGCGAGGCCGACCGCCTGCGCCGCGCCATGGCCACCTTCAAGCGGACCGGTACGATCCACACCTTCGAGCGGAAGATGGTGGAGGGCATGGTCGCGAATGGCTACGAGAGGGAATTCGCCGAGCGCTGCTTCAACCAGATCAAGGGATTCGGCGAATACGGCTTCCCCGAGAGCCATGCTGCCTCCTTCGCCTCTCTCGTCTATGCCTCGGCCTGGCTCAAGACCTATTATCCGGACATCTTCTGCGCCGCGCTCCTGAACGCGCAGCCGATGGGTTTCTATGCGCCGGCGCAATTGGTGCGCGATGCCCGCGAACACGGGGTCAAGATGCTGCCGGTCGACATCAATCATTCGGATTGGGATGCCCTGCTCGAAGGCGAGGGCGCGTTCAGCAAGGATGCTGTCGACCCGCGCCACGCCAGCATGCGGGAGGTAATCGAAACCCGGAAAGCCGTGCGGCTTGGCTTCCGGCTGGTCAAAGGACTGAAGCAAACGGATATGGAGGCGCTCGTCGCGTGCCGGGGAGAGGGATACCGCTCCGCTCATGACCTATGGCTTCGCTCCGGGCTTTCCCGCTCCGTTCTGGAGCGCCTTGCGGATGCCGATGCCTTTCGGTCGATAGGCCTCGACCGGCGGGCGGCCCTCTGGGCGGTGAAGGCGCTCGACGAGCAGTCGGCGGTGGAGCGGCTGCCGCTTTTCGAGGGGGCGGGTTCAGTCGATCTGCAGGCCGAGCCCAAGATCGCTCTTCCCGACATGCCGGCCGGCGAACAGGTCATTCATGATTATCGCACTTTGACGCTCTCCCTGAAGGCGCACCCCGTTTCCTTCATGCGGGAGGATTTTTCCCGAATAGGCATCCTGCGCAGCCGGGATCTGGCGGCAACTGCGACAGGAAAATGGGTGACGGTGGCGGGCCTTGTGCTGGTCAGGCAGCGGCCGGGTTCCGCCAATGGCGTCATCTTCATGACGATCGAAGACGAAACCGGCATCGCCAATATCATCGTCTGGGAAAAGACGTTTCACAAATACCGGCCGCAGGTCATGGGATCGCGGCTTGTGAAAGTCCGCGGCCGCTTGCAGAGCCAGAGCGGCGTCATTCACGTGGTCGCCGATCATCTCGAGGATATAACGCCGATGCTCGGCCTGCTGCGCCGGGAAGCGCGGCGTTTCGGCGCCAACGACCGGGCGGACGGCGCCTTGCGGCCGAGCGCGGACGCCCGCGAGAAAAGAAAACTCCGGCAATTGAGCCTGGGCCTGCCCGCCGGGGCAGAGCCGGAGGGCGAGACGGCCGCCCAGGTGGCGCAGGTCATGCCGAAGGGGCGCAATTTCCATTGAACCCGAAATCGCATGCCACTCGCACCGTTCCAAGGAGGATCCTGTGTAAAAATGTCGCAGGCATTCCAGCCGGAACTACAAGTTATGGAAGAAAAATACTCTCCTTAGAATCGCCTAATGTAATGAAAATGCGATGATTTCCGTCAAGTTTAGAACGGCTCTAATGCATGCCTCAACCATATGGAGAGGAGTTTTTAGTTGACGGCAAATGTCCTCTTTTGCTTTATCGCAAAATCAGAGCGTTGCGTATGGCAGGCAAGACGAAATGCTGGTTTGCAGTTGCAATTTCATCACCGAGAAAGAAATCGAGGACACGATCGTCAGCCTCCTCGACGAGGACTGTTGGCAGCTGATCGTGCCGGCGAAAGTCTATCATGCGATGGAAAAACGCGGCCGTTGCTGCGGCTGTTTTCCCAACGTCGTCGACATCATCATCCGCACCACCGAGCAATATCACGCCCGCCGCGACTCGACGGACGCCGAGATATTTGATTTCATGAGCCGCCTCAGACAATTCCATGAAGAAAACCGGAGGGCGGATCTTGAAAGGCGACGCAAAGGTCATCGAGCAGCTTAACGAAGCGCTCTATCTCGAACTCGGTGCCGTAAACCAGTATTGGCTGCATTACCGCCTTCTCGAAGATTGGGGTTATACGCTGCTCGCCAAGAAGGAGCGGGCCGAATCGATCGAGGAAATGCACCACGCCGACAAGCTCGTCGCGCGCATCATTTTCCTCGAAGGCCATCCCAACCTGCAGACGGTCGCGCCGCTACGCATCGGACAGAATGTCAGGGAAGTGCTGAAGGCCGACCTGGCAGGTGAATACGACGCCCGTACGGCCTATAAGAACTCCCGCGATATCTGTCACGCGGCCGGCGATTACGTCTCGATGAAGCTCTTCGAGGAACTCCTTGCAGACGAGGAAGGCCACATCGACTTCCTCGAAACCCAGCTCGACCTGCTCGACAAGATCGGTGACGAGAAATACGGCCAGCTCAACGCCGCTTCGGCTGACGAAGCCGAGTAAATCCCAGCCCCCTCAAGGGGCGGCGAATTAAATCAGCCCCTCATCCGGCCTGCCGGCCACCTTCTCCCCGCTTGCGGGGAGAAGGGGACAGGCGGCAAACGCCAGGCGTCTTCCGCCGTCGAATGCGGGGCAAGGCGGAGCCGCGTGTCCTTCTCCCCGCAAGCGGGGAGAAGGTGGCGGCAGCCGGATGAGGGGCTTATTCCGGTATCCTTTCGCTCACGGTACCAGATGCGAAAACGCGGCGACGACCTCTTCATAGGCCTTGCGCTTGAAGGGCACGATCAAGCCCGGCAGCTCGTGCATGGGCTTCCATTCCCAGGCGTCGAATTCCGGCTCGTGGCCGCCGGGCGGCGGGTTGATGGCGATCTCGCTTTCGTCGCCCTCGAAGCGGAGGGCGTACCAGCGCTGCCTCTGACCGCGGTACTTGCCCTTTAGTCCGATTCCGATCAGATGCGACGGCAAGTCGTAATAGATCCAGTCCGGTGCTTCGGCAATGAGCGAAACCGAGCGGATGCCGGTTTCCTCGTAGAGTTCGCGATAGGCGGCCGCGAGCGGGTCCTCGCCCTCGTCGATGCCCCCTTGCGGCATCTGCCAGAGTTGCGGCGAACCGTCATATTCGGAATTGCCGACGGCGAGCCGGTGCCCGGCCCAGACAAGTCCCTGCCGGTTGAGAACCATGACGCCGACACATGGCCGATAGGGCAGATCATCCGCCGTTCTGACGCGCCCACTATCCTTGCCCATATCATCCTTCCTCTGCATGTTTCCGCAAGCCGTATGACACGGCTACCCGCTGACTAAATCAGTTCTGTTTCGGATCTTTGACGAGCGCGGCCACGCCGACCACCTCGATGCCCCGTCCGCCGGCTTCCTCGATCCATTCGGCGATGGCCGCCACGCTTTCGTCGAAGGCGGAAGCGACCCCGATGGCTGTGCCGTTCCTCCGCGCGATGCGCTCCAATTCGTCGAGCCTGCGCAGGATGGCATTGCGGCTGAGCTCGGCGTCGAGCATGAGATCGGCGAAACCGTGCGGCACGTCGAAGGCGCCGGCGAGTGTGCCCGAGAGCGATTGCGCCGACGTCCCGTCGTCCAGAAACAGAAGACCCCGCCTGCCGAGATCGCGCATGACCGGCTCGAGCGCATCCGCGTTGGAGAGGAACCGCCCTCCCAGATAGTTCATGATGCCGGTGTAGTTGGTGATCTGCCCCATGCTGCGGTGCAAAGCCGCAAGGTTCTTCCCGGCATCGGAAGAAACGCGCAGCGCATGCGGGCCCGGATCGTCGTTCGGGTCATCGAAAGATTCCATCGGCACTTGCAGCAGGATTTCGTGGCCGTCGCGCCTTGCCTCCTGCATCCAGCGCTGCAAGCTGTTTCCGGCCGCGGCGAAGGCGAGCGTCACTTCCGGCGGCAGATTGCGGATGACACGCTGCGTCCCCGTCTGGCTGAGCCCGAGGCCGCCGACCACGATGGCGATCCGCGTTCCGCGCGCGCCGGACCAGGGGCGCGCATATTGGTCCATGGGCCTCAGCCCATCCGGGCCGATGACCGGCAGGCGGCCTTCGGGGCTGTCTTCCAGCAGGCTTTCATTCGGAAGGGCGGCCATGCGCGGATCCTGGCCGCGCGCCGTTCCGGCATCGATGAGGGCGGGGCCGCCGGACTCGCGCGGACGGGGCGTGTATTTCCTGACCGTCGCGCCGTCGTCGGCCAGAACTTCCTCGACATGCGCGCCGGAGAGTGCGCCGCTGCGGTTGAGCGAACCGGACGGGTTCTGTGCTTTGCCACCCCCGACGGCGCGCGTTTGCTCGGCGGCTGCAGTCGCTTCGCTCGCTCCCGGCGTCGCGGGCGAGTGGCTCAGGAGACCGGGAGAAAGGGCGCTCCATGCCGTGAGCCCGATGACCGCAAGAGCTCCGGAGCCAAGGCCGCAGTAGCGCAGGAGGCGACGGAGATCGCGCTTGCGTGCCGGTCTCTCCTTCCGGTTCTGGCCAAGGGGGGCATTGAGATCAGTTGCCAAACGGGGCCTCGGTCGAGCTTCGATCCTGGCGCGAATCGCTGCCGGCCATGACGATGAAACATGAAGGGACCAGAATCATCGCATAAACGGCTGCGTCCGATGGATAATATAAAGGCGCCGGGTTGAACAGCCCGGCGCCTCCTGTTTGATGCAGCCCAAAACTGGCGGGCGAGGGATCTATTCCTTCAGTTGCGCCTGTTCCGGATTGGCCGGGAAGGACGGATCCGTCTTCTTGCCGCGCAACAGGTCGAACGCATAGTTGAGCTGAATGTCGTCCTTGGGTTCCGGCGGCACGTAGGCGACCGAGCCGGAGCCCTCTTCGGTCTCTTCCTGACCCGGAATGTGGCCGCGCAGATCGGATTCGCCCTGCGCTTCCACCTTGCCCAGAAGCTCTGGCGGCAGCGGCTGTTCGACCTTGATGTCAGGGGTGATGCCGGTGCCCTGAATCGACTTGCCGGACGGCGTGTAATAAAGCGCCGTCGTCAGACGCAGCGCGCCGGCGTCGCCGAGCGGGATGATCGTCTGCACCGAACCCTTGCCGAAGGAGCGCGTACCGAGAACGGTCGCGCGCTTCAGGTCCTGGAGTGCGCCGGCGACGATTTCCGAAGCGGACGCCGAACCGCCGTTGACGAGCACGACGACTGGCTTGCCATCGGCGAGATCGCCCGGGGTCGCATTGAAGCGGCGGGTTTCGTCCGGATTGCGGCCGCGGGTCGAAACGACCTCGCCACGCTCCAGGAACGCGTCCGAGACATTGATCGCCTGATCGAGCAGGCCGCCCGGATTGAGGCGCAGGTCGAGGACATAGCCCTTGAGCTTGTCTGCGGGAATTTCCGCCTTGATCTTCTCAATGCCCTTCTTCAGGTCTTCGAAGGTCTTTTCCGTAAACGAGATGACCCTGAGATAGCCGATATCCCCCTCGACACGCACCTTCACGGCGCGGACTGCGATCACGTCGCGCACGATCGTCAGCTCAATCGGCTTTTCGGCTCCCTTGCGCAGGATCGTCAGCTTGATCGGTGTGCCGACGGCACCGCGCATCTTGTCGACCGCCTCCTCGAGCTTGAGGCCGCGGACGTCCTGACCGTCGATCTTCGAGATGAAATCGCCTGCGAGCACGCCGGCGCGGGCGGCGGGCGTGTCGTCGATGGGGCTCGTCACCTTGACGAGATCGTCCTCCATGGTGACCTCGATGCCGAGGCCGCCGAACTCGCCGCGCGTCTGGGTGCGCATGTCTTCGGCGTCGGCCGAGTTCATATAGCTCGAATGCGGGTCGAGAGACGAGAGCATGCCGTTGATGGCGTTCTCGATCAGCTTGTCATCCTGCGGCGGCGTCACGTATTGCGCGCGCACGCGCTCGAAGACGTCGCCGAAGATCGCGAGTTCCCGGTATGTCGACGAATTCGCGGCCACGGCCGGCATGGTTGCCGAATAGACGACGCCCATCGCCGTGGCGCCCATCAGCGCCCCGACCAGGACAAGTGAAGCTCTACGTATCATTTCGCGCCCTTCCAACCTCTGCTGCGGTCCACCACGGTCGGGAATCAACCGGCTTCCCGTCTTTTCTGAATTCAATGTAAAGCGTTGGCCTGTCGGTTTCCAGCGCCAAGGCCGCCGCACTCGCCACTCTTTTTGCACCCATCGTCGCCACCGGCTCGCCGGCCACGACGAACTGTCCCGGCCGGACGCTGACGTTCTCCATGCCGGCGAGCACGATATGATACCCGTCGCCGGCGTTGAGAATGATCATCTGCCCGTAGCTGCGGAAACTCCCGGCATAGACGATCCACCCGTCCGCCGGCGTGGTCACCAGCGCGCCTGCATTGGTCTCGAGCATGATCCCCTGCAGTGAATGCCCTGTTCCGTCCGCGTCGCCAAAACGGCGCACAAGCGAACCGGCAACGGGAAAGGCCAGCCGCTCCCGCAGCTCGGAAAAGACATATGCCGGCGCAATGCGGTTTTTGTCGGGCACTGCACTCCTGGCGAGCTCCCGCGCAGCCTCCCGTTCGGCCTCGCTCATGCGGCGGCGCTCCTCCTCTTCGGCGCGGGCGGCGGCGGCCGCTTCGCGCACGGAGGAGATATCGTTTTCGAGCGATGCGATCAGACCCTCGAGGTTCTCCGCCTGCAAGGCGAGCTCCTCGGCCTTGCGCTGTTCAACCGCCAGGTCGGCCGCGTTGCGTTGCCTCAGCTTTTCCTTTTCGGCAACGAGCATGGACATGCGCCGTTCTTCCTCGAGCCGGGCGGTCATTGCGGCAGTCAGTTCCTCGCGTTCCCTGGCGATGCCCGCGCGAATATCCGCAAGTGCCTGCAGGTCGGCGACGAGGCTCTGGGTTTGCTCGCGTATTTCGGGAACGACGGCGCCGAGCAGAATGGCGCTCCGGACCGAGGCGAGCGCATCCTCCGGCGTCACGAGGATTGCCGGCGGCGGATTTCGGCCCATGCGCTGGAGGGCGGCCAGCACTTCGGCGAGCAGGCCGCGACGGGCGCGCAGCGAACGCCGCACCACATCCTCCTTGACGCGCAGGTCGCGGAACTTCCTTTCTCCGTCGGCGATGCGGCGTTCGAGCTCCTGCCGCTTGGCTGCCGAATCCACGAGGGCGCCACGCAGCGCCTCGTTGCTCTTGTCGATCTCGGCGATCGTCTTCTCGAGTACCTCGGAGCGCTCCCGCGACAGCGTGATCGTCCTCGACAGCGCCTCCAGTTCGCTCGCGGTGCTGTCGCGCCGGACGGCGAGGTCAGCCGCCGGGTCCGGCGGCGCCTGCTCCGCGGCGCTCACGCCGGATGGCGCGCCCGCAGGCGCGTCCTGAGCCGCAGTCGGGCCGATCACCGACAGGAAAAGCGCCATGATCGCAGTACCGCGGCCGAACCGCCGGGCACTGCGTTCCAAGTCGACTCTAGTGGCTGAAGGTCTCATCCAGTTCGCAGGTCCAAAAGTTAGGAGACCCTAGTCTGATTTGGCGGGGCAAACCAATACATATTCGCGTTATCGGGTCGGGAGGCGGACGAAGCTTCCTTCAGTCGTTGGGAGGTTGGGAGGGGCTTCGACTCGTGATCTACGCTCGATGATAAGGATGCCCCGAAAGGATAGTCACGGCGCGATAAAGCTGTTCGGCGATGAGGATGCGCACGAGCTGGTGCGGCCAGGTCATCCTCCCGAGGTTGAGCACGGCGTCGGCGCGTGCGTGGAGCGCCGGATCGAGCCCGTCGGCGCCGCCAATCGCGATCGTCAGGTCGCGTTTGCCGCTGTCTCTGAAACGACCAAGCAGGCGCGCGAAAGCTTCCGAGTCGAGCGCTTTGCCGCGCTCGTCGAGCAACACGAGAAGGCTGCCGTCGGCGAGCGTTTTTTCAAGCTGGGCGGCTTCCTCGCGTTTGCGGGTTTCGGCATTGGCGGCGCGGCTTTCGGCCGTTTCCACGACGCGGGCCAATTCAAGGCCGACGGCCGGACCCGCCTTGGCGAACCGGTCGAGATAGCGGCCCGCAAGGTCCTTTTCCGGCCCCGCCTTCAGGCGGCCGACTGCGAAAAGTCCTATACGCATGATCCCGATCCGTCCCCGCCGGCGCAGGCCGATACTGCTGCATGCATCCTCAAATCGAAGTGGATCCAAGAAATAACGAGCAGCACCTGTGGTGCAGCGACCATTGCGCGTCCGCCCGGACGCCCGGTGCTGCAGTTTCGACCGGCAAAACAACTCTTGCCGCCATCCGCCTTAGCGGCGGTGACAGCCCGCGTTTCACATTCGGCACCGGCCGTCGCTCCGTCCTGAGTCGATGGTCAGGATCGGGCGACGCGTCTCAGTGCAGGGTACCGTCTTCGACGTCGGGAGCCGCCCACATCTTTTCGATGTTGTAGAACTCCCGGATCTCCGGCCGGAAGATGTGAACGATCACATCGCCGGTGTCGATCAATACCCAGTCGCCACCCTCGAGACCTTCGACGCGCGCCCTGCCAAGGCCGTCGTCCTTCAGGTCCGTGATCAAGTGGTCGGCAATGGCCATCACATGCCTGTTCGATCGCCCGGAGACGACGACCATGAAGTCTCCCAGCGCCGATTTTCCGGCAATGTCGATGGTTACGATATTTTCTGCCTTCGAGTCCTCTAGGCTTTCGAGGACCAGTTGAAGCGCACGGACAGCGGCTTCGTCGCTCGATTCCGTGCTGCGGGGGAATGCTGATGTCGCATATCCCTTGGCGTGTGCTGTTGTCAGGGTTTTTCCTTTCCAAATGAACAGAACAGGCACGTTCGATTCGAAGTAATTGTTCGAACCGTACCTAAATGTAGGCATCAAACCTATACGGTTTCAAGACAGGAGAACGGAATCACTGGAAATCACCCGGATTTGGACGAGCGAAGCGCCGTCGAGCTCAGGCCCGAACGGGGCCCGTGAATGAAAGTCCAGGCGGGCGCGCGGCGGAAGGCGAGGGCTCCCGCATCGTCCTCGTCGACGCGAGCGTGGCTGAAGGCCCTCGCCATGGGCGATGAGAGATAGGCGAGGGTCGATCCCGGGCGGTCGATGACGGCGATCGGGAAAGTGGCGACGATCTTGCGCCAGTCCTGCCAGCGGTGAAAGTTCTTGAGATTGTCCGCACCCATGACCCAGACGAAATGCACATCGCGGTTGCGGGCGCGAATCACTTCCAACGTGCGGGCCGTATAGCTCTGCCCGAGTGCCTGCTCGAAAGCGGTCACCTTGATGCGCGGGTTGCCGGCGATCTTTTCGCTCTTCGCGATCCGTTCGCCAAGCGGCGCGAGATCGTTGCGATCCTTGAGCGGATTGCCGGGCGTTACGATCCACCAGAGCTGGTCGAGACCGAGCCTGCGCAAGGCGGTCTCTGCGACGAGCGCATGCCCTTCATGCGGCGGATTGAAAGATCCGCCGAAGAGGCCGACTGCCATACCGGATTCGACATGCGGCATGCTGAGATAGCGCGCATTCACTTCGCTCGGTGTCGTCAGGGCCGCACCTGTCCGGTGCCGCGCACACGATATTTGAACGAGGTGAGCTGCTCGACGCCGACGGGTCCGCGCGCATGCATCTTGCCGGTGGCGATGCCGATCTCGCCACCCATGCCGAACTCGCCGCCGTCGGCAAATTGAGTCGAGGCATTGTGCAGCAGGATCGCCGAGTCGATCTCGGAGAAGAATCGCTCGACCACGGCGCGATCCTCGGCGATCACGGCCTCGGTATGCGCCGACGACCAGGTGTTGATGTGCTCGATCGCGCCGGAAATGCCGTCGACCAGTCTCGCCGAAATGATCGCGTCGAGATACTCGGTCGCCCAATCCTCGTCGGTTGCAGCTTTCAGGCCGGGCATGAGCCTTCCGAGGTCGTCGCAGACGCGCACCTCGCAGCCCGCATCGACGAGCGCCTGGAGGAGAGGCATTGCGAAGTTTTCGGCGGCGTTGCGGTCTATCAGCAGCGTCTCGGCTGCGCCGCAGATGCCGGTACGGCGCATCTTCGCATTGACGACGATCTTCTTCGCCATATCGGGATCGGCCGACGCATCGACATAGATGTGGCAGAGACCTTCGAGATGGGCGAAGACCGGCACACGCGCCTCGTTCTGTACGCGGGCGACAAGGCTTTTTCCGCCGCGCGGCACGATCACGTCGATCGCCCCGTTCAAGCCGGTGAGCATCGCGCCGACGGCAGCGCGGTCGGCGACCGGCACCATCTGGATCGCATCCTCCGGCAGGCCCGCGGCCGCCAGTCCTTCGACGAGGCAGGCATGGATCGCCCGTGACGAGTGAAGACTGTCGGAGCCGCCGCGCAGGATCACCGCATTGCCGGCCTTGAGGCAGAGTGCGCCCGCATCCGCCGTGACGTTCGGCCGGCTTTCATAGATCACGCCGATGACGCCCAGCGGCGTACGCACCCGTTCGATGTGGAGCCCGTTCGGGCGGTCCCATTCGGAGATCACTTCGCCGACCGGGTCCCTGAGCTCGGCGATCGCGCGGATGCCGTCCGCCATGTCGCGGATGCGGCTTTCCGTCAGCGTCAGCCGGTCGATGAAGGCGCTGGCGACGCCGCTTTCACGCGCGTTGTCGAGGTCGAGCGCATTGGCGGCGAGAATTTCCGCAGTCCTCGCGGTCACGGCCGCTGCCATGGCGATGAGCGCCGCATGCTTGCGCTCGGCGCTTGCCGTCGCGAGTGGCCGGGCGGCCGCTTTTGCGCGGCGGCCGATGTCCAGCATCATCGCGTTGACGTCCTTGCCGTTCTCGACCGTCTCAAGCATGGAGCTTGCCCTTTCCCTCGTCGCTTTCCTCCGCCAGCCGCGCGCCCGATGGAGCGGTCATGACCAGATCGTCGCGATGCACCATGGCGGTGCGGCCGGCATAGCCGAGGATAGCGCCGATCTCGGCCGATTTCTTGCCGGCGATCTGCCGCGCCTCGTCGGCATCGTAGCCGGCGAGCCCGCGGGCGATCTCGCGGCCGGACGCGCCTGTTATCGCAATCGTGTCGCCGCGGCTGAAGCTTCCCGTGACCTGCCGTACACCGGCCGGCAGCAGGCTCTTGCCGGAGCGCAATGCCGTTTCCGCGCCGGCGTCGATCACGATCGAACCGGCCGGCAGGAGCTGTCCGGCGATCCAGGTCTTGCGCGCGGTCACCGGAGAACCTGACGGCGCGAACCAGGACGAGCGCCCGCCCGCCTCGATCGCTGCCAGCGGGTGCTCCGGCTTGCCGGAGGCGATGAGCATCGCGCAGCCGGCCGTGGTGGCGATCTTGCCGGCGTCTATCTTGGTGCGCATTCCCCCGCGCGAAAGCTCTGAAGCCGCACCGCCTGCCATCGCCTCGATCTCGGGCGTGATTTCGGCGACCGTTTCGAGAAAGCGGGCATTCGGATCGATATGCGGCGGCGCGGTATAGAGCCCGTCGATGTCCGAAAGCAGGACCAGAAGATCGGCGCCGACCATGGTCGCGACCCTCGCTGCCAGCCGGTCGTTGTCGCCATAGCGGATCTCGGTCGTGGCGACCGTGTCGTTCTCATTGATGATCGGAACGGAACCGAGCTTCAAAAGCTGGCCGATCGTCGCGCGGGCATTGAGGTAGCGCCGGCGCTCCTCGGTGTCGCCGAGCGTCAGGAGGATCTGGCCGGCGACGATCGCATGGGTGGAGAGGCTCTCCGACCAGGCACGCGCCAGCGCGATCTGCCCGACGGCGGCCGCCGCCTGGCTCTCTTCGAGCTTCAAGGCACCCGCCGGCAGGTCGAGCACCGTGCGTCCAAGCGCGATCGCCCCGGAGGAGACGACGAGCACTTCGACGCCCTTGGCCCGGAGGGCCGCAATGTCGGCGCAGAGGGCGTCGAGCCAACTCTTCTTCAGCCCCGTCTTGCGGTCGACGAGAAGTGCCGAGCCGATCTTGATGACGACCCGGCGGTATTTCTCTAGCGCTTTGCGGGCCTTGGTCATGCTCAAGCGTCCTCCTCGCCCGCCTGGGCGGCGGCGATGACGCTGCGCAATGCTCTCAGCGCCTCCGTCATTCCCCTGTTGGTCACGGCGGAGATGAGGAGCGGCGGCGTGCCGCAGGCCTTGCCGAGCGCCTTGGCCTTCGCCTTCAATTCCTCCTCGTCGAGCACGTCGATCTGCGACAGCGCCACGATCTGCGGCTTCTCCCCGAGCCCCCCGCCATAGGCCTCGAGCTCGTGCTTCACGGTTCTGTAGGCCCTGGCGACATCCTCTTCCTGCGCGGAGACGAGATGCAGCAGCACGCGGGTGCGCTCGACATGGCCGAGAAAGCGGTCGCCGATGCCCACGCCCTCATGCGCCCCTTCGATCAGCCCCGGAATGTCGGCGATGATGAATTCCTTTTCGTCGACGGTCGCAACGCCGAGATTGGGGTGCAGCGTCGTGAAAGGATAATTGGCGATCTTCGGCCGGGCCCGGGTGCAGGCGGCGAGAAAGGTGGACTTGCCGGCATTCGGCAGGCCGACGAGACCGGCATCGGCAATCAGCTTCAGCCGCAGCCAGATCGTCTTCTCCTCGCCCTCGAGGCCCGGATTGGCCCAGTTCGGGGCCTGGTTGGTGGAGGACTTGAAATGCGCATTTCCGAAGCCGCCATTGCCTCCGGCGGCGAGCCGGTAGCGCTGCCCTTCCGCCACCATGTCGACGATCAGCGTCTCGTTGTCTTCTTCGAAGATCTGTGTGCCGACCGGCACCTTCAGGGTCACGTCGGCGCCCTTGGCGCCGGTGCGGTTGCGGCCCATGCCGTGCGTGCCGGTCTTGGCCTTGAAATGCTGCTGATAGCGGAAGTCGATGAGCGTGTTGAGGCCGTTGACGGCCTCCACCCAGACATCGCCGCCGCGGCCGCCGTCGCCGCCATCAGGGCCGCCGAATTCGATGAACTTCTCGCGACGGAAGGAAACGGCGCCCGCGCCGCCATCCCCTGACCGGATATAGACTTTCGTTTCGTCGAGGAATTTCATCGGCTCGCCATTTCTGCGTGATCGCTTGAAGTTGAGGACGGAAGTCGGGGCAGCCCGCGCACGTTCCCGATCCCGCTCTGCTTTTGCGCCATCGATATAGGCGCTTCCGGCAGAGGTCAAAGATTATCGACATAAAGAACCCCGCCAGGAGCGGTACCGGCGGGGTCCCGTGTCCGTTCAGTCCGGCCGGCGCAGGTCCTCGGCCGCAAGTCGGGTTTCGATATGCGCGACCATTGCATTGCGGGCGAGCGCATAGATCTGGCTGCAGCCGGTGATCCGGAAGCCAAGCTTCTCCTGCACCTTGAGCGAGGCCGGATTGTCGGCGAAGACGCCCGAATGCAGGATCGTTTCCGGCATGCGGCGGAAGAAGCGCTCGATCGCTGCATGCACCGCCTCGCTCGCCAGCCCCTTGCCCCAGTAGAACCGGTTCAGCCAGTAGCCGACATGCCATTGGCCATGCCGGAGCTCGATGCCGATGCAGCCGATATGGACGTCGTCACCCAGGGTGGTGATGGCGAGCGTCCAGTCCGGCAGCATATTGGCCGTCTGGCGGTTGAGCCAGTCGAGCGCATCCTGGTGGTGGTAAGGCGCCGGCACGCGCGAAAGCATCCGCGCCACCTGGAAATCGCCGAGCGACTCGGCGATGGCCGCGGCATCGGAGAGCCGGTGCGGCCGCAGCCGCAGCCGTTCCGTTTCGATGACCGGCGCCGGGCCGGGGCCGGGGCGGGCGACGGCCCGGGCGCGCTCTGTGACCAGGGCGTTCATCGGACACCTCCCCAGCTTCTTAAGGAGACCCAGGTCTTGCGGTCGAGCCTGTACCATTCGACCGGGACCATGCCGCCGAGCGCCAGGCTGCCGACCATGCCGGAACCCTGGAACTGGAAGCCGCACTTCTGGATGACCCGGCGCGACGCGATGTTCATGACCCGGCAGCGCGCGTCGATCTGATCGATGTCGCGGGTGCGGAAGGCCATGTCGGTCAGGGTCTGTGCCGCCTCGGTCGCATAGCCTTGGTTCCAGTAGGGCTCGCCCAGCCAATAGCCGAGCTCGACGGTCCTTTCGTCGGCGTGCGGCTCGACACCGCAGCAACCGAGGAATGCGCCATTGTCCGCTTTCGTGATCGCGTAGACGCACTTGCCAATCGTGCCGGCTTTTGCGCGTCGCACGAAATCGGCCGCATCCGCCGTCGTATAGGGATGCGGCATGTGCGAGACCATGTTGGCGATGTTGGCATTGTTGGCAAGATGGGCAAGGGCGTCGATATCGTCTTCATGGGGCGCGCGCAAAACGAGCCGCGGCGATAACAATATCGGGCAATCGGTCCTTGACCGCTGAGGCCTCAGCCTTTGTTCGGGAGACCGGGATTGGTCTTCCCTGACGAGCTCGGTTTGCATGGTTCTTCCTCCAGACATGCGAAAAGGGGAGTTGGGTATCGCCCCATCTCCCCTTTGAAGTCTGGCTTTTGAACCTTGCGGTGCGTCGGCCGGGTCGATGAGACGCCGGCTGTTTTAGAGCGCTACCGGCTTATTCCGCTGCTTCGGCTTTCGGCATTACAGACACGTAGACTCGGCCGTTGGCCTTCTTGCGGAAGTCCACGTTGCCCGTCGTAAGCGCAAAAATCGTATGGTCCTTGCCGAGGCCGACATTGGCGCCGGCATGCCACTTCGTGCCGCGCTGACGCACGATGATGTTGCCTGGAATGACGGCTTCGCCGCCGTACTTCTTCACGCCAAGGCGCTTGGACTCGGAATCGCGACCGTTACGCGACGAACCGCCAGCTTTCTTGTGTGCCATTGGTGTTCTCCTTTAAACCTTCGATCCCGGAACTCAGTTTGCAGCTTCAGCGGCGGCTTCGGTCTTCTTCGAAGCCTTCTTCGCCTTGCCGCCGGCGGCAGCGATGTCCAGGATACGGACGATCGTCTGATGCTGGCGATGGCCGCGCGAGCGCTTGGAGTTCTGGCGGCGGCGCTTCTTGAAGGCGATGACCTTCTTGGCGCGGGCCTGATCCACGACTTCGGCGCTGACGACGGCACCTTCGACAAACGGAGCACCGATGGTGGCATCGGCGCCGACGCCGACCATCAGGATCTCGGTGAATTCGATCTTGTCGCCAGCAACGCCTTCCAGCTTTTCGATGGTAATGACGTCGTTGGCCGCCACGCGGTACTGCTTACCGCCGGTCTTGATGACTGCGAACATATTTTGTCCTTTCATGTTCGGTCCGGCTCTTTGCCCGAAGACAAGGCCGTCTTTTTGTCAGTCGCTACGTGGAGCGAAGCGCCTCGGAAACCCTCGACCTTCGCCAGTGAACGGGCACAAACACTTACCCGGCGCGGCACGGGCTAAGCCCACACCACCTCATGGCGCGGATTACGGGAACGGCCCTTGCTTGTCAAGGCGAAAGCCACCATATCGCAGATATTCTTATGGAAGCCCTTGCCAGCGGCAGAAACTGCCGCTATGAACCGGCCGCGCTTGAGAAGCGCCAACCGGCCCCGCGGAGAGGTGGCAGAGTGGTTGAATGCACCGCACTCGAAATGCGGCATGGGTGCAAGCCCATCGGGGGTTCGAATCCCCCCCTCTCCGCCATACTTCTAACCTGCCTAAAAAAATCCTTAGCACCTTGAACGGTAAAGTCGGGACAGGGGGTGCGCTCATGAACACCTGGCCCGACACGGACGGCAGGATCATCGCCCGCTATCTCGACGGCTGAGGCTGCGGAACCCCACCAGCCCGATCTATTACCGTCAAATTCTTCGCAGCTTCCAGGAGGTCGTGGCTCGAAGGCAGTGCTCACCGTCAGAGATGAGCCGAGATGTGCTCGAAGTCTGGCTCCGCGAGCGCGCCGCGCGAACTGGTTCCGAGCTTAACCCTCGACGCTTTCGCTGGCGAAGTTCTCGGGGTTATGTTGGCAAAACACTCAAAGGCAGGCCGGTCGCAATTTCAAAATCATTCCGGCGCGATCCAGACTAGGAGGGTCCCCAGCCCAATCCTCACGTCCGTGTCGCACACGGACAATGAGAACATCGCCGTCTTCTTCGATCCGGTAGACGACGAGACGGGCCCTGAAAGGATGGATGCGCATTGGTGGCGATATTTCAAAGCGCTCCCGAAGAGAAAGGCGACAACCCATTATCCGTTGCCGCGCGGCGCCTTTGCACGTTCCAGGGCCGCCTCAAAAAGCTCGTCTTTCGAGCGCGAGCCGACGCCGCTTTTCAGGCCTTCATCGACAAAGCGTTGCATGGCGGCGATCTTGTCGTTTCGTTCCTGATCCTTGCGGATGAGGTCACGCACATAATCGCTCGCGTTGGCATACCGGCCTGTTCTGGTTTGCGCTTCAACCCACTCTTTCATAGGATCGGGCAAGGATACATTCATAGTTGCCATATCGGCCTCCATCGCACCTCAGTATGGCATGGATTGGCAAAGATTGGCAAATGGAGGCGCATTCGTGAGTGCAACGGGAGGGGAAAACGACTGCAACCCAAAGGGCGGCCAAACGTGTGGTTGTCTTGCTCTCGCTTGTCACACTCCCGGCACGCTCGAGCTTATGAGGCGGGATGAGCTTGCACATCGGTTTTACTTCCATTGTCGGCTTCGACTCGGCCTGGACCGATAATCCGAAAGCTCCCGGAGCGATCTGTGTCATTCGTCTGGATTGCGACGGCGCTCATTTGCATCTTGCGCCCCGGCTCGCCTCGTTTGCGGAGGCACTGGATGTCATCGAGGGCGAGCGCAAGGATGCCCAGAAGTGCCTTGTGGCCCTGGATCAGCCAACAATAGTCCCGAACCTCACCGGCTCGCGTCCCGTCGACAAGGTGGCCGGATCGTTGATCTCCTGGATTGGCGGCGGCGTTCAGCCTGCCAGCCGGTCGAAGAAGGGTATGTTCGATGACGCCGCACCGATCTGGCGCTTCAAGCAGGCGTTGGGTGCGACGGAAGAGCCGGAGCTCGCACGAGCAGCATCCAGCGGTCTCTTCCTGATTGAAGTTTTTCCCGCGCTGGCACTGGCTGCTATCGAGGGAGCCTTCTGTTCGAGGCTTGCAGCCCCGAAGTACAATCCTGCCAACCGGAAGCGATTCAAGATCAGCGACTGGCGGGCAGTCGCTGAAGCGGTCAGGCGTTTCGGCATGCTGAACTCGCTGCGGCACCTGGACGAATGGTGCTCGGTAGCGGCCAACTTCGAGGCGCCGAGGAAGGCGGACCAGGACAAGGTCGACGCATTGATCTGCGGCCTGATCGGGCTGCATTGGCTTGCCGCTCCGCGTGACCAATCGGTGATGATCGGTGACCTGGAGAGTGGCTATATGATAGCGCCGGCGACGCGCGGCGTGCATGAGAGGTTGCGCGCGGCGGCGCGACAGCGGGATGTGGCGATTGCGTGAGAAGAGCCCACCGACACGGGCCCGTCACTTCCATCGCTGGAAAATCGATCCTCAAGCCAGAGAGGCGGATCTCAACCCGGTCATATCAGGATTGTCCTGTCTGCGAGGACACAGGTCGAAGCGCCCTCATGCCTGCCTTGTGTAAGCCCTCCGCATCACTCCCCCGCATTCCTCCTGAGCCACGCCTCCAGCCCCGCGATCACCGACAGCCTCAGACTTGCGTTGCGCGTCAGTGCGCGGGCAAGCGGGCGGCCGTCGCGAGGAAAGCCCATTTCGGCCATGACGTCGTCGGGCTTCAGGCGGCGCCGGGCCATGATCGTTCTGATCCCGGCGATTGCTGAGGGAAGTAGGTAGCGGCCGCTGGCGATCGGGGTTTCGGCGGGATCGGCACTGGGCGAGGCGGCGGCGGGCGCGGACAGCGCGCCTTCGGAGGCGAGCCAGGCGAGGAAGCTTTCGCGCTCGGCATCGCTTGCCTTCGCCCAGGAGTTCTTGAGCTTTTCCAGCCGGGTGCGCTCCGGCCTCAGACCGGCGAGGACGAGCGCCTGGCGCAGCGACGGGATCTTGCCGGCGGCAAGGGCGGCGTGGATTTCCGGAAATTCGACCTTGAGGCGGTGCAGGTAGGGGGCGTCGTCGCCTTTGGTTTTCTTCGCCATCTTGCCTCCGCTTGTGACTGTCCGCGCCGGGTCTAGCGCGCGAGGAGAGCCAGGGCGAGCGAAATATCCCCGTGCGCCGATCCTTCACAGGCAAGTCGGTCTCGCTCCAGTTCTGCACAAGTCAGCCTTCCTAACGTCGTCCGATGGCCGTAATGAATGCGGCGAAGGAAGGACGATTCGATGTCTGACGATGTTGAGCGCTACGGCGATCCGCAGGATGCGACCGTGGCGCTGTACCTCATGAACAATGACGGCGGCGAACTGACGGACGTGCTGGTCGCTGCGCTCGAAGACGCGTTTCGGATTCTCAAAGAGGAATGGGCGAGCCCGACGATGCACTGAGGCAGTCGTCAGCCCGAGCGCAGCAGCTTTTCCACCGAGGCCGCAGCGCCGAGCAGCATCGCGTCCGCGCCGTGCCGGGCCATCAGCATCAGCCCTGCCGGCAGCCTCGTGTCTGCCATCGGCAGGGTTATTGCGGTCAGGTCGAACTGGTTGGCGACCTGCATATTGCGCAGCAGCAGGTCCTCCACGCGGCGGTATTCGGCCCTGTCCTCTTCGATCGAGGCGATGCTGACGGCGGGGATGGGTGTGGCCGGCAGCAGGATGAAATCGAAGGGTGCCAGCCGCTCGTCCATGACGCGCATGAGCTCCTGCCGCGTCCGTAGCAGGTCCCGGATCGCCGCGTCGGGAACGGCGAGGCGGCGGCGCAGCGTCGACTTCACGCGGATGTCGACCGGCGCATTTTCGTCCGGGAGCCAGTCCGCGTGCACACGGCTTGCCTCGAGGCCGGCAAGCGAGCCTATCGCGGTTGCCTCGGCGAAGCGGGCAAGCAGATCGTCGATCCCGCATTCGGCGAGTTTCGCACCTGCGCGCGAAAGCGCCTGCAGGCTTCTTTCGAAAGCCGCCGCTATCTCCGGCGTAAGCCCTTCAAGAAGGATGCCTTCGGGGATGGCGAGCTTCAGGCCGGCAAGCGGGATGGGCTCGAGCGGTCGCGGCGTCTCGCCGGCCATGACCGCGTCGGCTGCCGCGCAGTCGGCGACCGTGCGCGCAAGCGGGCCGATCGAATCGAGGCTCGGCGACAACGGGAAGGCGCCCTCCAGCGGTATGCGGCGGGCGGTGGGCTTGAAGCCGACGAGGCCCTGCAGGGCTGCCGGAATGCGCACCGAGCCGCCGCTGTCGGAGCCGATGGCGATCTCGCTCGAGCCTTCGGCCGCCGACACGCCGGCACCCGAAGAGGAGCCGCCGGGAATGAGGCTCGGGTCGATAGCGTTGCCGGGCACCGGATAATGCGGATTGAGGCCTACGGCGGTGAAGGCGAATTCCGTCATATGCGTCTTGCCGATGATGACGGCGCCGGCCGCACGCAGACGCCGGACGATCGCCGCGTCTGCCGTTGCCGGAGGTGCCGCGCGGCGGATGACGGAGCCCGCAAGCGTCGGCTCGCCTGCGATGTCGAAGAGGTCCTTGATGGAGACGATCCGCCCGTCGAGAGCGCCGCGGCCCTTGCCCTCGCGCCGCCTCCGGTCGGCAGCGTCCGCTTCCGCGCGGGCCGTCTCGGGATAGAGTCTCACGAAGGCGCGCTCTTCATGCTGGCGGAGGTCGAGGCGGGCGAGAATGGCTTCGAGGCGGTCGCGGGAGGGCGTGTCTGGCCGGGGCAAGGAAGAAACCTCGTGAATTGCGGCAATCGCTGCCTGCCTGCGGAAAGCGAATGCAAGCTTCTTGAGCATGCGCGCGCTTTCGGGGCCGAAACCTTTGGAAGCGCTTCAATATTTAAAGGATCGCGCGATTGATATACAATAGCGGCGTTAGCGACTCTGGATGCAATCGGAAAGACGCCGATGCGAATTCTACGATCGTCCGCAATCCTCGACTCCTCCGCGATCCACGAGGTCAGATACGATGCGCCCCGCCGGACGTTGAGCGTCTGGTTCCTCGGCAATCGCAGGCCCTATCATTACCTCGACGTCCCGGAAGAGATTTACGAGGAACTGTTGCATGCGGATTCCGCCGGCAACTATTTCAATCAGCACATACGCCATCACTACGGTTTCCAGCATTAGGTCGGCTCGCCCCTCGTCCGCCTGCGGGCGCCTTTTCTCGCCGAGAGCGGGGCGAAGGTGTCTGGCGGCATCCCGTTTCACAGAACTGTCGCCAAACCGTCCGAATAGTTTCATCCGCCTGTAAAGCCGCTGACATCTGGCTCGCCAATGGTCCGCTCGCGAAAACCGACGATTCGCGAAACGGAACCGGAGGCACGGATTGGCCGCTCCCAGAAACACCCTCACCAGGCGTTCTTTCCTATTCTGCGCCGGCGCCGCCGGTCTTGTCGCTTCTTCCGGTCTCGCCACGCCGTTCTATGCGCGCGGCTACGGCCGGCCGGAATTCGCCCATGGGGTGCAGTCCGGCGACGTCGATACGAGCTCGGGGATGATCTGGACGCGGGTCGATCGGCCGGCGCGCGTCTCGGTCGAATACTCGACCACCGAGAGCTTTTCGAATGCCGTCAGGCTTGCCGATATCGATGCGACGCCGCTGACCGACTGCGCCGTCAAGTGCCGGCTCGACAAGCTGCTGCCGGACCAGGACATCTTCTATCGCTTCATCGCGACCGATCTCCACGATGCCAATCGCGTCTCCGAACCGGTCGTCGGGCGCTTCCGGACGGCACCCTTGCGCCGCCGCTCCGTGCGCTTCGTCTGGTCCGGCGACACGGCGGGGCAGGGCTGGGGCATCGACGAGGTCGGCATGAAGACCTATTCGACCATGCGGCTGCACGAACCGGATTTCTTCATCCATTCCGGCGACACGATCTATGCCGACAATCCTATCCCCGACGAGATCAAGCTGCGCGACGGCGGCATGTGGAAGAACCGGATCGTCACGCCCGAGAAGCGCGACGTCGCGCGCACCCTCGAGGAATATCGTGGCCAGTGGAAATACAACCTGCTTGATGAGCACGTGCGGGGGCTCCATGCCGAATGTCCAACCTTCTACCAGTGGGACGACCACGAGGTCCTGAACAACTGGTCGGCCTCGACCGATCTCAGCGACGACCCGCGCTATCCCGAAAAGGATGTGGCCGTCTATGCCGCCCGCGCGGCCCGCGCGTTCCACGAGATGACGGCGATCCGCACATGGCCGACCGAGCCGGGTCGCATCTTCCGCAAGATCGCCTACGGGCCGCTGCTCGACGTCTTCTTCGTCGATCTGCGCTCCTATCGCGGTCCCAACCAGGGCGAGGGGGATCCGGGCCTCTTCGGCTGGCGGCAGGCGGACTGGCTGAAGCGCGAGCTTGCGGCGTCCAGCGCCACCTGGAAGGTGATCGCCTGCGACATGCCGGTCGGCCTCGTCGTCTGGGACGACTACTCGGCAAGGCGCGGATCGGATGCCATCGCCGATGGCGACAATGGCGCGCCGAAGGGGCGCGAAACGGAATTTGCGGATCTCCTGCGCTTCATCCGCGACAATGCGATCGACAACATCGTGTGGCTGACGGCGGACGTGCATTACACGGCGGCACACCACTACGATCCCTCGCGCGCCGCCTTCAAGGACTTCTCGCCCTTCTGGGAGTTCGTCTCCGGGCCGCTTCATTCCGGCACCTACGGACCGAAGGAGCTCGACATGACCTTCGGCCCGGAGGTCCGCTTCATCAAGGCGTCGGGCGGAGGAATCGAGAGCAACCTGCCGCCCTCGGCGGGCCTGCAATTCTTCGGTATCGTCGATATCAGCGGCCAGACGAGGCAGATGACCGTGCGGCTGATGGACCGGCAGGACCAGGAACTCTGGCGGGTAACCCTCGATCCGGCGGCTTCCGCTTGAGCCGGCGGCGTCTCACGCAGGTCAGCCCTGCGCTCCGGCCCCCTTTCGCTTCCGGGAAAAAACCTGTATGAGCGCGGCAACTGAAAAGCGGTACCTGCCTCGTCGCGCGTGCCCACGAACTTTCCGAGACAAAAAATGAGCATTCGTAACATCGCGATCATCGCGCACGTCGACCATGGGAAAACCACGCTCGTCGACGAACTCCTGAAGCAGTCGGGCTCCTTCCGCGAGAACCAGCGGGTCGCCGAACGCATGATGGATTCCAACGAACTGGAAAAGGAGCGCGGCATCACCATCCTCGCCAAGGCGACCTCGGTCGAGTGGAAGGGTACGCGCATCAATATCGTCGACACCCCCGGCCACGCCGACTTCGGCGGTGAAGTCGAGCGCATATTGTCGATGGTGGACGGCGCCATCGTTCTGGTCGACGCCGCCGAAGGTCCGATGCCGCAGACGAAGTTCGTCGTCGGCAAGGCGCTCAAGGTCGGTCTTCGGCCGATCGTGGCGATCAACAAGATCGACCGTCCCGACGCCCGGCACGAAGAAGTCATCAACGAGGTATTCGATCTCTTCGCGGCGCTCGATGCGACCGACGAGCAGCTCGACTTCCCGATTCTCTACGGTTCCGGCCGCAACGGCTGGATGAACGTAAGCCCGGAAGGCCCGCAGGATGAGGGGCTGGCACCGCTTCTCGATCTCGTTCTCGATCACGTTCCGGAGCCGAGCGTCGGCGAAGGTCCGTTCCGGATGATCGGCACCATTCTCGAGGCCAATCCTTTCCTCGGCCGCATCATCACCGGGCGCATTCATTCCGGTTCGATCAAGCCGAACCAGGCGGTCAAGGTCCTCGGGCAGGACGGCAAGGTACTCGAGTCCGGACGCATCTCCAAGATTCTTGCCTTCCGCGGCATCGAGCGTCAGCCGATCGAGGAAGCCCATGCAGGCGACATCGTGGCGATCGCCGGCCTCTCCAAGGGTACCGTTGCCGATACGTTCTGTGATCCGGCCATAAACGAGCCGCTGAAGGCGCAGCCGATCGATCCGCCGACCGTCACAATGTCCTTCCTCGTCAACGATTCTCCGCTCGCCGGCACCGAAGGCGACAAGGTCACTTCGCGCGTCATCCGCGACCGCCTGTTCAAGGAAGCCGAGGGCAACGTCGCGTTGAAGATCGAGGAATCGTCCGAGAAGGATTCGTTTTTCGTGTCGGGCCGCGGCGAATTGCAGCTCGCGGTTCTGATCGAAACGATGCGCCGCGAAGGCTTCGAACTCGCCGTCTCGCGTCCGCGCGTGGTCATGCACAGGGATGAGAATGGACAGCTCCTGGAGCCGATCGAGGAGGTCGTCATCGACGTCGACGAAGAGCATTCGGGCGTCGTCGTTCAGAAGATGTCCGAGCGCAAGGCCGAAATGGCCGAGCTTCGTCCGTCCGGCGGCAACCGCGTCCGGCTCGTGTTCTTCGCGCCGACCCGCGGTCTCATCGGCTATCAGTCGGAGCTTCTGACCGACACGCGCGGCACGGCGATCATGAACCGCCTGTTCCACGACTATCAGCCGTATAAGGGCGAGATCGGCGGCCGCGTAAACGGTGTTCTGCTCTCGAACGACGCCGGCGAGTCCGTGGCTTACGCGATGTTCAACCTGGAAGACCGCGGCCCGATGATCATCGATGCCGGCGAAAAGGTCTATGCCGGCATGATCATCGGCATTCATACGCGCGACAACGATCTGGAAGTGAACGTCCTGAAGGGCAAGAAGCTGACCAACATGCGCGCATCCGGCAAGGACGAGGCGGTAAAGCTGACACCGCCGATCCGCATGACGCTCGACCGGGCGTTGTCATGGATCCAGGACGACGAACTGGTCGAGGTTACGCCGAAGTCGATCCGGCTTCGCAAGGTGCATCTCGATCCCAACGAGCGCAAGCGCTTCGAGAAGTCGCGGACAGCCGGCGCGGCTTAAGGGGCCGAAAGCGAGGCCCTCGTCCCGCTGCCGCGGTCTTCTCCGCGCATGCGGGGAGAAGGGGGATGCCGCACCGCCTCGCTCCCCTCTCCCGCGAGCGGAGAGAGGGCCAGGGGTGAGGGGACCGATCTCGGCAAACGGGAACCTCGATCCGAGAACGAACAGAAACCAGAACCCCGGAGCGATCCGGGGTTTTTGCTGTGTGTGCCTTTCGCGGGCGGCTTGCGGATAAAGTTAAAAAGGCGTTAACCTTGGGGCGGGTGCCGTTAAAGTTGCCTGTGGGTTAACGCCGCGCGGCAGCCGGGCGGGATTCCTGTCCGCCGCGTCGTGTGTTTAGAGTCGCAAGTCATGAAGACTGTTTCGATCGAGGTTCGGCCTGGGGAGCCGCATGAGGCGGCGGCGATTGCCGACGTGCATCGCGTTTCCTGGCTGCAGGCCTATGGCGGCATCATTCCGCACCGCCCCCTTGTCCGAATGGTCAATCGTCGCGACGAGACCTGGTGGCGCAAGGCCACGCGCGGACCGGCGACCCTTCTCGTCGTCGATGTCGCTGGAACGATTGCCGGCTATGCGACACTGGGCCTGAGCCGCGCGCGCGCGCTGCCCCAGGAAGGCGAGATCTACGAGATTTATCTCCGGCCCGAATATCAGGGCATCGGCCTCGGGCGCGTCCTCTTCGGCGAAGCAAAGAGCCTCCTGAAGTCGCTCGGCTGCGAAGGGCTCGTCGTCTGGTGCTTGGAAGACAGCGCGAATGCCTATAATTTCTTCCATTCGGCTGGCGGCCGCGACATTGCCGAAGGCATGGAGGATTTCGGCGAGAAGCACCTGAAGAAGGTCGGCTTCGTCTGGAACTGACCGGAGCTGCAACGCGCCCATTGCGCGCCCCGGACAGTGTCAATCCGGCAGGAAATGCATGGGCTCGCCTGCCTTCTCGCCTCGTTTTCCGTGATAGGCCGCCTTGTCCGTGCCGCAGCGGAAGCTTGCGGCCCTTGCGTCGGCTATCTTTCGTGCAAGCGCGTTCGCATCGGCGTTGGCAAGCGCGTCGACATAGCCGATAACGCAGCCATCGCCGTCCTCCTTCTGCGCGACCTTCGAGATCACCAGAACCTCTCCCTGCAGCGCCTTGGTGCTCCTGTCGGTCTGCGGATCCGGGTTCTCGATGACCCAGCGCAAAATGGCGGCAACCGGCTTCTTGCCCGCGTCGAGGCGCCATTCGACGGTCGTCTCGGCGTGGTTGAAGGGTCCGAAACTCTCGAAGCCGTTCTCCAGATAGCTCTGCCTGACATGGCCGAAGAAGAAGCTCTGGCGGATATCGCTCTCGATGAAGTGGACGGGATAGTCGCCGAAGCCGGGGCAAAGCATCTGCGACGAGGCGCCTTCCCACTCGCGCAGGAGGCGGCACTGGTCGCGGCTGGCGTCGGTGTAGACGCTGTCATTGGCGAGTGCAGGCGCCGAGATCAGGGCGGCGGAAAGAAAATAGCGAAGTTTCGGACGCATTGTCCTCTCCTGCGAAGATTAATATCAGCCCCGCCCCTTTTTGGCCGCGCGGCGTGCCTACAGCAAATCCGCCCGCCCGGAACCAAAGTCATGTTGCATCGCGGCATGTTTCCCTTTATCCGACGGGACGACTTTTCAAACGACCCCTGGAGGTGCTCATGCGGATCGACGCGATTTCCATCGGAAAGAATCCACCGGAAGATGTCAATGTAATCGTGGAAGTCCCGGTCGGCGGGCATCCGATCAAGTACGAAATGGACAAGGAGGCCGGCACGCTGGTGGTCGACCGCTTTCTCTACACGCCGATGACCTATCCGGGCAATTACGGCTTCGTGCCGCACACGCTTTCCGACGACGGCGATCCGATCGACGTGCTGATCTGCAATACCCGTCCGCTGGTCCCTGGCTGCGTCATCAATGTCCGCCCGATCGGCGTGATGATGATGGAAGACAATTCCGGCCAGGACGAGAAGATCATCGCGGTCCCCTCCGCCCATCTGACCAAGCGCTACGACAAGGTGCACGATTACACCGACCTGCCGGAAATCACGCTCAAGCAGATCGAGCACTTCTTCGAGCATTACAAGGATCTGGAGCCCGGCAAGTGGGTGAAGATCTTCGGCTGGAAGAATGCAGGCACGGCCAAGCAGCTGATCCGCGAAGCGGTCGAACGCGCCAAGACGAAGAAATAACTGCTTCCCTGCTTCACTGAGACAGCGAAGATATGATTGCCCCCGGATCGGCTTCGATCCGGGGGATTTTTGCTGCGTATCGCCTGCAATGTTCAGTCGCGCTTCACTGTCTCATGGAAACAGCGAAGCGCTGAAACCCTCTGGCTGACGCACTTCCGGACGGAAAACCGCTAAACCGTTTTCCTGGAGGCCTCTAGCGCAGCAGCGCCGGAGCGATGGTGGTGTTCAGGAACAGCTGGATGAAATAGAGGATCACCAGCACGACGAGCGGCGAAAGGTCGACGCCGCCCATGTCGGGCAGCACGCGCCGAATCGGCCGGTAGAGCGGCTCGGTCAGCTGATAGAGCGAGCGGCCGATCATGTTGATCGCCTGATTGTTCACGTTGATCACGTTGAACGCATAGAGCCAGGAGAAGATGGCCGAGGCGATGATCAGAAACCACGCAATGTTGATGATGAAGTTCAAGGTGCCGATGACAGCAATCATGCCAGTCTCCAATTCGTTGTTGACAGACATGTAGACATTAGGAACTGAACGAGCAAGTACGCCGGCCCGCCTCGTGCGATCATGTTTAATGGCACGGGGAGCGTGTTCCTTTCCCTGCCGCGGCGCTCAGCGTCTCTTCGCGGTCGTCTTCGGCGGCTTGCGCACGCTTCTCGTGTCGCTCCTCCGGGGGGCCGGCTTTCCGCATTTGCGCAGGATCGGCACGCTGGATGCGCCGGAGGCGCAGCGGAGGGTCAGGAAGCTGGCAATTGCTGCACCATGCCGCTGTTGCGCCCTCTTGCACCCTCGCCCTCCATGAAGATCAGCTCCAGGAAATTCTCCATCCATGTCCGCAAGGGATGGTCGTGCAGCATCCGGCCCTCCAGATGCGCTTTGCCCAGCTGTGCGCCGGGGAGCGCGAAGCGGTGGGCGCCGTGCACCACCCAGCGATGCATCATCGCCCGCGTCAGCTCGCCGTGGAACTGGATGCCCCAGGCGTTCTCGCCGTAGCGGAAGGCCTGGTTGGGATAGGTGTCGCCGGTTGCCAGCAATTCGGCGCCCCTCGGCAGGTCGAAGCCTTCGCGGTGGAAATGATAGACCATCGCCGGCCAGTCCATCAACGCCTTGCCGGCCTCGGTGGCTCTCAGCGGGTACCAGCCGATTTCGGTTATGCCTTCGTGATGGGCTTCGACCTTGCCGCCGAGGTTTCGGGCCAGCATCTGCGCCCCGAGGCAGATGCCGAGATAGGGTTTGTTTTCCAGAAGCGGTACCGATAGCCAGTCGATTTCGCGTCGGACGAATTCCTCCTCGTCATTGGCGCTCATCGGTCCGCCGAAGATGATCGTGCCCGAATGCGCTTCCAGCGTGGACGGCAGCTCGTCGCCCAGCGCCGGACGGCGAATGTCGAGCGAGAACCCCTTCTTCTCGAGAATGTGGCCGACGCGGCCGGCGCTCGATCGCTCCTGATGAAGCACGATGAGGATGGGTCTTTTGGTGTCCCTCTTGGCGTCTGGGGCCTGTGGCGGCATCGTCAACCTTCCTGTTGCGCCTCGTTCTCCTCCACCATGTCGATCTTGGCCGCTGCTTCCTGGCGTTTCAAGACCCGGTCACGTCCCGAAACGCCGAGGAGGTCGGCAATCCGCCAGATCACGTGGTCCTCCATTTCGCTGCGCGCGCCGTCGGCGTAAACGATTTCCCACAGCATGCCGACGAGCTCGATGCGCTGCTCCTCCGACAGGTGCCGCTTTATATCGGACGTGAACTGGTAGAAGTCGATCGCCTCGCTTTCGGCGCTCTCGCCGGCCGCGATCAGTGCGTTGAGAGCGGCGTCGTCGAGCTTGTAGTGCTCTTTGATGAGCTTGCGCATTTTGCGTCGCTCCGAGCTGCGGACCGCGCCGTCCGCTTCCATGACCTGGAAGCAGAGGCCGATCACCGCGACTCGCGGGTCGCCCGTTTCAATCCGCATCGAGCCTGTCATTCCTTCCAGAAATGCGCGAAAACGTTCAAACATGCACTATCGCCTGCAACTATGAGATACCGGGGTTCAGAAGAGACGGAAGTTGGCGGTGTTCTGTTCCGCCGGCGCCGGTTCGCGCACGCCGGGGTCGTCCGGGGGGCGGCCGAAAAAGGGATCCGGTGCCTCTTCGGCGTCCTTTTTCCTGGCGGGCGAAGCGGGCGGTTCCTTCCGGTCGGGAATGCTGATCGCCTTTTCGTGCTCGGCCTGGCCGTGCTCCGCCGGCGGGGCGGTCTCGGCCACTTCCGCCCGCGCCGGTTCTTCGGCGGCGCGGGGCGCGGCCGAGACAGGCGGAAGGCTGCGAATTGCCTCATCGGGGTTCGGATGCCCGTCCTGCGTTGCGGCGGCAATCTGTGACGGCGGGGCCTTCCACTCGAAAGCGTCGAGGCGGCCGCTGACCGGCGAGACCGGCAGCCAGACCGGCGAGGTGACCCCGTCGGCGGTCCAGGCGGGATCGCGCGGGCTCTTCAGCGCCTGTGCCATCCAGTGACGGATGCGGCCCTGGTCGCCAGTGTCCGCTTCCTCGATATCCGCGAGCAACAGGAAAATGCTCTCGGTCGGCTCGAGCCGGGCGGCGGCCTCGGCTTTCGTCCGCGCAAGAGCAAGTTCGCGCGCATCGAGCGCCGCCTCGGCGACCGTGGCCAGCGCGACGGCATTGTTGCTGCGGAGTGATTCGAGCCTCTTCGCCCGCTTCAGACGGTCGAGGGCGGAATCGCCGCCGCGCGCCCGCACATAGAGACGGGCGATGTCCGGATGAGGATCCGATTTCCACATCTTTTCGAGGATCGAAGCGCCCTTGCGCAAATTGTCCTCCCGAAACAATGCCTTGGCGGCAACGAGCGCCGCCGGCACAAGGCTGTCGTCGAGCTTCAGCGCCGCCTGCGCGTCGTCACGCGCGGATTTCGGGTCTGCGTCCAGCCTTTCCATTGCCCGCGCGGTCAGAAGCACGGCCTTTTTCCGGTCCGCTTCCTTTCTTTCGAGAACGCGCGCGGCGCGGCTCTGATCGAGCAGACGGATAGCCTCGTCCCATTGCCGTGCCTGGCTGCGGTGGTCGAGCGTTGCCAGGGTCGCCCACGCCAAGTGCGGCGCCTTCTCGGAGGCGCGCTCGGCATATTGGCGCGCAGCCTCGTTGGCGCCGAGCCGCTTGGCCTCCAGATAGAGCCCTCGCAGGCCGAGTTCGCGCGTCTCGGGGTCGTCCGCCATCGCCTCGAATTTTCTGCGGGCGTCGTCGTATTTGCCCTCGATCAGCGCGGTCTGCGCTTCAAGCAGATGGATGAGCGGCTCCTGATCCGAGTTGATCAGGCCTCGCGTGCGGGCGGCCATCTTGCGGGCGAGATTGGCGTCGCCGGCGCCTGCCGCTATCAGGCCTGTCGACAGCGCCTGATAGCCGCGATCGCGCTTGCGGGCGCGAAAGTAACGCGTGACGGTATGCGGCGACAACCAGATCGTGCGGAGCAGCCAGACGACGATCAGAACGGCAGCGATGAGCGAGATCAGGATCGAGGCGGCGCGCATCAGGCTCATCTCGATCAGCTGACCTTGCCAGATCAGCGACAATTCCCCGGGGCGATCCGCGAGCCAGGCAAGGCCGAGAGCAAGGCAGAGGACGAGCAGGACGAAGAACAGTATCCGGATCATATAGTCTTCTTTCTCCCGCTAGCCTTGCGTACCGGTGCGCGTCATGGTCCCGGCGACGGCGGCATCGATGACTGTTTCGACGCCAAGCCGGCGGTCGAGCTTCTCCTTGAACCCCTGGCCGGCGGATCTCGCAGCCTCAGGGAGGCTGTCCCATTCGAGCGATGCGCCCTTGAGATCGCCGTTATCGAGCTTGTCTTCGATGCGGGCGATTACCGCTTCCGGCGTGTCGCCCTCTACACTGCCGACCGGCCGCACGCGAATGCCCGACATGGCGCTGGAGACGAGACGATCGAAAATGCCCTGGTTGGGATCGGGCTGATGCAGCGCGTCCAGCATCGCGTCCGCCGCCGGCCGGAAGCTGTCCTTGAGTTCAGTCCGCGTGGCGACGCCGGTCGCGGCGACATCGGCCAGTTCCTTGACCGCCGGGTCCTCGGGCGCAATGCTGCGCAAGGCGTCCAGTTCGGCGAGGAACGGCCCGCCGCGATCGATCGCCGTCTTCAGCGCGGTGACGGCTACGGCCTTCGCCATCTCGATATCATTCGCAGGCTCGTTCAGCTTCTGCTCCGCCTGGTCGATACGGCCGGAAAGTTCCGCCTTGGCGGCATCCGCCGCCTGGCGCGTTTCGGCAAGCTCGGTTTTCAGGGCGGCCATTTCGTTCGTCAGGTTGGCGACTTCGGCTTCGAGCGCCTTGACCTCAGGTGCGGCTGCGGCCGCGCCGGGCTCTCGGGCTGCCTGTTCCAGGGCAGCAAGACGGTTTTCCAGTGGGACGACGTCCACGGCTGCCGCCGGGGTCCGGGCCTGAAGCTCGGCCTTGATCGCTTCGATCTCGCCCGCAAGGTTCGGCTCGCCGCCCGTCCGCTCCGGCCCGGGTGCCGGAACGTAACCGGCATATTGCAGCACGCCGGCACCTGCCAGCGCTATGAGGCCGCCGAGGATGCCGGCCGCAAGCGCGCCTGCGCCCGTTCCTTGCCTCTTCTTCGGCTCGGCCATTTCGCCATTGCTCCCATGCGGAAGCTCCGCATCGAAGGCGGCCGCGGCCGCGTCGGCGCGCGCTTCCTCGGTCTCTTTCTCCTCTTGTCGCGGATCGTCCCCCGGCGATCGAGGTTCGCCGATGCCGGTCTCGTTGTTTTCGACTTCGCCGATCCTCACTTCGCCGGTTTCCGCCGCCTCGACTGCCGATACATCCGCCGGCTTGTCCGATCCAGCTTCCCCGTCGGCGGCGGCCGCGGACTCCGCAGTCTTCTCCGCATCGAGATCGATCGTCAGCGGTTCTTTCCCGGATTTCGGGCGGCGCGGCGGCTTTTCCGATGCCATGGTCACCTCTTACCGTTTCATTGCCTTTCAGGCCGTTTCCTTGCCATCGGGCTCTCCGGAGCGGATCTGCGGCAGGAGCTCCCGCAGCTTTCCTCACCTGTTTCTAACGCAAACCTAGTCAGCGAGGATGACGAGGGAAAGCCCCAGACTATGGTTTTTGACGGAAATGCCCCAGATGACCCGAGCAAGGTACGGAATGCAGGCGAAAAACCGGCGTTAAGTTTGCTGATGTGGCCTCAAAGAAGCGTGAAGAGGCTTTCCTCGTCGGGCGCCGCTGCAATCTCGCAGGCAAGGTCGGCCGGCAGGATCTCTCTGATCGGCCAGCTCAGGCACAGGAAGCGGGCCGCAAGGTCCGCGGGTTCAAGTCCGCTCTCCCGCAATCCTGCGACCAAGCGTCGCGCGGTCTCGCGGGAATAGAGCAGCACCGCATCGAAAGGGCCTGCGCGGACGAGCCCGGGCAGGGTCTCCGCAGGATAGTGGACCGGCGTCATCCTGTAGCATTCGACGGTCCTGTGGCCGATCCGCCGCCCGTGCAGTGATCGCTCGAAACCGTCGGTCCGCGGCGAACCGGCGAGATAGGCCAGCGTTCCGCCGAGGGGGAGGTGGGCAGCCACCGTCTCCGCGAGGCCCTCGCCGGTTCCCGGACCGATGCGGATATCGGTAAATCCGAGATCGCCTGCGGCGCGCGCCGTCGCTTCGCCCACGGCGAAGAGCGGTGTGGCAAGGTGCTGCTCCAGCCCGGATCCAAGCGAGCCGAGGACGCGGACCGCCTCCGCACTGGTGACGGCGATCGCCTGGTGGGGCTCACTCAATGCGGCCCGAACCGCCCCGGCGAGATGCTGCGCCTGCATCAGCGGCAGGATGACTGCTTCATGGCCCATGGAACCAAGCCTTGCTGCCGTCCTTTCGGCGGTCGGACGTGGCCGGGTCACGAGCACGCGCATCGGTTCAGCTCCAGCTGGAGAAAAAACCCGGCCCAGCCTTGGCGCGGATCCGCTCGCCTGCCTCCTGCCCAAGCCTCGCCGCGTCCGCCGCTCTGCCGTCGATTTCGATCTGATGGCAGGTGGTGCCGTCGGGCGTCAGGATCATGCCGGCAAAACGGATATGCGTGCCGTCCGATTGGGCGTAGCCGGCGATCGGCGTGCGGCAGGAGCCGTCGAGCGTCGCCAGGAAGCCGCGCTCGCAGGAAACCGCCTCGCGGGTGCGCGGATCGTCGATTGCCGCAAGCAGCGCGTTGGTACGGTCGTCGCCGATCCGGGCCTCGACGCAGATCGCGCCCTGAGCGGGCGCCGGCGGAAATTCCTGCGGATCCAGCAGCTCCGTCGGCACATCCTCCATGCCGAGGCGCTTCAGACCGGCGAAGGCCAGAAGCGTGCCGTCGACCTGCCCTTCGGCAAGCTTGCGCAAACGCGTCTCGACCTGGCCGCGATAGGTGATCACGTCGACATCGGGCCGAAGCCTTCGGATCAGCGCCTGACGGCGCAGCGACGACGAGCCGACGGTGGCGCCTTGCGGAAGATCGATAAGCCTTGCGGCCGAACGGCCGACAAAGGCGTCACGGATGTCCTCACGCGGCAGGAAGGCGGAAAGGAAAAGCCCGTCGGGCAGCTTCGTCGGCATGTCCTTCGACGAATGCACGGCGAAATCGAGGTCCCCTGACAGAAGCTGCTGTTCGAGCTCCTCGGTGAACAGGCCCTTGCCGCCGATCTCCGCAAGCGGCCGGTCTGTGATCCGGTCGCCCTTCGTGGAAAGAATGACGATCTCGAACATTTCCGGCGGCAGACCATGGGCGGCCGCGAGCCGGTCGCGCGTTTCATGCGTCTGAGCCAGCGCCAGCGGGCTGCCGCGCGTGCCGATGCGGAAAGGTTTTGTTTGCATCCTTCGCCATCCGTTGTTACTGCATGGGTTCCTTAGCCGGTACCGGTTTAGGGACAAAACCATGCAGTTCAAAGCGTTACAGCGTCCTTTGTGCGTCTGAAGACGCACGGCGCTGCGTGAGTTCCGTGTAGCCACCTTTCACTGCGACCGCAATCATTGAGTATAGCACGTGACGTCCCCGCCTCTGCGCATCCTCGGTATTGAGACAAGCTGCGACGAAACCGCGGCTTCGGTCGTTCTGCGCGATGAAGAGGGCCGCGGCCGGATTCTGGGCGATGTCGTGTTGAGCCAGCTCGAAGAGCACAGCGCCTATGGCGGCGTCGTTCCCGAGATCGCGGCGCGCGCCCATGTCGAGGCGCTCGACACGCTGATCGAGGAAGCGCTCTTACGCGCCGGCGTGAAGCTGCAGGACATCGATGCGATCGCTGCGACAAGCGGCCCCGGCCTGATCGGCGGGCTCATCGTCGGGCTGATGACCGGAAAAGCGATCGCACGAGCGACGGGCAAACCGCTCTATGCGATCAATCACCTCGAAGGACACGCGCTGACGGCGCGGCTGACCGACGGCCTTTCCTTTCCCTATCTGATGCTGCTCGTCTCGGGCGGCCACACGCAGCTGATCCTCGTCAAGGGCGTCGGCGACTATCAGCGCTGGGGCACGACGATCGACGATGCGCTCGGCGAGGCCTTCGACAAGACGGCCAAGCTGCTCGGTCTTCCCTATCCGGGCGGGCCGGCCGTCGAGCGGGCGGCACAAACCGGCGATCCGCAGCGCTTCGATTTCCCCCGGCCGCTCGTCGGCGACGCCAGGCTCGACTTCTCCTTTTCCGGCCTGAAGACGGCGGTCCGCCAGGCGGCGCAGGCGCTGGAACCGGTGACGGACCGGGACATCGCCGACGTCTGCGCCTCTTTCCAGCGCGCCATTTCCCGCACGCTCAGGGATCGGGTCGGGCGCGGCCTGAAGCGGTTCCGGGGGGACTTCGCTTCGGTGGAGCAACCGGCCCTCGTCGTCGCCGGCGGGGTCGCCGCAAACCAGACATTGCGCCGGACGCTGCAATCGCTCTGCGACGAGCACGGTTTCCGTTTCGTCGCACCGCCGCTGCAGCTTTGCACCGATAACGCCGCGATGATCGCCTGGGCCGGTGCGGAGCGCCTGGCGGCGGGCGTGTCGGCGGACCCTCTCGACGTGGCCCCGCGTTCGCGCTGGCCGCTCGACGCCGAAGCAAAGGCCTTGATCGGCTCGGGCAGACGCGGCGCCAAGGCATGATGGATCGAAGATGACCGGCAGATCGAAAAGCGTGCAAGAGATCGTCATTGTCGGTGCTGGTGCCTTCGGGACGGCGCTTGCGGCCGTTGCTGCAGCCAAGGAAACGGCGAAGGTCACGCTGCTCGCACGCCGGCCGGAGGTGGCCGACGAATGCCGCCGAACCGGTCGAAACGAAGCAGTCCTTCCTGGCGTTTCTCTTCCCGCCGGACTTGCCTTTTCTTCCGAGGCCGCCGTGCTTTCGGATGCCGATATCGTCCTTTTTGCCATGCCGTCGCAGGAGCAGCGAGCGGGTGCCCGCAGCTATGGCACCCGGATCAGGACCGATGCGACGATCGTCACCTGCGCCAAGGGTATGGAGCAATCGACCGGCCGGCTGCTGACCGATGTGCTCGGCGAGGAACTGCCGGGACACAGGATCGGCGTGCTGTCGGGCCCGGGCTTTGCTGCCGACATCGCCAAAGGCCTGCCGACGGCGATGGTCATCGCCGCGCCGGATGGCGTCGCGACCGAACTCGCCGGCGCGCTGTCCGGACCGACCTTTAGGCTTTACCCGTCGGAGGACCGGATCGGCGTACAGCTCGGCGGAGCCTTGAAGAACGTGCTGGCGATCGCCTGCGGCATCGTCGAAGGCGCGGGGCTCGGCGATTCTGCCCGCGCGGCGCTGATCTCCCGCGGCCTTGCGGAAATGTCCCGCTTCATCGTGGCGAAGGGCGGCGAGCCCGATACGGTACACGGGCTTTCCGGGCTCGGCGATCTCGTGCTGACCGCGACGAGCCACCAGTCGCGCAACCTGCGCTTCGGGATAGCGCTCGGCAGGAGCGGTCGCGCCGGGGGCGAGCGCGGCGAACTCGTCGAAGGTGCGTTCGCCGCCTCGGTGGCTGCCCGCGTCGCCCGCGATCTCGGCATCGAAATGCCGGTCACCGAGGCGGTCGCCGCCATCATCGACGGCAAGCTCGACGTCCGAACCGCGCTTGAGCAGTTGATGTCGCGCCCGATAACTCAGGAATGACCTGCCAAACACTCCAGCCAACTCTCCAGGAGGAATGATGCTTTTCGCACTGCTCTGCACGGACAAGCCCGGCGCGCTGCAACTCAGGCTCGACACGCGGCCCGACCATCTCGCCTATCTCGACGACCTCAATGCCCGGGGCATTCTTAAGATCGCCGGCCCGTTTCTCGGAGGCGACGGCAAGCCGACGGGTAGTCTTGTGATCGTCAGGGCCGACACGATCGAAGAGGCGAAGGCGGTCGCCGAGGCCGATCCCTATGCGAAGGCGGGTCTTTTCTCAAATGTCGAGATCAAGGCCTATAACTGGGTGTTCAACAATCCGGAGGCTTGAGGAGCGATGGCGTTCTGGCTCTATAAATCCGAACCGGCCAAATGGTCCTGGCAGATGCAGAAGGATGCGGGCGAGAAGGGTACCGAGTGGACCGGCGTGCGCAACTATCTGGCGCGCAACAACATGCGGGCGATGAAGATCGGCGACAAGGGCTTCTTCTATCATTCCAACGAGGGGCTGGAGATCGTCGGGATCACCGAGGTCTGCGCGCTTTCGCATCCGGATTCGACGGCCGAGGGCGATGCCCGTTGGGATTGCGTCGACATCCGCGCGGTGATGGACATGCCGCGGCCCGTCACCTTGAAGGAGATCAAGGAAAACCCGAAGCTCGCGAAGATGTCGCTCGTTACTTCGATGCGCCTTTCGGTGCAGCCGGTGACGGAAGACGAGTGGATCGAGGTCTGCCGCATGGGCGGACTCGAGAACCCGCCCCGATAGCTTGGGGTTTCAGCGTGACGTGTCCGAACATCGGTCCCAGATCCTCGGATCCCGCTGGGAGACAGTCGTGAAGACCGATCCGGAAAGCTTCATTCGCGCCAACACCGACATTCTTACGCCGCCGCATGTGCCGGAAATCCGCCTGCACCTTGCGGGTGAGGCGCATGAATTGTGGCTGAAGACCGAGGACGAGCTGGAGCAGATCGGCCTGCCGCCACCCTTCTGGGCCTTTGCCTGGGCGGGCGGGCAGGGGCTCGCCCGCTATATCCTCGAACACCCCGAGACGGTGCGTGGCCGCCGAGTCATCGATTTCGCCTCCGGTTCCGGGCTCGTCGCCATCGCGGCGAAGATGGCCGGTGCGAATGAAGTCGTCGCCGCCGATATAGACCCGTGGTCCGGGACGGCCGCGCGGCTGAACGCCGAGCTCAACGGGGTATCGATAGCCTTCACGGGAACCGATATCGTCGGCTCGGAACGGGCCGCCGACATTTACCTTGCCGGCGACGTCTTCTACGACAAGAGCTTCGCCGATCTGCTCCTTCCCTGGTTCGACGCGCTCGAACGTGCCGGTGCCGTCGTGCTGGTCGGCGATCCGGGGCGGTCCTATTGTCCGCGCGCGCGGATGACGGCGCTTGCCACCTACGAGGTGCCGGTGACGCGGGCGCTCGAAGACAGTGAGGTGAAGCGCACGACGGTCTGGCGGTTCGGCACCCTCACGGGGTGACTGCGATTCGCAGGGAATCTCCTCCCCAACCCATTCCCTTGCGGGGACGGGTGGTCCGCAGCGCAAACCCTACGGTCTGACGACGCAGACGCCGTGCTCCCACGAGCATGCGCTGGCATTGACCTGCGGCGAGACGACGATGATCTTCGCACGTTTCGAAGTCGGGCCGGCTGCGACGGTATCCCCGGCAAGATAGGAGTAACCGCCGTCCCGGCTGAAATAGATGCCGTTGCCTTCATCGCGGTAAGCCGAAAGACCGCCGGCATAGGTGCCGATATCCGGAATAGGTGTGGGGAAGTCGTAATTCCCATAGCTGTCGTAACCGGCGGAAGGATATCCGCCCCGACTGATGATCACCACGGGTCCATGGTCCCGCCCGCGACGGGTGTGGCGATGCCTGGGATATCCCGGCCAGGGATATCTCGGACGCACATGACGGGTGCGAGTCTGAACATCGGGCAGGCCCCTGGAAGCAGCGGACGAAAAACCGTCGGCATGCGTCGCGGAGCGGTGACGGCGTCGGTTGCTGAAATGGAAGCCATGGCGGCCATGCCCCTTACCCCAGGCGTGATGCGGCACCCGGTGTTTGAACCGGACATGGCGGGTACGGGTCTCCGCATTAGCGAAACCGTCGCTTTCGGCCGCCCTCACGGGCAGACCGGAGGGCATCGCAAGTGCGAGGGCCAGGACTAGAACTTTGGTCGCACGGACCATTCGAGAGATGTCCATTCCGCGCTGCCTCCGGATCGTCGTTAACAAAGCGTTAAGGCGCATCCTGCGGCAGCCGCCGCGAAATGTCACGGATTCGGTTGGGTTTTTTCGTGCATATCGTTAAAACGCCCGATGTCTCTGCAAGGCCTGAAAATGCCGCTTTCCGTCAAATCGATTAAATTGATTTTGCACTGCAAACACACTTGTCGTGAAGCATTATGGTGATTAAAGGTCCGGATGACTGAATTGCGCACAATCGGTGCGATACCGGACGAAATGAGTCCAGTTTTGGACGCAGATCCGGTCATCCCGCGAGGTTCCGATGACGAATGTCACAAGAAGCCGGCCGCTCTCGCCGCATCTTCAAATCTACAAGCCGATCCCCACCATGGTCATGTCGATCATGCACCGCATCACCGGCGGCGCGCTCTATTTCGGCACGCTCCTGGTTGCCTGGTGGCTGATCGCAGCGGCCTCGGGCGCTGCCTATTACGACTGGGTGAACTGGTTTTTCGGCACGCTCATCGGCAAGGTCGTTCTCTTCGGCTATACCTGGGCCCTGATGCACCATCTGCTGGGCGGCATCCGCCACCTCGCCTGGGATCTCGGTTACGGCTATGAGAAACACTTCGCGACGAGGATGGCGAAGGCCATGATCGTCGCATCGGTGACGCTGACGCTCGTCATCTGGATCGTCGGCTATCTCGCGCGTTAAGGGACTCGACATGAACATGCGCACACCTCTCGGCAAGGTCCGGGGTCTCGGTTCGGCAAAGGAAGGCACGGATCACTTCTGGCGGCAGCGCCTCACGGCCGTAGCCAGCATACCGCTCACGATCTTCTTCATCGTCTTCCTCGCCCATTACGCGGGAGCGCCGCATGCGGAACTGGTGGCGGCACTTTCGAATCCGTTCGTGGCGGTAATCATGGGGCTGATGGTCGTCGCCGGTCTCGTTCACATGAAGATCGGCATGCAGGTCATCATCGAGGACTACGTCCATGGGGAGGGCGCCAAGATAGCGCTTCTCATGCTCAACATATTCTTCACGATCGCAGTCGGCGGGCTCTGTCTTTTCGCCGTCCTGAAGATCGCTTTTGCAGGGTAATTTCGTCATGGCATCGATCAGTTCGCCCGCTGCAAACGGCAAGGCATATCAATATGTCGACCACTCCTTCGACGTCGTCGTCGTCGGCGCCGGCGGGGCGGGCCTGCGCGCGACCCTCGGCATGGCTGAGCAGGGCCTGAGGACGGCCTGCATCACCAAGGTTTTCCCGACGCGTTCGCATACGGTCGCGGCACAGGGCGGCATCGCCGCTTCGCTGCAGAACATGACGCCCGACTGCTGGCAGTGGCACCTCTACGATACGGTCAAAGGTTCCGACTGGCTCGGCGATGTCGACGCCATGCAGTATCTCGCCATGGAGGCGCCGAAAGCGGTTTACGAACTCGAGCACTATGGCGTCCCCTTCTCGCGCAACGAGGAGGGCAAGATCTATCAGCGCCCCTTCGGCGGCCACATGCAGAACTACGGCGAAGGGCCGCCGGTGCAGCGTACCTGCGCTGCCGCCGACCGCACCGGCCACGCGATCCTGCATACGCTCTACGGCCAGTCGCTCCGGAACAATGCCGAATTCTTCATCGAATATTTCGCCATCGACCTGATCATGGCGGATGACGGTCGCTGCACCGGCGTCGTCGCCTGGAACCTCGACGACGGAACGATCCACCGCTTCGCGGCCAAGATGGTGGTGCTGGCGACCGGCGGCTACGGCCGCGCCTATTTCTCCGCGACCTCGGCGCATACCTGCACGGGCGACGGCGGCGGCATGATCGCGCGCGCGGGACTGCCGCTTCAGGACATGGAATTCGTGCAGTTCCATCCGACCGGCATCTACGGCGCAGGCTGCCTGATCACCGAAGGCGCCCGCGGCGAGGGCGGCTATCTCGTCAATTCCGAAGGCGAGCGCTTCATGGAGCGCTACGCGCCGTCGGCCAAGGACCTTGCCTCGCGCGACGTCGTTTCCCGCTGCATGACGATGGAAATCCGCGAAGGTCGCGGCGTCGGCAAGAACAAGGATCACATCTTCCTGCATCTCGACCACCTCGATCCCGCGGTGCTGCATGAGCGCCTGCCGGGCATTTCGGAATCGGCGAAGATCTTCGCCGGCGTCGACGTAACGCGCGAACCGATTCCGGTGCTGCCGACCGTCCACTACAATATGGGCGGCGTGCCGACCAATTACTGGGGCGAGGTGCTGAACGCGGACAGCCAGAACCCGGAGCGCATCGCGCCTGGCCTGATGGCCGTCGGCGAAGCCGGCTGCGCTTCGGTGCACGGCGCAAACCGGCTCGGCTCGAACTCGCTGATCGACCTCGTCGTCTTCGGCCGGGCGGCTGCGATCCGCGCCGGCCAGATCATCGACCGCAACGAGGCGGTGCCGGAGGTCGATACCGCCGCCTGCGATCGCATCATGGAGCGTTTCGACCGGCTGCGGCACGCCAATGGCGCCACGCCGACGGCCGTGCTGCGCGACAAGATGCAGCGCGCCATGCAGGAAGACGCGGCCGTGTTCCGCACGCAGGAGTCGCTCGAATCCGGCTGCCGGCGCCTGTCGGCGATCTGGAAAGAACTGCCGGATGTCAGGGTTACCGACCGCTCGATGATCTGGAACTCGGATCTCGTCGAGACGCTGGAGCTCGAAAATCTGATGGCCAATGCCATCACCACCGTTTACGGCGCCGAGGCGCGCAAGGAAAGCCGCGGCGCGCATGCGCGGGAGGACTACAAGGACGGCCCGCTCGGCGGCCGCGACGACGTCAACTGGCGCAAGCACACGCTTGCCTGGGTCAACGACGCGGGCGACGTCCGGCTCGATTTCCGTCCGGTTCACACCGAGCTGATCGCCGAAGGCATCGATCCCCATAAGATCGAGCCCAAGGCGCGCGTCTACTGATCTCGAGGACTAAGGCACATGGTTGAACTCGCTCTCCCCAAGAACTCGCAGATCACCGAAGGCAAGGTGTGGCCGAAACCGGTAGGCGCGGCGAACCTGCGCGAATACCGGGTCTATCGCTGGAATCCGGACGATGGCAAGAACCCGAGAATCGACACCTATTACATCGATATCGACGATTGCGGGCCTATGGTTCTGGACGGTCTGCTCTATATCAAGAACAAGATCGATCCGACGCTGACGCTGCGACGGTCCTGCCGCGAAGGCATCTGCGGCTCCTGCGCGATGAATATCGACGGTACCAACACGCTCGCCTGCACCAAGGGCATGGATGAGGTGAAGGGCGCCGTGAAGGTGTATCCGCTGCCGCATATGCCCGTTGTGAAGGACCTCGTGCCTGACCTCACCAACTTCTATGCCCAGCACCGTTCGATCGAGCCCTGGCTGAAGACGGTTTCGCCGACGCCGGCCAAGGAATGGCGGCAGAGCCACGAGGATCGCCTGAAGCTCGACGGGCTCTATGAGTGCATTCTCTGCGCTTGCTGCTCGACCTCCTGTCCGAGCTATTGGTGGAACGGCGACCGCTATCTCGGCCCCGCCGTCCTCCTGCAGGCCTATCGCTGGCTGATCGATTCCAGGGACGAGGCGACCGGCGAGCGTCTCGACAATCTGGAAGATCCGTTCCGGCTCTATCGTTGCCATACGATCATGAACTGCGCCCAGGCCTGTCCGAAGGGGTTGAACCCAGCCAAGGCGATCGGCGAGATCAAGAAGATGCTGGTCGAGCGGCGGTTCTGACCTTCCGACCTGCAGATGTTTTCAGCAGCGTTTCAACGGCGGGCCACGGCTCGCCGTTTGCTTTCACGTCCGTCACATCGACGTGTTGCTAAGTGATTTGAAACGCGCGGCGAGGCGGTTAGGTAATAGCCGAGGATGGAGGGCCGCCGATGCTTCGCCTGCTGCTCGGTTTTCTCGTCACTTGTTTCCTGCTGCTGCCGGCGCGGGCGGCTGAGCCGCAATATGCGATCTTCGCCGGCGGCTGCTTCTGGTGCGTCGAGAGCGACTTCGACGCCGTGCCCGGCGTTCTCGAAACGATCTCCGGCTATGCCGGCGGCAAGAGCGCGAACCCCACTTATGAAGATTATGCGAGGAGTGGACACCGCGAGGTGGTGCGCGTGAAGTTCGATCCAGACCGGGTCTCCTATGCGGAGCTCGTCGGCATTCTGTTCCGCACGACGGATCCGACGGATGGGGACGGCCAGTTCTGCGATCGGGGCTTTGCCTATACGACCGCGATCTATGCGCTGAACGAGAGGCAGGCGATGGACGCGAAGGCGGAAAAGATCAAGGCCGAGGCGGAGCTCGGCCGGCCGATCGTCACGCCCGTCGAGGGCGCGGCGAAATTCTGGCCGGCGGAAGACTACCATCAGGATTTCGGCAAGCGGAACCCCATCCGCTACTGGTACTACCGCAACGGTTGCGGCAGGAACCGGACGGTCGAGAAGCTCTGGGGCGATCGCGCCTATGCGGGCGTCGATCATTGATCCGGTTGAGGGCATTCCGACGCTCGGCATTCCCTCGAACCGTCAGGTCCGCAAAGGGGCGACCCGCTGTTTCCTTTCAGCGCGCAGCCCAATTCGCGCCGCGGCGGAAGATCGTGCGCATCTCGGGCACCTCGAACTCTTTCGCCACATGGCCGAGCGAGGAGTAGAAGACCCGGCCCTTTCCATGCCTGCGCTTCCAGACCACCGGCATCACGACGCCTTCGATCCATGAGGCATGCTCGCCGGAGAAGGTCGTCGTCGCCAGCACCTCGTTCGACGGGTCGACATGCATGTAATATTGCTCCGAGGTGTAGGGGAAATCGGAGATGCCTTCCATCAGCGGGTCGTCGGGCCGGGAGATGTTCACGCGATAGTCGATGATGTTCCCCGGGTGGGCCACCCACTGCCCGCCGATGATGAACTGGTATTCGACGCTCTCGCGGAAGGCATCGCCGGCACCGCCGTGATAGCCGGCGATACCGACGCCTCCCTCGACGGCCGCGGCGAGATTCTTTACCTCTTCCTTCTCGATCTTCGACATCGTCATGATCGGAACGATCAGCGACAGGTCGTGGATCGACGGATCGGCGAAGGCTTCGGTCGTGTGTTCCAGATAGACCTTGAACCCGTCCTCCTGCAGTATGTCGCGGATGATATGGGCGCATTCCTGCGGCTCGTGCCCGCTCCAGCCGCCCCAGACGATCAGTGCCTCGCGCATTCTCATTCCTCCTCAACTGGACTAGCGGCCGATGCGGCCGTCGACGAGCGATTCCGACAGAGGTGCCGGCCGCTCGGCCTTCGTGCTGATGCTGATGGTGGTGCCGGTATCGGCCGCCTTGTGGAACGCTTCCATGACCTCCAGCACGTGCAAGGCGAGGTCTCCGTTTGCCCGGTGCTGCCGGCCCGAGCGGATGGCGTGTGCCATGTCGGCCACCCCGATCGAGCGGTAATTGCCGTCGGCATAGGGCTCGTTCGTCGCAGTCTGCTCGAAGGCGCCGCCCTTTTTCAGTAGCTCGATCTGACCGCCGAAATGGTTCGGATCCGGGACGATCAGCGTGCCCTCGGTTCCATAGAGTTCGAGGGGCACATGCCTGTGCCCCGCCACATCGAAGCTCATGCCGATCTGCACGACGGCCCCGTTCTCGAAGGCCATGATGCCGGCGACATGGGTCGGCACGCGGACGGGGATGCGTTCGCCGTTGCGCGCTTCGCTGGTGATGGTCCGCTCCTTCCGTGCCGCCGTGGCAAAGCCGGCAACCTTGGCGACCGGGCCGAGGAGGTTGACGAGGTCGGTGATGTAGTAGGGACCCATGTCGAGCATCGGCCCGCCGCCGACGTCGTAATAGAAGTCCGGATTGGGATGCCAGCGCTCGTGGCCCGGGCACATGAAGGTGGCGGTGCCGCCGACGGGCGTGCCGAGCACGCCGGAATCGACGATTGCGCGTGCCGTCTGATGCGAGCCGCCGAGGAAGGTGTCCGGGGCGGCGCCGATCCGCAGGCCCTTCTCGCGAGCCAGCGCCACCAGCTTGCGTCCGTCAGCCAAGTCGGTGGCGAGCGGCTTTTCGGAATAGGTGTGCTTGCCGGCATCGAGCGCCTGCATGGCGACCGTCGCGTGCGCCTTCGGCACGGTCAGGTTGACGATGAGCTCGATCGACGGGTCCGCGAGGAGATCGGCGATGTCGCGGGCCTTAACGTTGAACTCTGCGGCGCGCTGTTCGGCGAGACTGCGGTTCAGGTCAGCAATGCCGCGGATGTCAAGGATCGGAAAGGCTGCCATCGCCTTCAAATAGGCCGACGAGATGTTGCCGCAGCCGATGATGCCGATACCGAGTTTTTCCATCAGTCTCCTCCCGAAATGATAGGTAAGTTCGGCGCGGGGCATCAAAGCGCCGGCGCCGGTCCGGTCGTCCCCCAGGGGGACTCGTAAAGTTCGCAGAGCGCCACGACGGCCGCCCCCTGGGCCCAGGTCTCGTCGGCCGATTCGTCGAAGACGAGTTCGGCGACCGTCGAGATCGAGGGCGGGATCGCATTCTGAAAGGACCGGCGGATGCTCTCGACGAAAACGGTGCCGAGCGACAGGCTCGAACCGACGATGACGACGCGCGGCGGTCCGAACAGCGTCACGATGTTGGCGACGGCGAGCCCGATCGCCTCTCCGGCCCGCGAGGCGGCCGCGATCAGTGCGTCATCCTCCGCCGCGATCAGCGTCTGCGCATGCGTCATGCCCCGTCCGAGGCGCACCGCTTCGGCGAACCTCCCGTCCATCGGGTGGTCGCCGAGAATAGCGTTCTCCCCAGCGAGCGTCGAAAGGCGGACGGTCCGGCTCTCGCCGACCGCGAGCACGAGATCGCCGAGATTATGGCTCAGACCTCCCGCGCCGCGGAAAAGCTGGCCGCCATGCAGCACGCCGAGACCGAGCGTCTGCTCGAGCGAAACGAGCACCATGTCGTCGAGGTCGCGGGCGTGCCCGAACCAGTGGTGGGCAAGCGTGATGGCATGCGCATCGCTCTCGACGATCGTCGCGACGTTGAGCCTGCTCGTCATCTCGCTCGCGAAATCGACGTCCGTTTCCCGGAAGATCGGGCTGGAGCGGACATGACCGGTGCGGTGTTCGACCACGCCCGGCAGGCCGATGCAGATCGAATCGATATCGTCGAGCGAAAGATCGGCGTCGACCACGCAGCGGCGCACGCCGTCCTCGATCAGATCGGCGATGACGGCGATCGGCTGGCGGTCGACCCGGATCGGCAAAGTCAGATCGGAGAGCACCTCGCCGCGGAAGTTGGTGACGGCGAAAACCATACGGTTGGCGGCGATCTTGGCGCCCACGACCCGGGCGGCCTCCGGGTCGAGCTCCAGCATGACGCGCGGGCGGCCCCTTGCGGCAGCATTGCGGATATCGCCCTCGTGCCGGGTCAGGATGAGGCCGTCGTCAAGCAGCGACGCGGTGATCGCGGAAACGGTGGTCGTGGACAGTTCGGTGCGCTCGCTGATCTCGACGCGTGAAATAGGGCCGTGCCGGCGGATCGTGTCGAGCACGTTGAAGCGATTTATCGCGCGCATCAGTTCGGGATCGGCGGTCTTCATCGGTCTGCAGGATGCTCGCGTGCTCGATTGGCTGGCTGGGCGGGTCAAATCATTTAGCAGGAATACGAATTAAATAACGGGCAATTAGCGCCTCCTGTCAAGCGGAGCGCCCGAAATATTCGCGGCGGCTGTTGACATTTGGCGGCATCTCCTCTGAATTAATCCGCATCGGGGACAAAATGAAGAGGACGTTTTGCCCCCTTCCGGAGGAGATATGGGAGGAGAATGATGATGATGCTTGAACGCGGGTCGGCGTCTCTGCGCGCGACCAGACTTTCCGCGCTTGCTGCCGTAGCCGCCATGGCCCTCTTCGATGCGAGCCACGCATCCGCCGATACGGTGGTCAAGTGGCTTCATCTGGAGACTGTTCCGGCCTATGTAAAAATGTGGGAGGACATCGCTGCAAAGCACGAATCGGAACATGCGGGCGTCGACATTCAGCTCCAGTTCCTGGAAAACGAGGCATTCAAGGCGAAGCTGCCGACGCTTCTGCAATCGGACGACGCGCCGCATTTCTTCTATAGCTGGGGCGGCGGCGTGCTGAAACAGCAATCCGAGACCGGCGCGCTCATGGATCTGACGGAGGCGATGCGCGCCGACGGCGGAGCCTGGGAGAAGAGCTACAATCCGGCTGCGCTCAAGGGCTTCACCTTCGACGACAGAATTTATGCGGTTCCCTTCAAAATGGGAACGATCAGCTTCTTCTACAACAAGGAGCTGTTTCAGAAGGGCGGCGTCAAGGCCGAGGACATCAAGACCTGGGACGACTTCCTCACGGCGGTGAAGACGCTGAAGGAGGCCGGCATCACGCCGATCGCCGGCGGCGGCGGCGACAAGTGGCCGCTGCATTTCTACTGGAGCTATCTCGTCATGCGCAACGGGGGCCAGCAGGTCTTCGAGGATGCCAAGAACAACGAGGGCGAAGGCTTCCTGCAGCCCGCGATCATCAAGGCCGGCGAGCAGCTCGCCGAACTTGGCAAGCTCGAGCCGTTCCAGGGCGGCTATCTCGGGGCGAACTGGCCGCAGACGCTTGGCCTCTTCGGCGACGGCAAGGCGGCGATGATCCTGAGTTTCGAGAATACCGAGGCCACCCAGCGCGCCAATTCCGGCGACGGCAAGGGCCTCGCAGCCGAGAATATCGGCCGCTTTCCCTTCCCCGCCGTCGAGGGCGGGGCGGGTGCCGCCACCGACACGCTTGGCGGCCTCAATGGTTGGGCGGTGAGCAAGAATGCTCCGCCCGAAGCGCTCGATTTCCTGCGTTACCTGACCAATGCGGAAAACGAGCGGCTGATGGCGAGCATCGGCATGATCGTCCCGGCGGCGGCAGGCGCCGAGGATGGCGTCACCAACCCGCTTGTGCGGGCTTCGGCCGACCAGCTCGCGGCCTCGACCTGGCATCAGAACTATTTCGACCAGGATCTCGGCCCCTCCGTCGGCCGCGTCGTGAACGACGTTTCCGTCGAGATCGTCTCCGGACAGATGTCCTCGGAAGAGGGCGCCCGGATGATCCAGGATGCACGCGAGCTCGAATGAGTGCGTAAGCGAGGGCGGCGGGGGATCCCGTCGCCCGGCCTTCCTTCGACCATTCGGAACGACCTTTGCGAGGACCAGATGACCGACGCGACTGCGACGATGAACGCGGTGCCGGCCACGGCAAGCCGCAAGAACGTGCGGTACAGGAGCCCGACCGTGCGCGGGCGCCTGCCGGTGCTCATCCTCTTCCTGCCGCCGGCCCTGCTGCTCTTCACCGTGTTCGTCATCCTGCCGATGGGGGAGGCGGCCTGGTACAGCCTCTATCGCTGGAACGGCTACGGTACCCCGACGCAGTTCGTGGGCTTGCGCAATTTCGAGGTGCTGTTCAACAACGCGGCCTTCTCGCGTGCGCTGATCAACAACGGCATCATCATTCTCGTTTCGGTGCTCCTGCAGATTCCGCTCGCCCTCTGGCTTGCGATGATGCTCGCGCACAGGATCGCCGGCGTCGTCGCCTTCCGTCTGATCTTCTTTCTGCCCTACGTGTTGGCGGATGTCGCAGCCGGGCTCATTTGGCGTTTCGTCTATGATGGCGACTACGGTCTCGTTGCGGCGCTCGCCGGCTTCTTCGGCGTGGCCACCCCTTACGTGCTCGCCGACCGCAGCCTTGCCATCTATGCGGTGCTTGCCGTCATCATCTGGAAATATTTCGGCTTCCACATGATGCTGTTCATCGCCGGCCTGCAGGCGGTCGACCGGAGCGTGCTCGAAGCTGCCGAGATCGACGGGGCGACAGGCTGGCAGAAATTCCGCTACGTGACCCTGCCGCTCCTCGGCTCGACCGTCCGGCTTTCGATCTTCTTCGCCGTCATCGGATCGCTGCAACTCTTCGACCTGATCATGCCGCTCACCGGCGGCGGGCCGTCGAACTCGACGCAGACCATGGTGACCTTCCTCTACACCTACGGCGTCACCCGCATGCAGGTGGGGCTCGGAAGCGCGGTCGGCGTGGTCCTCTTCGTCATCTGCGTCACCCTCGCCTTCGGCTACAAACGGATATTCATGCGCCATGACTGACACGACTTCTTCCGTTCGCATGACCGCAGCCAGCCGCCTCTATCTCTATGTGTCGCTGTCACTGGTGGCGGTGCTGGTCTTGCTGCCCCTGGTCACCACGGCGCTTGGCGGCTTCAAGTCGCTCGGCGACCTGCGCGTCAATCCTTTCGGCCTGCCTTCCGAATGGCTGTGGTCGAACTATCTCGATATCCTTTTCGGCGACCGCTACTGGCGGCAGATGCTGAACTCGCTGTTCATCGCCGCCGCAACGGTGGTGCTGACCGTCATCGTTTCGGCCATGGCCGCCTTCACCTTCGCCCATGTCAGGTTCTTCGGCTCGAACCATTTGCTGAACTACTTCCTGATCGGACTCATGTTCCCGGCGGCAACGGCTATCCTGCCGCTCTTCATCCGCATCCGCGATCTCGGTCTGCTCGACACCTATTGGGGCGTGATCCTGCCCCAGGTCGCCTTCGGCCTCGGCATGAGCATCCTGCTTTTCCGCAATTATTTCAGGAACCTGCCGGAAGAACTCTTCCAGGCCGCCTTCGTCGACGGCTGCGGCTACATCCGCTTCTTCTGGTACATTTCCCTGCCGCTATCGCGCCCCATCGTCTCGACAGTCGGCATCATCACCTTCGTGCACAGCTGGAACAGCTACATCCTGCCGCTGATCATGCTGAACACGGAGACGAAATATCCCTGGCCGCTCGGCATCATGGTCTATCGCGGCGAGTTCGGGACCGATTGGCAGCTCGTGCTCGCCTTCATCACGCTGACGATCCTGCCGACGGTCATCGTCTTCTTTCTCGCCCAGAAGCACATCATCGCCGGGCTTACGGCCGGCGCGGTGAAATCCTGAGCCCCTTCCCCGACCCATCGTTCCAAGGAGAAAAGCATATGGCATCGGTCGAACTCAGGGACATCCGCAAGAGCTATGCTGCGCTCGAGGTGGTCCACGGTGTATCTCTCTCGATCGCGGAGGGTGAATTCATCGCGCTCGTCGGTCCCTCCGGCTGCGGCAAATCCACCTTGCTGCGCATGATCGCCGGATTGGAGGAGATCAGCGACGGCGAGGTGCTGATCGGCGGCACGGTGGTCAATCCGCTGACGCCGCGCGAGCGCAACATCGCCATGGTCTTCCAGTCCTACGCGCTCTACCCGCACATGTCGGTCGCCGAGAACATGGGCTTCAACCTCAAGCTCTCCGGTCTCTCCCGTCCCGAGATCGACAAAAAGGTGGGCGAGGCGGCCCGCATGCTGGCGCTGACGGAGCTTCTCGATCGCAAGCCGAGCCAGCTTTCCGGCGGCCAGCGCCAGCGCGTGGCGATGGGCCGCGCGATCGTCCGTGACCCGGCCGTCTTCCTGTTCGACGAGCCGCTCTCCAATCTCGATGCCAAGCTCCGGGTGCAGATGCGCACCGAGATCAAGGCTTTGCACCAGAAGGTCGCCACCACCTCGATCTACGTGACCCATGACCAGATCGAGGCGATGACGCTCGCCGACCGCATCGTCGTCTTGAACGGCGGCAGGATTGAGCAGGTGGGCACGCCGCTGGAGCTCTACCGCACGCCCGCCAACCTCTTCGTCGCGGGTTTCATCGGCTCCCCGGCCATGAACGTCCTCGACGGAACGGTCGATGCCGAGGACGGGGAGCCGGCGGTGCGCCTCAGCGACGGATCGGCGATCCGCATCGCGCCGGAACGCAAGGTGCGCATCGGCCAAGCGGTCCGGATCGGGTTGCGCCCGGAACATTTCATCGCGGGCGGGGAGGGCAATGCCATTGCCGGCCAGACGCTGCTGGTCGAGCCGACCGGTGCCCAGACGCATGTCCTCTTCGAATTCGCCGGGGAACAGGTAACCGCCGTCGTCGACGGCGACCACCCGGCCCGCCATGGAACACTCTTCAAGGCGGCAATGGACCGCAGCCAGGTTTATGTCTTCGACCGGCAGACGGGCGCGGCCCTCTGAACGGCGGATTCGACGGGCGTCTCAATCCTGCAACTACCGGGCGCCAAAAGGCTTGCCTTGATTTGAAAGGTGGTTTTGCTGTAATTCGGCCTATATTATCGCGTTGCATCATGGTTCGCGGACAATATCGGGGGTGAAGATATGCGGGTTTCACATGCGGCGGTCGGGTTGGCGGTTGTACTTGCGCTGACCGGATGCCAGCGGACGTCCTTCGGTGGTTTCGGTTCTCAGGATGTTTCTCGCGCTCCCGCTCCCCTGCAGGCGCAACCAGTACCTACCGTCTCGACGGGGCAATTGCCGCCTCCGGCCGGTGCGTCGCAGTTCCCGGCCGCGCCGACGGGAGGCACCGCCGCGCCCGGCGCGTCGGCCGGTACGGAAGTGGCCGCAGCCAGCAATGCGCTCGATGTGACGAAAGAGTCCATGGTCGGCAACTGGCGGGTTTCGAGCGCCGGCAGTTCCTGCGACATGTTCCTGACGCTCACCAATCTCGGCAGCGGTTCGCGCGGCGGCACCCGCGGCTGCGCCGGCGAGCTGACGACCATGGGATCGTGGGAAGTGGCGGGCAAGCAGGTCGTTCTCAAGGACCGCAGCGGCAATCCGATCGCTCGGCTCTACAAGACCGCCGATGCGCGCTTCGACGGTTCGACCAACGGCGGGCAGCCGGTCAGCCTCAGCCGCTAACGACCAACTCACGGCCGGTCTTGCGGCCGGACAAGGGGCGGGATGCGGCAGAGCGCCTTCCGCCGCCGCGGCCGCCATCCTCCTCCAAACGGCCATGGCGGCCCTGGACGCATCGTGCTCAACCCTGACGACAGCATCATCCACAAGCTCGAGGCGCTCGTCGCAGCCGGCGAGCGGCAGCGCGACCCCGCTCAGCTCGCAATCGCGAGGAGGCTCGACCGCCTGACGGCGGATCTCCTGGCAAGCCGCCCCTCGCGCAAGACCAATGCGCTCGGCTGGCTCTTTGCGGCGCGCAGGAAGGACCAGCCGGCTGTCAAGGGCCTCTATATCCACGGCGGCGTGGGGCGCGGCAAGACCATGCTGATGGACATGTTCTTCGACGCGGTGCCGATCCAGCGCAAGCGCCGCGCCCATTTCCACGAATTCATGGCCGATGTGCACGAGCGCATCTACAGGCATCGGCAGAAGCTCAAGAACGGCGAGACGAAGCAGGCCGATCCGATCCCGCCGGTCGCCTCCGATCTCTTCGGCGAAGCGCGGCTTCTGTGTTTCGACGAGTTCACCGTTACCGACATCGCCGATGCGATGATCCTGGCGCGGCTCTTCGGCGAACTGTTCGCCAAGGGCTGCGTGCTTGTGGCGACCTCCAACGTCGAGCCGGACAATCTCTATCGCGACGGTCTCAATCGCGGTCTCTTCACGCCGTTCATCGATCTCCTGAAGGCGAATGCCGAGATCGTCTCGCTCGATACGGAAACGGACTACCGTCTCGGCAAGACCGATGGGACGCCCGTGTGGCTGTCGCCGCTAGGCCCGGAAACGGAAGCCGCGATGGACCGCGCCTGGTATCGGGAGACGAGCGGAGCGCCGGTCGCCCCGGCCGAGATCGGCCGCAAGGGGCGAACGATCCGCGTGCCGGCGGCCGCCGGCCAGGCCGCGCGGTTCACCTTTGCCGACCTGTGCGCGCAACCTCTCGGTGCCGCCGACTATCTTGCGATCGTCGCGCAGTACAGCACCATCTTCCTCGACCACGTTCCGCATCTCGGGCCGCACCTGCGCAACGAGACGAAGCGCTTCATCATCCTGGTCGACGCCCTCTATGACCAGGGCGCCCGCCTGTTCGCCTCGGCCGTCGCCGAACCGCAGCATCTGCTGACCGCCAGGAAGGGTACGGAAGGCTTCGAGTTCGACCGCACCGTTTCGCGTCTCATCGAGATGCAGAGCCGGGAATATGCTGCGGCACATCCGGCAAAAACACCGGCGGAATGACGGTCCGCTATCGCAAACTATTACGTTTACGTAAGAATTTTACGATCTAACCGATTGAAATTGTTCCGCCAAAAAGTATCGATTGATATTTTTCCCTTTGCCGTTTAAGGGCTTTCGCGAAGGTTTGGCGTTTGCCGCGTTTCAGGCCTTGACCATTTTGGGATCACAAAGGAAGCACTTTCATGGCGCGCAACAAGATCGCACTTATCGGTTCGGGGATGATTGGTGGCACGCTGGCGCATCTCGCCGGCCTGAAGGAACTGGGCGACATCGTCCTTTTCGACATTGCCGACGGCATTCCCCAGGGCAAGGGCCTCGACATCGCGCAGTCTTCTCCGGTCGAGGGCTTCGATGCGTCGCTCACCGGTGCGAGCGATTATTCCGCCATCGAGGGCGCCGACGTCTGCATCGTCACGGCCGGCGTGCCGCGCAAGCCCGGCATGAGCCGCGACGATCTGCTCGGCATCAACCTCAAGGTCATGGAACAGGTCGGCGCCGGCATCAAGAAATACGCTCCGAACGCCTTCGTCATCTGCATCACCAACCCGCTCGACGCGATGGTCTGGGCGCTGCAGAAGTTCTCCGGCCTGCCGAAGAACAAGGTCGTCGGCATGGCCGGCGTGCTCGATTCCTCGCGCTTCCGGCTCTTCCTCGCCGAGGAGTTCAACGTGTCGGTCAAGGACATCACCGCTTTCGTGCTCGGCGGCCATGGCGACACGATGGTGCCGCTCGCCCGCTATTCGACCGTCGCCGGCATCCCGCTTCCCGATCTCATCCAGATGGGCTGGACCACCAGGGAAAAGCTCGACCAGATCATCCAGCGCACCCGTGACGGCGGCGCCGAGATCGTCGGCCTTCTGAAGACCGGCTCGGCCTATTATGCGCCGGCAGCGTCGGCGATCGAGATGGCCGAAGCTTATCTCAAGGACAAGAAGCGTGTGCTGCCTTGCGCCGCTCATCTCTCCGGCCAGTACGGCGTCAAGGACATGTATGTCGGCGTGCCCACCGTGATCGGTGCCGGCGGCGTCGAGCGCATCATCGAGATCGACCTCAACAAGGGCGAGAAGGAAGCCTTCGACAAGTCGGTCGCGGCCGTCGCCGGCCTTTGCGAAGCCTGCATCAATATCGCACCCAGCCTGAAGTAACCGCCATCCGGCCTATCAGACAGGAAAGAACCCATGAACATCCATGAATACCAGGCCAAGGCTCTGTTGAAGAGCTATGGCGCGCCGGTCGCGGAAGGCGTCGCGATCTTCTCCGCCGACGAAGCCGAAGCGGCTGCCAAGAAGCTGCCGGGACCGCTTTACGTGGTGAAGAGCCAGATCCATGCCGGTGGTCGCGGCAAGGGCAAGTTCAAGGAACTCGGCGCCGATTCCAAGGGCGGCGTACGCCTGGCCAAGTCGGTCGACGAAGTCGTCGCCAATGCCAGGGAAATGCTCGGCAACACGCTGGTGACCAAGCAGACCGGCCCGGCCGGCAAACAGGTCAACCGCCTCTATATCGAGGACGGCGCCGATATCGAGCGCGAGCTCTACCTCTCGATCCTCGTCGATCGCTCCGTCGGTCGCGTGGCCTTCGTCGTTTCGACCGAGGGCGGCATGGACATCGAAGCGGTCGCCGAACATACGCCGGAGAAGATCGTCACCGTCGCGATCGACCCGGACAAGGGTGTGACCGCAGAAGATCTGAAAACGCTGACCGACGCGCTGAAACTCGAAGGCGAAGCGCGTGCCGACGCCGAGAAGCTCTTCCCGATCCTCTACAAGGCCTTCGTTGAAAAGGACATGAGCCTGCTGGAGGTCAATCCGCTGATCGTCATGAAGAACGGCCGCATGCGCGTCCTCGACGCCAAGGTCTCCTTCGACGGCAATGCGCTCTTCCGCCATGAGGATGTGGTCGCGCTGCGCGACACGACGGAAGAGGACGAGAAGGAAATCGAAGCGTCGAAATACGACCTCGCCTATGTCGCCCTCGACGGAAATATCGGCTGTATGGTCAACGGCGCCGGCCTCGCCATGGCGACGATGGACATCATCAAGCTCTACGGCGCCGAGCCCGCCAACTTCCTCGACGTCGGCGGCGGCGCCTCGAAGGAGAAGGTCACGCAGGCCTTCAAGATCATTACTGCCGATCCGGCGGTCAAGGGCATCCTCGTCAACATCTTCGGCGGCATCATGAAATGCGATGTCATCGCCGAAGGCGTGCTTGCAGCGGTCAAGGAAGTCGGCCTCAAGGTGCCGCTCGTCGTGCGCCTGGAAGGCACCAATGTCGAGCTCGGCAAGAAGATCATCAACGAATCGGGCCTCAACGTGATTTCCGCCGATGATCTGGACGATGCCGCCCAGAAGATCGTTGCAGCCGTGAAGGGAGCCTGAGGTTTCATGTCCATCCTGATCAACAAAGACACCAAGGTTCTCGTTCAGGGCCTAACCGGCAAGACCGGTACCTTCCACACCGAACAGGCACTTGCCTACAACGGCACCAAGATGGTCGGCGGCATCCACCCGAAGAAGGGCGGCGAGACCTGGGCCGGCGCCAAGGGCGAGCAACTGCCGATCTTCGCTACCGTTGCCGAAGGGCGCGACGCGACCGGCGCCAACGCTTCCGTGATCTATGTTCCGCCGGCCGGCGCCGCGGCGGCGATCATCGAGGCCATCGACGCCGAAATCCCGCTCATCGTCTGCATCACCGAGGGTATTCCGGTCGCCGACATGGTGAAGGTCAAGGCGCGGCTCGAAAGGTCGTCTTCGCGCCTCATCGGTCCGAACTGCCCGGGCGTTCTGACGCCCGACGAGTGCAAGATCGGCATCATGCCCGGCAACATCTTCCGCAAGGGTTCGGTCGGCGTGCTTTCGCGCTCCGGCACGCTCACCTACGAGGCGGTGTTCCAGACCACCAATGAAGGCCTCGGCCAGACGACGGCAGTCGGCATCGGCGGCGACCCGGTCAAGGGCACCGAGTTCATCGACGTGCTGGAAATGTTCCTTGCCGACGACGAGACGAAGTCGATCATCATGATCGGCGAGATCGGCGGCTCGGCGGAAGAGGAAGCGGCGCAGTTCCTGAAGGACGAGGCAAAGCGCGGCCGCAAGAAGCCGATGGTCGGCTTCATTGCGGGCCGCACGGCTCCTCCCGGCCGCACCATGGGCCATGCCGGTGCCGTCATCTCCGGCGGCAAGGGCGGCGCGGAAGACAAGATCGCGGCGATGGAATCGGCCGGGATCCGTGTTTCGCCGTCGCCTGCCCGCCTCGGCAAGACGCTGGTCGAAGTCCTGAAGGGCTGACGAACTCTCCTGCAGCGCCGCGCGTCCTCCGGGACGCGCAAAGGTCGCTGTGGCACCTTGCAATGGGGCGGTCGGCCAAGCCGCCCCATTGGAGCCACGAAAGATACGATGATGAGCGCCGGGCGCGGCGCAGATGGCGACCAGCCCGAACCGTGCCCGACGCAGCCGGAACGATGCGCCCGACCGTTGAAAAAACGCAGAAGGCAAACATGACCGGGACAAACCCGGCACACCAACTTAAGTCAGGAGGCGGGCGGAAGCCCGCGAGAGACCATGACAAGGCAAGAGGCCAACGAGCAATTCCAGCTCACATCCTTTCTGGACGGCGCCAATGCCGCCTATATCGAGCAGCTCCATGCGCGCTATGAAGCGGACCCCTCATCCGTTTCGGCCGAGTGGCAGTCTTTTTTCAAGGCGCTTGCCGATCGGCCCGAAGATGTGGTGAGAGCGGCCAAGGGCGCCTCCTGGAAGAAGCAGAACTGGCCGATTCCCGCCAATGGTGAACTCGTCTCGGCCCTCGACGGCGACTGGGGCACGGTCGAAAAGGTCATCGAAAAGAAGGTCAAGGCGAAGGCCGAGGAGGTCGCTGCCGCAGCCGGCGTCCCCCTCAGCGAGGCCGAGGTGCATCAGTCGACGCGCGATTCCGTCCGCGCGATCATGATGATCCGCGCTTACCGCATGCGCGGTCACCTGCACGCCAAGCTCGACCCGCTCGGCCTTGCCGACCCGGTCGAGGATTACGACGAACTCTCTCCGAAGACCTACGGCTTCGAAGAGAAGGACTACGACCGCAAGATCTTCATCGACAACGTGCTCGGCCTCGAATACGCGACCGTGCGCGAGATGGTCGAGATCCTCGAGCGGACCTATTGCTCGACCATCGGCGTCGAATTCATGCATATGTCCAACCCGGAAGAGAAGGCCTGGATACAGGAACGCATCGAAGGGCCGGACAAGGGCGTCGAATTCACCCCCGAGGGCAAGAAGGCGATCCTGCAGAAGCTCATCGAGGCGGAAGGCTTCGAGCAGTTCATCGACGTCAAGTACAAGGGCACGAAGCGCTTCGGCGTCGACGGCGGCGAATCGCTGATCCCGGCGCTTGAGCAGATCATCAAGCGCGGCGGCCAGCTCGGTCTCAAGGAGATCGTGCTTGGCATGGCGCATCGCGGCCGCCTCAACGTTCTCTCCCAGGTCATGGCCAAGCCGCACCGCGCCATCTTTCACGAGTTCAAGGGCGGCTCCTACACCCCCGATGACGTGGAAGGTTCCGGCGACGTCAAGTATCACCTCGGCGCTTCCTCGGACCGCGAGTTCGACGGCAATAAGGTGCACCTGTCGCTGACGGCAAACCCGTCGCATCTCGAGATCGTCAATCCGGTCGTCATGGGCAAGGCGCGCGCCAAGCAGGACCAGATAGCGACCGTATTCGAAGGCGACATCATTCCGCTGCGCGAACGCGTCAAGGTCATGCCGCTGATTCTGCATGGCGACGCGGCTTTTGCCGGCCAGGGTGTGGTCGCCGAAATTCTCGGGCTCTCGGGCCTGCGCGGGCATCGTGTCGGCGGCACGGTGCACTTCATCATCAACAACCAGATCGGCTTCACGACGAACCCGGCCTTCTCGCGCTCCTCGCCCTATCCGTCTGATGTGGCGAAGATGATCGAGGCGCCGATCTTCCACGTGAACGGTGACGATCCGGAAGCCGTCGTCTATGCCGCCAAGGTCGCGACCGAGTTCCGGATGAAATTCCACAAGCCGGTCGTCATCGACATGTTCTGCTACCGCCGCTTCGGTCATAACGAGGGCGACGAGCCGGCGTTCACGCAGCCGAAGATGTACAAGGCGATCCGCGCGCACAAGACCGTCGTCCAGCTCTATTCGGACCGGCTGATCGCCGAGGGCCTGATCAGCGAAGGCGAAGTCGAGAAGATGAAGGCCGATTGGCGCGCCCATCTCGAACAGGAATTCGAGGCCGGCCAGTCCTACAAGCCGAACAAGGCCGACTGGCTCGACGGTGCCTGGTCGGGTCTGCGTACGGCCGACAATCAGGATGAGCAGCGCCGCGGACGGACCTCGGTGCCGATGAAGCAGCTGAAGGAGGTCGGCCGCAAGCTGTCCGAAATTCCGGCCGGCTTCAACGCGCATCGCACCATCCAGCGCTTCATGGAAAACCGCGCCAACATGATCCAGACCGGCGAGGGCATCGACTGGGCGATGGCCGAAGCGCTCGCCTTCGGTACTCTCGTCACCGAGGGCACCAAAATCCGTCTGTCCGGTCAGGATTGCGAGCGCGGCACCTTCTCGCAGCGTCATTCAGTCCTCTACGATCAGGAGACGGAAGAGCGCTACATTCCGCTCGCCAACCTGTCGGCGACGCAGGCGCGTTACGAGGTCATCAACTCCATGCTCTCGGAAGAAGCCGTTCTCGGCTTCGAATACGGCTATTCGCTCGCCCGTCCGAACGCACTGACGCTGTGGGAAGCCCAGTTCGGCGACTTCGCCAACGGCGCACAGGTGGTCTTCGACCAGTTCATCTCGTCGGGCGAGCGCAAGTGGCTGCGCATGTCGGGTCTCGTCTGCCTGCTGCCGCACGGCTATGAAGGTCAGGGACCGGAGCATTCCTCCGCCCGCCTGGAACGCTTCCTGCAGCTTTGCGCGGAAGACAACATGCAGGTCGCCAACGTCACGACACCGGCGAACTACTTCCACATCCTGCGCCGCCAGGTGAAGCGCGACTTCCGCAAGCCGTTAATCCTGATGACGCCGAAGTCGCTGCTGCGTCACAAGCGGGCGGTCTCCAGCCTGTCGGAAATGGCCGGCGAGAGCTCGTTCCACCGTCTCCTCTGGGACGATGCCGAGGTCATCAAGGACGGTCCGATCAAGCTGCAGAAGGATTCGAAGATCCGCCGCGTCGTCATGTGCTCAGGCAAGGTCTACTACGACCTTCTGGAGGAGCGCGAGAAGCGCGGCATCGACGACATCTACCTGCTGCGCGTCGAACAGCTCTATCCGTTCCCGGCCAAGGCTCTCATCAACGAGCTCAGCCGCTTCCGCAATGCGGAGATGGTCTGGTGCCAGGAAGAGCCGAAGAACATGGGCGCCTGGTCGTTCATCGATCCCTATCTGGAATGGGTGCTTGCCCATATCGATGCCAAGTACCAGCGGGTGCGTTATACCGGCCGTCCGGCCGCCGCTTCGCCGGCAACCGGCCTGATGTCCAAGCATCTGGCGCAGCTTGCCGCCTTCCTCGAGGACGCGCTGGGGGGCTGACGAAGTCCCCCACGATCTGCCGATCGCCGAGCACTTCCCAGGAAAGTTTGAACGATTTTCCGACCGGAGTGTGTAGTTTCAAAGAACTAGAACAGAAATCTGATCAACGGAACAAAACTCATGGCAACAGAAATCCGCGTTCCCACCCTTGGCGAATCCGTCAGCGAAGCGACCGTCGGCACCTGGTTCAAAAAGGTCGGCGACGCGATCAAGGCCGACGAGCCTATCCTCGAGCTCGAGACCGACAAGGTGACGATCGAAGTTCCGGCGCCGGCCGCCGGCACGCTCAGCGAAATCGTCGCGCAGGCCGGCGAAACCGTCGGCCTCGGTGCGCTCCTTGGTCAGATCGCCGAGGGCGCGGGCGCTGCCGCTGCTGCACCGGCTGCGGCCGAGAAAAAGCCCGAACCCGCTGCCGCTCCGGCTGCCCCGGCTGCCCAGCCGGCCGCCGCTGCCGCGCCGCAGGCGCCCACGTCGATGCCGCCGGCACCGGCCGCCGCCAAGCTCATCGCCGAGAACAGTCTTTCCGCCGATCAGATCGACGGATCGGGCAAGCGCGGTCAGGTGCTGAAGGGCGATGTGCTCGCGGCTGTCGCCAAGGGCATTTCGGCGCCGGCTGCAGCCGAACCCGCCAAGGTCCAGGCCCGCGCGCCGGCACCGGCGGAAGATGCCGCCCGCGAAGAGCGCGTGAAGATGACCCGCCTGCGCCAGACGATTGCCCGGCGCTTGAAGGACGCGCAGAACACCGCGGCGATGCTCACCACCTATAACGAGGTGGACATGAGCGCCGTCATGAGCCTGCGCTCGAAGTACAAGGACATCTTCGAGAAGAAGCACGGCGTGAAGCTCGGCTTCATGGGCTTCTTCACCAAGGCCGTGACGCATGCGCTGAAGGAGTTGCCGGCTGTCAATGCCGAGATCGACGGCACCGAGATCATCTACAAGAACTTCTGCCATGTCGGCGTCGCCGTCGGCACCGACAAGGGTCTCGTCGTGCCGGTCGTGCGCGATGCCGACCAGATGTCGATTGCCGAGATCGAGAAGGAGATCGGCCGTCTCGGCAAGGCAGCGCGTGATGGAACGCTGTCCATGGCCGACATGCAGGGCGGCACCTTCACCATCTCCAACGGCGGCGTCTACGGCTCGCTGATGTCCTCGCCGATCCTCAACGCCCCGCAATCGGGCATCCTCGGCATGCACAAGATCCAGGACCGCCCGGTCGCGATCGGCGGTCAGGTCGTCATCCGGCCGATGATGTATCTGGCGCTGTCCTACGATCACCGCATCGTCGACGGCAAGGAAGCGGTGACCTTCCTCGTGCGCGTCAAGGAAAGCCTCGAAGACCCGGAACGTCTGGTTCTGGATCTCTAAGGAATGGCGGGGGCCGCGTGCCCCCGTTTCCATCTCCACCGATGCCTGTGCCGGGACGCGCGTCTGACGGGCATCGACAGCCACGGAACCAAAGGTTAGGTTTCCGTGGCACGCTATGCGCGCATTCCGGACAGTTGGGTATCGTAAGCACCGGACGCAAACCATGATGAGCTATCTGATCGAACTCGCTTCACTAATGGCGATCTTCTCTTTCGCCATCGTTTCGCCCGGCGCCGACCTCGCGATGGTGCTGCGCCAGTCGCTGGTGCACGGGCGCCGCTCGGCTGTCATCACCTCCTTCGGCATCGGCGCGTCGCTGATGTTCCACGTGACCTACACCGTTCTCGGCCTCGGGCTGATCATTTCGCAGTCGATCTACCTCTTCAACGTCGTCAAATGGTGCGGCGTCGCCTACCTCATCTATATCGGCGTAAAGGCCCTTCGCGCCGGCCAGACGGAAATCGCGGTCGAAGACGCGCCGGAAACCGGCGAAGCCCGTCGGCACCAGTCGGCGCTGAAGGCCTTCGGCCTCGGCTTTGCCGCCAACGCGCTCAACCCCAAGGCGGTCTTCTTCTTCCTGTCGATCTTTTCGACGGTCGTGAGCGCCCATACGCCGATGACGGTCAAGTTCGGCTACGGCCTCGTCATGGCGAGCGCGCTGATCCTCTGGTTCGTCGGGGTCAGCCTGTTCATGACGACGCCGCGGATGCGGGCGGCCTTCACGCGTGCGAGCAAATGGATCGACCGGGCAAGTGGCATGGTTTTCATCGCACTCGGACTGAAGCTGGCGACGGAGAAGGCCGCGTGATGATCTGCGGCCGCAACGTTCTCCTCCTTTCGCTTGTGCTCTCGGCAGGACCGGCGCTTGCAGGCGAATGCACCCAGGCGCAGGCGGTCTATGCCGATCCGGCCGGGACCTATGAGCTGCGCTTCGAGCCCGTCGGATCGGCGGCAGCCGTCACCAGCAATCACTTCAAGGTCAAGATCGGGGACACCGGGCTTTTGCTCGATGGCGTCGTGATGCAGTCGGGCGAACCGCTGAGGGCGAACGGGATCGTCATGAACGACTGCCCGACCGGCGACGTGACGGGCGCGGAACTCGAGGCCTGCACCGTGTGGCAGGGCCCGATCTATACGGTCGACAAGGCCGGCCAGATCGGACTGCTTCAGCCGGAGGACGCGCCCGCTGCCGTCCAGATCCTGCTTCCGGATTTCGGACCGTCGCTGCGCGAATCGAGCGCCTGGGGCGAGGGCAAGGGCAGCACCGACAGCTCCGATGTCTTCCAGTTCAAGGGGTGTGGATCATGAGCGACCGGCCTGTGCTCCTCGTCACCGGGGGCAGCCGCGGCATCGGCGCCGCGGTTGCGCTTGCGGCGGCTGGCGAAGGCTGGAGGGTCGCCGTCAACTATGCGTCCCATCGCGAGGCGGCCGAGGACGTGGTCCGCCGCATCGCGGAGGCCGGCGGCACGGCCGTTTCCGTCCAGGGTGACGTGGGCAGGGAAGAGGGGGTTAAGGACATCTTTGCGGCTGTCGACTCCGCCTTCGGCCGTCTCGACGGCCTCGTCAACAATGCCGGGATCATCGGCCCGCCACAGCGCGTAGACGAGATTTCGCCCGAGCGGATCGAGCGGCTGTTCCGCATCAACGTGACGGGCTCCATCCGTTGCGCCGCCGAGGCGGTGCTCCGGATGTCGACGCGCCACGGCGGACGGGGCGGCTCGATCGTCAATCTCTCCTCCATCGCCGCCGTGCTTGGTGCGCCCGGACAATATGTCGACTACGCCGCAACAAAGGGCGCGGTCGACAGCTTCACGGTCGGGCTGGCGCGCGAAGTTGCCACCGAGGGCATACGCGTGAACGCGGTTCGGCCCGGCATCATCGATACGGAAATTCATGCCTCCGGCGGGCTGCCCGACCGAGCCCGCGAGCTCGCGCCCGCGATCCCGATGCAGCGGCCCGGAACGGCCGCCGAGGTCGCCGATGCAATTCTCTACCTCCTGTCCGACAAGGCGACTTACGTGACGGGAACCATTCTCACTGTCAGCGGCGGGCGGTAGCCCTCCCAAGACCGTCCTCCCAAGAAGGATTATCAAATGGCCTATGATCTCATCGTTATCGGAAGCGGACCCGGCGGCTATGTCTGCGCCATCAAGGCGGCGCAGCTGGGCATGAAGGTTGCCGTGGTCGAGAAGCGCAGCACCTATGGCGGCACATGCCTGAATGTCGGCTGCATCCCCTCCAAGGCGCTGCTGCATGCTTCCGAAATGTTCCATCAGGCTCAGCACGGCCTGGAGGCGCTGGGTGTCGAGGTCGCAAGCCCGAAGCTGAACCTTCAGAAGATGATGGCCCACAAGGACGCGACCGTTAAGTCCAATGTCGACGGCGTCTCCTTCCTCTTCAAGAAAAACAAGATCGACGGCTTCCAGGGCATCGGCAAGGTTCTCGGCCAGGGCAAGGTCTCGGTCACGAACGAAAAGGGTGAGGAGCAGGTGCTCGAGGCGAAGAACGTCGTCATCGCCACCGGCTCGGATGTCGCCGGCATCCCGGGCGTGGAGGTCGCGTTCGACGAAAAGACCATCATCTCCTCGACCGGGGCGCTCGCGCTGGAGAAGGTCCCCGCGAGCATGATCGTCGTCGGCGGCGGCGTGATCGGTCTTGAGCTCGGCTCGGTCTGGGCGCGCCTCGGCGCCAAGGTGACCGTGGTCGAATTTCTCGACACGATCCTCGGCGGCATGGACGGCGAAGTCGCCAAGCAGCTGCAGCGGATGCTCACCAAGCAAGGCATCGACTTCAAGCTCGGTGCCAAGGTGACCGGCGTCGTGAAATCGGACGACGGTGCGACGGTCACCTTCGAGCCGGTGAAGGGCGGCGAGGCCACTACGCTCGATGCCGAGGTCGTGCTCATTGCTACCGGACGCAAACCCTCGACGGACGGCTTGGGTCTCGCCAAGGCGGGTGTGGTCCTCGATTCGCGCGGCCGCGTCGAGATCGACCGCCATTTCCACACAAGCATCACCGGCGTCTACGCCATCGGCGATGTCGTTCGCGGGCCGATGTTGGCACACAAGGCCGAGGACGAAGGTGTCGCCGTGGCGGAGATCATCGCGGGCCAGGCGGGCCACGTGAACTACGACGTCATTCCGGGCGTCGTCTACACCCAGCCCGAGGTCGCCTCCGTCGGCAAGACGGAGGAAGAGCTGAAGGCCGCGGGCGTTGCCTACAAGGTCGGCAAGTTTCCCTTCACGGCCAATGGCCGCGCCCGCGCCATGCTGCAGACGGACGGTTTCGTGAAGATCCTCGCGGACAAGGAAACCGACCGCGTGCTCGGCGGGCACATCATCGGCTTCGGCGCCGGCGAAATGATCCACGAGATCGCGGTGCTGATGGAATTCGGCGGATCGTCGGAAGACCTCGGCCGCACCTGCCACGCCCACCCGACGATGTCCGAGGCGGTGAAGGAAGCGGCGCTTTCCACCTTCTTCAGGCCGATCCATATGTGATTATTGGAGGGCGGCCGTGCCCCCCATCGGGTTTGGCCGGCCGATCATTCCACCCGCGTTACCGTGAACCCCTGCCGACGCAGGAGTTCGACGAGGCCTTCCCTGCCGGGAAGGTGCAGCGCGCCCACGGCCATGAAGGCGCCGCCACCCTTCAGGAGGGGCGCGGCGCGATCGGCCATGATCCTGTTGCGATCGATGATGATGCGCTGCTCGAATTCCGCATACCCGGCATCGTCGGACGACAGCCCGGCGGAGACGAGTTTCATCATCGGCATGATCGTGCCCGTCTCGCCGGAGAGGTAGAGATCGGTGGTCGTCGTGAGCACGTCGTCCATCGTCTTGCCGAGGGCAAGCGTTTCGATCAGTGCCTTGAGATGCATTTCGACCGGCAGCGAATCCATCGCCGAAAGCTGTTCGACCAGCGTTTCGAGACCCTTGAGCGTCTTGCCCTCCCTCACCGCGTCCTCGGCGAGCTTCTTGTCGAGAAAGGAGGCCCCGGCCGCCTTGCGCGAGAATTCGCAGGCCGGCAGGGCCACGAAGCTGGCGATCATCCAGGGTTTCATCTTGGTGACGAGCGGCAGGGGGATGCCGCGCGCCTTGAGCCCGCTTTCGAGAAGCGCGCGGTCCTCCGGCTTCAGGAAATCGTTGATCGTCTTGTCGCCGGTGAACATGGTCAGTTCCGGCTGCATCATGATCGCGGCGGTTGCTCTGTTCTGGTCGACGATCTCGTCCGACTCGACGATGACGGTCTCAGCCTTTGCGAAGGCTTCCGTCGCGCCGCCGGGCATCGCCAGCACACGAGGGTCGGTGACATGCATGGTGCCGAGCAGGAAGGAGGGCGCCCGTCCGTGGCTTTCGATCTTCCAAAGCAGGCCCTTTCCGTTGGGCACCGCCGCCGCTTCCGCGCGCAGCGCCGCCAGGCGGGCCGGGTCCGAACGTTCGAGGCCGGCCAAGATGTTACTGCCGGCGCAATCGACTTCCTCCGCGCGTGCATTCGACACATAGAGGAGGGCGGCAAGGAGGCTTGCTGCCGTCAGTGCATTCAACAGCGCGATCAGCCACAGGAGGCCGTCTGCCGCCTTGGCCGCGATATCGCGGACCGTCCCGGTAAAAGTGCTCATGGGTGCCCCCGGCATTTAGAACGGGATGGGGCGGAAAAGCGCAGGCAGTTTTCCTCATCCCGCTATAGCGGAACCCTACTTCCCCACGGTCACGGGTTCCTTAACGCGTTTGGTTAACGGTCAAGGACGTCAGATTTTAGGCGCGCGGGTGGGCACGGTCGTAGATTTCCAGGAGCCGCGCCGAATCGACGCCGGTATAGACCTGCGTCGTCGACAGGCTGGCGTGGCCGAGCAGTTCCTGAATGGTGCGGAGATCCCCTCCGCCCGCCAGAAGATGCGTCGCGAAAGAATGGCGCAGCGCGTGCGGTGTCGCCGAATCGGGCAGGCCGAGTGCGGCGCGCAGCTTCTGCATCTCGCGCTGGATGATTGCCGGCTGAAGCTTCGCGCCGCGAGCGCCGCGGAAAATCGGCTCTCCGGGCTCGATATGGTAGGGGCAGAGTTTCCGATAGGTCTCGACCGCTTCCGCGGCGGCCGCGATCATCGGCACGATCCGTGTCTTGCCGCCTTTTCCGGTGACCCTGAGCGACGTGACCGGGCCTGAGAAATCGGCGGGGGTCAGGTCCAGCGCCTCCGCTATCCGCAGGCCGCAGCCATAGAGCAGCGTCAGCACTGCGGCATTGCGCGCTGCGATCCAGGGTTCCTCGGCCAATTGGGCATCCGCGGTGACGACCTTCAGGGCCTCCCGGTCGGTCAATGCCTTGGGGAGGGACTTCGGCTGTTTCGGGGAACGCACTGCCCCTGCGCCCGCCGCATTGGCGAGCCCGTTTCTCTCGAGATAGCGCAGAAAGGAACGCAGACCTGCCAGCCCGCGGCCGAGCGTGCGCGCGCCGGCGCCGCCCTTGCGGCGCTGCGCCAGGAAGCCGCGCAGATCCGCGGGGCGCAGGGTGCGAATATCCGAGAGCCGCGGTGGCCCCGCGAGGTGCCGTGTCAGAAAGGTCAGGAACTGCCGCGTGTCGCGCTCGTAGGCGTCGACCGTCTTTTCGGACAATCGGCGCTCCTCGGCGAGGCTCGCAAGCCAGCGCCTTCGTTCCGCCATCACTTCGGGATGGCCTATCGCAAGAAGTTCGTTCATCATCGGCCCGGCGGGTTCATCAGCGCGGTGAGCTCACTGATCCAGGCTCGGAGCATCGCATCGGGCGTGTTATGTTTTTGCTAACGTGTTGAAGTTTGCTGCGGCGGCCTCTTGGAATTTGTCATTGTTCGATCATATTGAACTGCAATGTTCAGCCAGCAACAGCGGATGGGACAATGTCGAGACGTGATTCGGCGAGCGCTCTGGCGCACTTTGCAGAGGCAGTTGCGCTGATCTCGCAAGGGCGTCCCGGCCACATTGTCGATACGCTGATAGCGGAGCGCGGCCAGAAGATCGTCCGCCATCCCCTGTGGCCTGCCATGCGGCCCTTTCTCTACACGCTGCTCAACTACCGCAAGGCGATCGAATTCGCCAATGCCGTCGCCAACATGCCGGGTTTCCAGGCCTTCGAGCATCTGAGTTCACTTCTCGCCCTCGATATCCGGGCCGACAGGCCGGAGCGTATCCCCCAGAAGGGCGGATTCCTGCTCGTCAGCAACCACCCGACGGGGATCGCCGACGGTATCGCCGTCTTCGACCTGTTGAAGGGCCGGCGGCCGGACATGATGTTCTTTGCGAACCGCGACGCCATCCGCGTCAATCCACGTTTTGTCGAAATGGTCATCCCGGTCGAATGGCGGGAGGAGTACAAGAGCAAGCTGAAGGCGCGCGAAACGCTGCAGGTCACGAACAGGGCCATCGAGGAGGGCAAGGCAACCGTGCTCTTCCCCTCCGGCCGCATCGCCTATTGGGCCGAAGGGCGGCTCAACGAGCGGCCCTGGAAAAGCTCGGCCGTCGGCTTCGCACGCAAATACGGCTTGCCGGTCCTGCCGGTGCATATGAGTGCCCGCAATTCCGGCCTCTTCTACTGGTTCGCGAAATGGTCGACGGAACTGCGCGACATGACTGTGTTCCACGAACTCCTGAACAAGAAGGGCGACCGCTTCGACTTCCGGATCGGCAATCTCATTCCGGCGGACGCGCTCGACGGCGATCCCATGGAAGTCACCCGCGCACTCGAGCGCCATACGGTACACGCACTGGCTGCCGACAGCGACGCGGCGTTCGAGCTGTCTGCCAGAGCGGTTGTAGCGGGCTAGGACCTGTGGACACTTATGGATAGGGATTTGACGGCCCAAATTGCGAGGGACTTTCGTGGAAAATCCGGCGCTGCAGGCCGTCCGCCTGCAAGCCGGATTTTTCGCGACAAGGCACCGCAATATGGTCCGCCCGAAGGGTTTTGCACAAATCGCCCACTGCCGGCGGCTTTTCCCTTGCAAAGGGGGCAACCCTTTGCTGCGGAAAAACCCTTGGCATTGACCGATTTGTGCAAAATCAAACCCCTATCCATAAGTGTCCACAGGTCCTAAGCCGCCACCATGATGCTTCGCTCGATGTTCGCCGAGCACTATCGGTCGCTGCGCTCGATCCGCATGGATCTGGCCGGCGTCAATCTGTTCATCGGCGAGAACGGTGTCGGGAAGTCCAATCTCTATCGTGCCCTGCAGCTGGTTCAGGCTGCTGTGCGAGGCCAGCTCGCCCGCGAGATCGCCGAAGAAGGCGGCATGGCGTCGGCCATCTGGAGCGGCCCGCAACGCGTCGGCAAGCCGGCGCGCATCCGCCTGGACGCCGAACTGATCGACGAAGAGCGAGCGATCACCTTCCGCTACCGGATCGAGGCGGGGTTCCGCCCGCCAAAGGCGGCGGCTGGTTTCGCCCATGAGCCGCAGGTCAAGGAGGAGGAGCTCACGATCGAGACGGGCCGGCGCCCCGTTCCGGTAATGAAGCGTACCGGCCCCGGTATCCTCGTGCGCGGCGAGGGCGGCCGGATGGTAGATTATCCGGAACAGGCGATGACATCGGAGACGGCCATTTCGTTGCTGGGCGACGCCGGCCACTATCCGGAGATCGGGAATTTCCGCCGGGCGGTCGACCAATGGCGGTTCTTTCACGGCTTTCGCACCGACCGCGAATCGCCGCTGCGAATGCCCTGTCTTGCGATCACCGCGCCGCTGCTCGACGAGACCGGCTTCAACATGGCCGCCGTGTTCGCGACGCTTCGGCACACGAGACAGGATACGGTCGATCTCGATCGGGCGGTTGCCGACGCCTTCGCAGGCGCCTATCTGGAGGTTCCCGAACCCGGTCAGTTCGCCGAGTTCTCGCTCGTCTTTCCGGATTTTCCGCGCCGGCCGTTCTCGCCCCGCGAGCTTTCGGACGGGCAGATGCGCTTTCTGGCGCTGGCGGCTGCGCTGTTATCCTATCGCCGTCCCCGGTTCATCGCGCTGAACGAGCCGGAGACGAGTCTTCATCCAGATATGCTGCCGGCCCTGGCCGCCATGATCGCCAGCGCCGCGCGCGAGAGCCAGATCTGGATCGTCACCCATTCCGAACCGCTGGCGGCGCTCGTTCAGGAGCGGTGCGGCGTCCGACCCCGCCGGGTGATCCGCAGGGACGGGGCCACCTGGATCGAGGGTATGCGGCTTACCGGCATGATCGACGACGACGAATGAACAACCTCTTATTCGCCCTGGCGGTCACGCCGCAGGCGAGGCGAAGGGATTCATGACAGCCGGGGAATCGAAAGGGCCCCGCATCGCTGCGAGGCCCCAATATCTCATTCCGTGCCCTGCAGCGCCGCGCGTCTTATCGAGCGGGCAAAGGTCGCTGCAGCACTTTGATCTGCTGCATGTCCTTTTCCTTTAATCGGCTGCGATCAAAGGAAACATGCAGCAGGATCAGGCGATCTTCTGGCCGGTCTTGGCCCAGTCGGCGAGGAACATTTCGAGGCCTTTGTCGGTCAGCGGGTGCTTGACCAGGGCCTTCAGCGTCGCTGGCGGCGCGGTTACCACGTCGGCGCCGATAAGGGCGGCTTCCTTGACGTGGTTGACCGTGCGCACCGAGGCGGCGAGAATCTCGGTCTCGTAGCCGTAATTGTCGAAGATGTGGCGGATTTCGCGGATCAGATCCATGCCGTCGAAGGCGATGTCATCGAGGCGGCCGATGAACGGCGAGACGAAGGTCGCGCCGGCCTTGGCGGCCAGCAGCGCCTGGTTTGCCGAGAAGCACAGCGTCACGTTGGTCTGGTGGCCGTCCGAGGTCAGCGCCTTGCAGGCCTTGAGGCCGTCGAGCGTCAGCGGCAGCTTGATGCAGATATTGTCGGCGATCTTCGAAAGCGCGGCCGCTTCCTTCATCATCTCGCTGTATTCGGTCGCGGTCACTTCGGCCGAAACCGGCCCTTCAACGATCGAGCAGATTTCCTTGGTAACCTCGACGATGTCGCGGCCCGCCTTCAGGATCAATGACGGATTGGTGGTGACGCCGTCGAGCAGGCCGAGATCGTTCAGTTCCCGGATGTCCTTCACATCGGCGGTATCAACGAAAAATTTCATCGGAGTCTTCCTTTGGCACTCAGCCGTTTCGGGCGCATCACCGCAGCAGGAAATTCCGTGGCGGATATCGCGCGCGTTGAAACTCGGTCGGAACCGTGACAAACCCTGCTCTCTGCAAGGCAGCGGTTCGCTGCGAAGTTTTCTTTAACTGAAAGCGGTGGCAAGGTCACGGCAAAATGACTCTTGATTCAACCGATTTATTCGGCCCCGTTCTCGACCGCCGCGTGGTGCCTGTCCTGCTGCCCATGCCGGCGCCGAGAGCCTATTCCTACGCCGTGCCGGACGGCATGGCGGTCGAGCCGGGATCGATCGTGCAGGTGCCGCTCGGCCCCCGTTTCGTCGTCGGCGTCGTCTGGGACGGCGAAGACGAGGGCGGCGTCGATCCGAAGAAGTTGAAGCAGATCGAGAAGGTCTTCGACTGTCCGCCGCTCGGCCCGGACATGCGCTCCTTTCTCGATTGGGTGGCTGCCTATACGCTGACGCCGCCGGGCCTCGTCGCCCGGATGGCGCTTCGGGCGCCGACCGCGTTCGATCCGGAGCCCATGGTGGAAGCGCTGCGCCTGACCGAGATGCGGCCGGAACGGATGACTGCGGCGCGCGAGCGCGTCCTCGCCACGGCGGGCGACGGGCTCTCCTGGACCCGCTCGGGGCTTGCCCATGCCGCGGGGGTCTCCTCCAGCGTCATCGACGGCCTGACATCGCAGGGCGTATTCGAAACCGTCTTCATGCCGCCGCCGCCCGTCGTCGCCGCGCCGGATCCGGCTTTCGCCGGACCGCGCCTCGAAGGACCGCAGAGGCAGGCGGCTGCCGACCTGCTGGCCGCCGTCGAGGAGCGGAAATTCTCGGTGTCGCTGATCGACGGCATCACCGGTTCCGGCAAGACGGAGGTCTATTTCGAGGCGATCGCGGCGACGTTGCGCGCCGGCAAGCAGGTCCTGATCCTGCTGCCGGAAATCGCGCTGACCGCAAGCTTCCTCGAACGCTTCCAGGACCGCTTCGGAGCCAAGCCTGCAGAGTGGCACTCCGACCTCGCGCCGCGCATGCGGGAAAAGGTCTGGCGGCAGGTGACGACCGGCCAGGTGCGCGTCGTCGCCGGCGCCCGCTCGGCACTGTTCCTGCCCTTCGAGGACCTCGGCCTCATCGTCGTCGACGAGGAGCACGACCCCGCCTACAAGCAGGAGGACCGCGTCTTCTATAATGCGCGCGACATGGCTGTGGTGCGCGGGCGGATCGGCAACTTTCCGGTCGTGCTGGTCTCCGCCACGCCTTCGGTCGAGAGCCGGGTGAACGGCGAGGTGGGGCGCTACCGGCCGATCCATCTGCCGACCCGCTTCGGCGATGCGGCGCTCCCCGATCTCGGCATAATCGATATGCGCCGTCATCCGCCGGAACGCGGCGGCTTTCTCTCGCCGGTGCTCGTGAAACAGATCGGCAAGACGATCGGCCGCCGTGAGCAGGCGCTCCTGTTCCTGAACCGACGCGGCTATGCGCCGCTGACGCTCTGCCGCGTCTGCGGCCATCGCTTCCAGTGCCCGGACTGCTCGAGCTGGCTGGTCGAGCATCGCTTCCGCGGGCAGATCCAGTGCCATCATTGCGGCTATTCGGAGAGGACCCCGGAAGCCTGCCCGGAATGCGGCACGCTCGATCATCTCGTTGCCTGCGGCCCCGGGGTCGAGCGTATCGCCGAAGAGGTCGAGCGGCATTTTCCCGACGCGCGCACCATCGTGCTCTCTTCCGACCTGATGGGGGTCAAGCGGCTGCGGCTGGAGCTCGAGGCGATCGCCCGCGGCGAAGCGGATATCGTCATAGGCACGCAACTGGTCGCCAAGGGACACAATTTCCCGAACATGACGCTGGTCGGCATCGTCGATGCCGATCTGGGGCTCGCCAATGGCGACCCGCGCGCTGCGGAACGGACGTTTCAGCTCCTTTCTCAGGTGACCGGACGTGCAGGCCGGACGGGCCTAAAGAGCCTCGGCCTGCTACAGACCTATCAGCCGCAGCATCCGGTCATGCAGGCGATCGTGTCGGGCGATTCCGACGCCTTCTACGAGCGCGAAATCCATGAGCGGGAAAAGGCGGTGCTGCCGCCCTTCGGCCGGCTCGCCTCGATCATCGTTTCGGCCGACAACCGTGGCGATGCAGAGGGCCATGCCCGCGGATTGCGCAATGCCGCGCCGCGCGTCGACGGCATCGCGATCCTCGGACCGGCGGAAGCGCCGCTTGCGCTCATCCGCGGCCGGCACCGCTTCCGGCTGCTCGTACACGGGCGGCGCAACAGCGACATGCAGTCTTTCGTGCGGGCGATGATCGCCGCCGGGCCAAAGGAGCGCGGATCGGTCAGCGTCCAGCTCGACATCGATCCGCAGAGTTTTCTGTGATCACCGTCCGTTCTTCGTCCGTCAGCCGATTCACATCCGGGAGGACTTAGGCTAGACCTCTTCCAAGCACTGCGCCGCTCGGCGCGAGGCGAGGGTCCACAGCAACAGGCGGGGACGGCGATGGAGTTCTACATACCGACGGAAACGGGGGAACTCCTGGCCTTTTGTGCGGCGGCGCTTGCGGCGCTGATCGGCCTCGTCATGCTCTTTGCGCCGCGCCTGACCTTTCGTGCCGCCGGGATCGGAATCGCCGAGGGGCGACGGGGAGGGCTGGCGGAGGCCCGCTCCACCATGGGCGGCATGCATCTCGGGCTGGGGCTCGGGGCTATCCTGCTTGCTCAGCCGATGGTCTATCTCGCCGTCGGTGCGGCTTTCGCGCTCGCGGCCTTCGGTCGCATCCTGTCGATCATGAGCGACAACGGCGCGACCCTCTTCAACTGGCTCGCGCTCCTCGTCCAGGCGTCGCTTGCGATCCTCCCTCTTGCCTATGTTTTCGGGCTGATCTGACCGCCGACAAGGGCCTGCGACACTATTTACGGCAAAATTCGGCCGAACAGGCCGGGTAATGCCGCATTCCTGCCGTTGGCGTGTTGCGAGTCCAAACATCCTATGCTAGACGAACCGCGAACTGCGGGGGAAGTGGGTCTGACGGCCTCGATATCCTGCGAGTTATTGCAGCAAATTCAAGAAGTTAGGTCTTAGGTTCGCCAGGTCTGACATTCCTGGATGATTTTGAGAGAAGCTTGTGCCCGTGGCAGACACATCCCAGCTCATTTCCGGTGTTGCAGAAAGATATGCCTCTTCGCTTTTCGAGCTCGCTCTGGAAGCCGGATCGATCGAGGCGGTCGGTGCCGACCTGACGCGCATCCAGGCGCTGATCGACGGGAGCGAGGATCTGAAGCGGCTGATCGTAAGTCCGGTCTTTTCTGCCGACGACCAGTTCAAGGCGATTTCCGCCCTCGTCGAGAAGTTCGGCTTCTCCGGGCTGGTCGGAAACTTTCTCAAGGTCGTCGCCCGCAATCGCCGTCTCTTCGTGCTGCCGGGCATCATCAAGGCATTCCGCCTGCTCGCTGCCCGCCACAAAGGCGAAATCACAGCCGACGTCACGTCGGCGCATGCGCTGACCCCGGCGCAGGAAACCGAATTGAAGGCGACGCTGAAAGGCGTCACCGGCAAAGACGTGGCGGTAAACGTCACCGTCGACCCGTCTATTCTTGGAGGTCTGATCGTCAAGGTCGGGTCCCGCCAGATTGACACCTCCCTTCGCACCAAACTCTCTACCCTTAAGCTTGCACTGAAAGAGGTCGGCTGATGGATATCCGCGCCGCGGAAATTTCCGCAATTCTTAAAGATCAGATCAAAAATTTCGGCCAGGAAGCGGAGGTTTCCGAGGTCGGCCAGGTGCTTTCCGTCGGTGACGGTATTGCCCGCGTCTACGGCCTCGACAACGTTCAGGCAGGTGAGATGGTCGAATTCCCGGGCGGAATTCGCGGCATGGCGCTGAACCTGGAAGCCGACAATGTCGGTGTGGTTATCTTCGGCTCCGACCGCGACATCAAGGAAGGCGACACCGTCAAGCGGACCGGCGCCATCGTGGACGTTCCGGTTGGTCCGGAGCTGCTCGGCCGCGTCGTCGACGCGCTCGGCAACCCGATCGACGGCAAAGGGCCGATCAACGCCAAGCAGCGCGCACGCGTCGACGTCAAGGCGCCCGGCATCATTCCGCGCAAGTCGGTCCACGAGCCTATGTCGACCGGCCTCAAGGCCATCGACGCCCTGATCCCGGTCGGCCGCGGCCAGCGCGAGCTCGTCATCGGCGACCGTCAGACCGGCAAGACCGCGATCATCCTCGACACCTTCCTGAACCAGAAGCCGATTCACGACAACGGCCCGGAGCAGGACAAGCTCTATTGCGTCTATGTCGCCATCGGCCAGAAGCGTTCGACGGTTGCGCAGTTCGTCAAGGTTCTCGAAGAGCGCGGAGCGCTGCAGTACTCGATCATCGTCGCTGCGACCGCTTCCGACCCGGCTCCGATGCAGTATCTCGCTCCCTTCGCCGGCTGCGCGATGGGCGAATACTTCCGCGACAACGGCAAGCATGCGCTGATCGGCTATGACGATCTTTCCAAGCAGGCCGTCGCCTACCGCCAGATGTCGCTGCTCCTGCGTCGCCCGCCGGGCCGCGAAGCCTATCCGGGCGACGTCTTCTACCTGCATTCGCGCCTCCTGGAGCGCGCCGCCAAGCTCTCCGACGAGCGTGGCGCCGGTTCGCTGACGGCTCTGCCGGTCATCGAGACGCAGGGCAACGACGTGTCGGCGTTCATTCCGACCAACGTGATTTCGATCACCGACGGTCAGATCTTCCTTGAGACCGACCTGTTCTATCAGGGTATCCGCCCGGCCGTTAACGTCGGTCTGTCGGTCTCGCGCGTCGGCTCGTCCGCCCAGATCAAGGCGATGAAGCAGGTCGCCGGCTCGATCAAGGGCGAGCTCGCCCAGTACCGCGAAATGGCGGCCTTCGCCCAGTTCGGTTCGGACCTCGACGCCGCGACACAGCGCCTGCTCAACCGCGGCGCCCGCCTGACGGAACTTTTGAAGCAGCCGCAGTTCTCGCCGCTGAAGACGGAAGAGCAGGTCGCGGTCATCTTCGCCGGCGTCAACGGCTACCTCGACAAGCTGCCGGTCAGCGACGTCGGCAAGTTCGAGCAGGGTCTCCTTTCCTATCTGCGTTCGGAAGGTAAGGCCGTTCTGGATGCCATCCGCACGGAAAAGGCGATCTCGGACGACACCAAGGCCAAGCTGAAGGCCGCAATCGACAGCTTCGCCAAGTCTTTCGCCTGAGCGGACCTCAATTAGGACGGACAACGGATGCCTTCACTTAAGGATCTGAAGAACCGGATCGCCTCCGTCAAGGCGACGCAGAAGATCACCAAGGCGATGAAAATGGTCGCTGCGGCGAAACTTCGGCGTGCCCAGGAGGCGGCCGAGGCCGCCCGGCCCTATTCGCAGCGCATGGCTGCCGTTCTTGCCAATATCGCTCAGGCGGTCGGTGCGGACGACAGTGCGCCGCGGCTGATGACGGGGACCGGCAAGGACGACACGCATCTCCTGATCGTGTGCACGGCCGAACGTGGGCTTTGCGGCGGCTTCAACTCGCAGATCGCCCGCTTTGCCCGCGACCATGTGCGCAAACTGCTCGCGCAGGGCAAGACGGTCAAGATCATCTGCGTCGGCAAGAAGGGATTCGATATTCTGCGGCGAGAATTCGCGTCGCTGATCATCGACCGCGTCGATCTGCGTGAAGTCAAGAAGATCGGCTTCGAAAATGCGGATCGGATCGGGCACAAGGTCATCGAGCTCTTTGAAAAGGGCGAGTTCGACGTGTGCACCCTGTTCTATTCCGAGTTCAAGTCCGTCATTTCCCAGATCCCGACGGCCCAGCAGCTCATCCCGGCATCGGCCGGCGAAGTGGCTGCTGCCGAGGGCGAGAGCGCATCGGCCATCTACGAATACGAGCCGGAAGCAGGCGCGATCCTCGCCGATCTCATTCCGCGCAACATCTCCGTGCAGATCTTCCGGGCCCTGCTCGAGAACGTCGCGGGTGAAATGGGCGCGAAGATGAGTGCCATGGACAATGCGACGCGCAATGCGGGTGAGATGATCAACAAGCTGACGCTCAACTACAACCGTCAGCGGCAGGCGCAGATCACCAAGGAACTCATTGAAATCATCTCTGGCGCGGAAGCGCTCTAAGGTTACGAGAAGAGGGTAAGAATTATGGCTAAGGCAGCTACCCCGAAAGAAACCGCAGCGGCGAAGAAGCCGGCTGCTCCGAAGAAGGCAGCTTCCGCCAAGACAGTCGTTGCGGCTACCGGTGCTGTCGGCCGCGTGACGCAGGTCATCGGCGCCGTCGTCGACGTCGCCTTCGAAGAAGGCCAGCTCCCGCAGATCCTGAACGCGCTGGAAACCGACAACAACGGCAACCGCCTCGTTCTCGAAGTCGCGCAGCATCTCGGAGAGAACTCCGTCCGCACGATCGCCATGGACTCGACCGAAGGTCTCGTCCGCGGTCAGAAGGTCACCGACACGGGTGGCCCGATCGCGGTTCCGGTCGGCAAGGAAACGCTCGGCCGCATCATGAACGTCATCGGCGAGCCGGTCGACGAAGCCGGTCCGGTCGTGACCAAGGCCCGCCGCGCGATCCACCAGGACGCCCCGGCCTATGTCGAACAGTCGACGGAAGCGCAGATCCTCGTCACCGGCATCAAGGTCGTCGACCTGCTTGCTCCTTATGCAAAGGGCGGCAAGATCGGCCTCTTCGGCGGCGCCGGCGTCGGCAAGACCGTTCTGATCATGGAACTGATCAACAACGTCGCCAAGGCGCACGGCGGTTACTCGGTCTTCGCAGGCGTCGGCGAGCGTACGCGTGAAGGCAACGACCTCTATCACGAAATGATCGAATCGGGCGTGAACAAGCTCGGCGGCGGCGAAGGGTCCAAGGCTGCGCTGGTTTACGGTCAGATGAACGAACCGCCGGGTGCCCGCGCTCGCGTGGCACTGACCGGCTTGACGGTCGCCGAGCACTTCCGCGACGAAGGTCAGGACGTTCTCTTCTTCGTCGACAACATCTTCCGCTTCACTCAGGCAGGTTCGGAAGTGTCCGCTCTGCTCGGCCGCATTCCGTCGGCCGTGGGCTATCAGCCGACGCTCGCGACCGACATGGGCGCGATGCAGGAGCGCATCACCACCACCACCAAAGGCTCGATCACCTCGGTTCAGGCGATCTACGTTCCTGCTGACGACTTGACCGACCCGGCGCCGGCGACCTCGTTCGCCCACCTCGATGCGACGACCGTTCTTTCGCGCTCGATCGCCGAGAAGGGCATCTATCCGGCCGTGGACCCGCTCGACTCGACCTCGCGCATGCTCGACCCGATGATCGTCGGCGAAGAGCACTACGAAGTCTCGCGCAAGGTGCAGTCGACCCTGCAGCGCTATAAGGCGCTCCAGGACATCATCGCGATTCTCGGCATGGACGAACTTTCCGAAGAGGACAAGCTCGCCGTTGCCCGCGCCCGCAAGATCGAGCGCTTCCTGTCGCAGCCGTTCTTCGTCGCCGAAGTCTTCACCGGTTCTCCGGGCAAGCTCGTCGCCCTCGAAGATACGATCAAGGGCTTCAAAGGCCTGGTCAACGGCGAGTACGACCACCTGCCGGAAGCCGCCTTCTACATGGTGGGCTCCATCGAGGAAGCCATCGAGAAGGCCAAGAAGCTGGCTGCCGAGGCCGCCTAACCTGCATTGTGAACCGTGGCGCGGACTTCTCGCGCCACGGATTTCATGCCGCCGCGACGAGTGGTGGCGGAGAACGTGCACAGCCCGCCGACCCTGCGGCGCGCTCACCGGAAGTGAATGGTCATGGCCGAAAGTTTCAATTTTGAGCTTGTTTCCCCCGAGCGCCTCCTGGTCTCGGAGAAGGTAACGGAAGTCGTCATTCCGGCGACCGAGGGCGAGATGACCGTGATGGCCAATCACGCGCCGACCATGACGACCGTCAAGCCTGGCGTCGTGGCTCTGAAAACGGCTGCCGGAAAGACCGAGCGCTACGCCGTGTTCGGCGGCTTCGCCGATATCCTGCCTTCGGGCTGCACGCTGCTGGCCGAATCCGCCGTCCACGTCGACGAACTGGATAGCACGGTTCTCGAGAACCGCATCGAAGCGGCACGCGCCGAACTCGAAGGCGCCAGCGACGAGAAGAAGACGCGTCTGGAACAATTCATCGCCGAGCTGACGAAACTCGGGGAGATCGTGATTCCGGCCTGAAAGGGACATCCCGATCAGGGATAATGCCTATCCGAACCCCGCCTCGAGCGGGGTTTTTTGCGATTTGACAGAACCGGCGAAAATGAGCCCCTCATCCCGCTGCCGCGACCTTCTCCCCGCAGGCGGGGAGACGGGGCAAGCCGCGCGCTCCCGGAGCAGGACGGCGCCGCTTGTCCCTTCGCCCCGCTTGCGGAAGGTACCGGCAGGCGGATGAGGGGCATTCCAGGCACGAATCAGAAATGCCCGGACTCGGTCCGGGCATTCCGATTCTCGAGCTGAATTCGAACTCAGCTCGCCGCGCGTTCCGTCTCGTGCTTCTGGGCGTAGTAGTGGCCGAAGCGGTTGGCGAGGAAGGCGTCGAGCGCGATATCTTCCTGGCGGACGAAGCCCTTCGTGGGGATCTTGCCGTCGGCGAGCATGTCGAGAACGGCGCAGATGCTGCCGGCGGTCGTGATCTGGATGCCGCTCTGCATGCGTCCCGCGACGACTCCGCTATAGACCTTGTTGGCGTAGGTCTCCTGGACCAGGCGTCCCTCGCGGAAGCCCGAGACGGTGACGAAGATCACCACCACGTCCTGGGTCGTCGTCGGCAGCGCGTTTTCGAGAATGTCCTTCAGCACTTCCCGACGATGACGCAGGCCGAGGTCGTTCAGGAGCGCCTTGAAGATCGCGGCATGGCCGGGATAGCGGATCGTCTTGTAGTTGAGGGTCCGGACCTTGCCCTTGAGCGTTTCGCAAAGCGTGCCGAGGCCGCCGGAGGTGTTGAAGGCCTCGTAGGTTACGCCGTCGAGCGAAAACTCCTCGCGCTCTTCCATAGCGGGAACCTCGATCAGCGAGCCCTCGACGATCGCCTCGCAGGGCTCGATATATTCGTTGATGACGCCGTCGGTGCTCCAGGTGAGATTATAGTTCAGAGCGTTCGACGGATATTGCGGCAAGGCGCCGACGCGCATGCGGACGCTTTCGAGCGTATCGAAATGCCGGGTAAGATCATTGGCGACGATCGAGATGAAGCCCGGCGCAAGGCCGCATTGCGGGATGAAGGCGGTCTTGGCTTCAGCGGCGATCGCCTTGACCTGGCGGGTCGATTCGACGTCCTCCGTCAGGTCGAGATAGTGGATCTCCGCCTCTGCTGCAGCTTCGGCGATCGCGACTGTCAGATGAAACGGCGCGGCGCTGAGCACGGCGAACTTGCCGGAGAGCAGGGTGACCAGCGCCTTCCTGTCGGTGATATCGATGACGGCGGTCGAGACCGCATCGTGCTTCTCGACCTGCTGCAACTGCTCGGCGCTGCGATCGGCGACGCAGACGCGATAGTCGCCGCTATGTGCCAGCATGCGCGCGATTGTGGAGCCGATCTTACCGGCGCCGATGACGACGATGTCTTTCATTTTATATCCCCGGGGTATGAGCCTTTTTCACCCCCATTGTCTCGCGGCCGGATGTTGATTTGAAGCCGCGATATGGCTAAATCGTCGGTTGATATTCGGCATTTCGCCGATGAAAGACGACGATATGCATGTTTCCGACAAGGACCGTGAACTCCTCGCCATCTTGAGCGAGAACGCCCGCATGCCGACGGCGACAATTGCGCGTCGGCTCGGCCTGTCGCGCTCGACCGTGCAGGCGCGCATCGAGCGGCTGGAGCGCGAGGGCGTGATCGCAGGCTATGGCGTGCGCCTGTCGGAAAGCTATGAGAAGGGCCTGGTGCGGGCGCATGTCCTGATCACGATCGCACCGCGGGCGCTGAGCCGGGTCACGCCCGAACTTGCCGCCATCCGCGAAATCCGCATGCTGCACTCGGTCAGCGGCAGCTTCGACCTGATCGCGGTCGTCGCTGCGGCTTCGATCAGCGAGCTGGACTTGTTGATCGACCGCATCGGCGAAATCGAAGGCGTCGAAAGGACCCTGTCGTCGATCATCCTTTCGACACGCATCGACCGCTGACGGTCCGGTCCCTTACCGCTCGGGAGTTGCTGCCCGGTTGCCTGGCTGCCGCGCGGCGGCCTGCGGTTCTGCCGGCGGGGCTGGCCGTGCCCAGGCGCTCGGGCCCCGGACGAAGGACACGATCGTTCCGTCGCCCGGTGCGAGCCATTTTTCGCGGTCGAAATAGAGCTCGGCGATGCTCTTCGGCCGCGTTTGCGCCTCCTGGCTGGCCAGGAAATTGTAGCGGGGCGTGTCTCCCATCTCCCGTTTGAACTGGATGCGGCTGCCGAACCGCTTGAGGTCGAACTCCTGCAGGCCCTGGATGCTGAGGGCTATGCTTGCGCTGCCGGCCCAACGAACCTCGCTCAAGAAGACGGAAGCTGCCTTGGCCGCAGCGCTGGTGACAACGGGCGTGTCCCCATTGTGCTCGATATTGAGCTTCACGCGAAAGGAGGTGATCTCCTCCTCTCCGCGGCCTTTGACCAGGATGAAGATGGACGAGCTCGTTTCCTGGCCGGGGCGGGCGAAGGGAACGAGCGATGAGCATTCCCAGCGGCCGCTTTCGGCGGATTTCCATTCGAGGTCGCGGAAGCCGGCCTCGCGCAGCCCTTCGCACAGGGCGCGCGGATCGCTGCGGATCTGGCGGATGAACTGCTGCTCCGGCGTCCGAAGATCGGTGAATATGTAGGGGGGCAGGAGCACCTTTGCCGGTTCGGCCTTTCGACGCGGACCGGGGGCAGCCTCCGGCTGTTGCTCCACTTGCGGCGGCGGCATCGCGAAGCCCAGGTTCGCAAGCAGCCGCTTCAGGTGACGCTGCTCGTTGGCCAGGAGCACAGTAGCGGCGATCGCCGTGAAGATGAGGCCCACGGCAGCGAAGAAGAAAGCGATGCCGGAACGGCCTTTCTGCTTCTTCTCCATCTTGCGTCGTTGCTCCGCCACGGAAGGATCACGGCCTACCCCGGATCGCTCCAAACCTTCAGTCGTGGCGCACCATAAGGGAACATGGCGCCGGCGTCCAAACTCCTGTGGCTTCCTTCTATTCCACGCTTGTCCGCTGCGCTTCGGCGCGGGCCGTCCTCCAGCTGGAATAGGCGAAGGCGAGGAGGAATATCGCCGTCATCAGGAGGACGATGGTGGGTGCCGGAGCGCTGTCGATGAAGAAGGAGAGATAGACGCCGCAGAAGGAGGCGGCGACGGCGACCAATACGGCGACCGCAAGCATGGCGCCGAATGTCCGCGTGACGAGATAGGCGATCGCGCCAGGGGCAATCAGCATGGCGATGGCCAGGATCAGGCCGACCGCCTTGAGTGCGCCGACGATCGTCAAGGAGAGGATCGCAAGCAGTCCGTAGTGCAACCAACCGACCCTGAGGCCGATGGCGCGCGCCTGCGCTGGATCGAAGGCATGGAGCAGCAGGTCGCGCCACTTCAGGCTGAGGATGCCGGCGGCGAGAAGCGCGATGAGGCCCGTCTCCAGGATGTCGCCCCAGCCGATGCCGAGCATGTCGCCGAAAAGGATGTGATCGAGATGCACGTCGCTCTGGATCTTGGTGTAGAGCACAAGGCCAAGGCCGAACATGCCGGAAAAGACGACGCCCATCACCGTGTCCTGCTTGATGCGGCTGTTTTCCTTCAGGTAGCCGGTCAAAAGCGCGCAGCACATGCCGGCGGCAAAGGCGCCGACGGCGAGAGGCAGGCCGACGATGTAGGAGACCACGACGCCGGGGAACACCGCGTGAGAGATCGCGTCGCCCATCAGCGACCAGCCCTTGAGGACCAGGAAGCAGGAGAGCATTGCCGTCGGAATCGCGACCAGGGCCGAGATCAGCAACGCGTTCCGCATGAACTCGAACTCGAAGACGGCAAGGAGCATGTCGAAGGACATCATTGCGCGACCTCCAGTGCCTGCGCGGCGCGGCGGCGGGCCGCGAGAAGTCCGTGCTTCGGGGCAAGGATGAAAGCGGAAAGAAAGATGAGCGTCTGCAGCACGATGATGATGCCGCCGGTTGCGCCGTCGAGGAAGTAGCTCGCATAGGCGCCGGCGAAACTCGTCAGGGCCCCGATTGCGATGCTGATCATGATCAGCCGCGGAAAACGGTCGGTCAGGAGATAGGCGGTCGCGCCGGGTGTCACGACCATGGCGATGACGAGGAATGCGCCGACCGTCTGCAGCGCCGCCACCGTGCAGGCCGACAGCAGCGTGAAGAAGAGCACCTTCAGGAAGGTGGTGTTGATGCCGATGGAACGGGCGTGGCTTTCATCGAAGAAGGTCACCATCAGGTCCTTCCACTTGGCGGACAGGACCAGCAGCGAGACGACACCGATGATGGCGAGCTGCAACGTGTCGGCCGGAGTGATGGCGAGAATGTTACCGAGCACGATCGTCTGGATGTTCACCGAGGTCGGCGACAGAGAGACCATGAACAGGCCGAGGCCGAAGAAGGAGGTGAAGATCAGGCCGATAATCGTGTCCTCTTTGAGCCGCGTGCGCTGGTTGAGGAACACCATGGCGGCCGCGGCGAGCGCACCGGAAAAGAAGGCGCCGAGCGAAAAGGGAAGCCCGAGCATATAGGCGCCGGCGACACCCGGCACGATCGAGTGGGAGAGCGCATCGCCGATCAGCGACCAGCCTTTCAGCATGAGATAGGCCGACAGGAACGCGCAGACCGCGCCGACAAGCGCACTGACCCACATGGCATTCACCATGTAGCTATAGGCGAACGGTTCGCTGAGCGTGGAGATCATTCGGAGTCCGCCTCGGATTCTGACTCCGGCTTGGCCGGCTGGGCAACCATGCGGTCGCGGGCGCCATACATGACGAGCGGGCGCTCGTCGTCACTGATGACCGAGAGCTGGCGTGGGTCGGCATCATCATGGAGGTTCTCGCCGCCAAGCACGAAGTGACGCAGCACGCCCCCGAAGGCGAGCTCCAGATTTTCACGCGTGAAGGTGGTTTCCGTCGGGCCGTAGGCGAGCACCGTGTTCTTCAGGAGGATCGTGCGGTCGCAGAATTCCGGCACGCTTCCGAGATTGTGGGTGGAGACGAGCATCACACGCCCCTCTTCGCGAAGTGCGACGAGCAGGCGGATGATCGCGTCCTCCGTCTTCACGTCGACACCGGTGAAAGGCTCGTCGAGCAGGATGACGCGGCCGTTCTGAGCAAGCGCCCGTGCCAGGAAGACCCGCTTCTTCTGGCCGCCGGAAAGCTCCCCGATCTGACGCTTGCGGAACTCGCTCATGCCGACCCGCGCCAGTGCCGCCTCGACCGCGTCGCGGTCGGCCTTTTTCGGGATGCGAAGCATTTTCATGTGGCCGTAACGGCCCATCATCACCACGTCTTCGACGAGAACCGGAAAATTCCAGTCGACCTCTTCGGCCTGGGGCACATAGGCGACGAGGTTCTGTCTGAGAGCCTGCGGCACGGTGAGCCCAAGGATCGAGATGTCGCCCTTTGCCAGCCGGACGAATCCCATGATCGCCTTGAACAGCGTCGACTTGCCGCTGCCGTTGACGCCGACAAGGGCCGCGATGGTGCCCGTAGGGATTTCGAAGGAGGCGTCACGCAGCGCCCGGTGGCCATTGCGGTAGGTCACCGTGGCGCCGCTGACACGAATGCCCCTGCCCCCCTCTTGCGGGGCCGCTCCCGGATAGGCGCGAGCCTTTTCCTGAAGGTTCATTGCGACAAGCCTTTCGCGATCGTTTCCGATGTAACGCGCAGCAGATCGATATAGGTCGGAACGGGACCGTCGGCCTCGCTCAAGGAGTCGACATAGAGCACGCCCCCGTATTTTGCACCCGTCTCCCGCGCGACCTGCTCAGCCGGGTCAGGCGAAATGGTGCTCTCGGAAAAGACCACGGGAATCCGATTGGCCCGAACCACGTCGATCACCTTGCGTACCTGCTGCGGCGTGCCTTGCTGGTCGGCATTGATCGGCCAAAGATAAAGCTCCTTCATGCCGAAATCGCGGGCGAGATAGCTGAAGGCACCCTCGCTCGACACCAGCCATCGCCTTTCCGCCGGGATCCTTTCGAGCTCGGCGCGGATGGGTGCGACCGCCGCCTCGATCTTCTTCTTGTAGGCTTCGGCATTGGCCTTGTAGATCTCGGCATTCGCCGGATCGTACTTCACGAAGGCGTTCAGGATATTGTCGACATAAATCAGGGCGGCCGATGGGGACATCCAGGCATGCGGATTCGGCTTGCCGGTGTAGGGCCCTTCGGCGATTCCCATCGGCTCCACTCCCTCGGAGACGACGACGCCCGGAATGTCGTCGAAATTCTGGAAGAACTTTTCGAACCAGAGCTCCAGGTTCAGCCCGTTCCACAGGATGAGATCGGCGTCATGCGCCTTGAGGATGTCGCGCGGAGTGGGCTGGTAATTGTGGATCTCCGCCCCGGGCTTGGTAATCGATTCGACGATTGCCGCCTCGCCGGCGACGTTCTCAGCCATATCGGCAATGACGGTGAACGTGGTGACGGCCTTGAACTTTTCGGCCGCCGCGGCCGCCCCTGGAACGATCGAAACGGCAAGCGCCGCCGCTGCCGCCGTCAATATCATGCGCCTCGTTGACTGAATCATCCGGCTCTCCTTGGTGCGAACTCCCTATGGGTAGGCGAATGGTCTGCATAAGTCAATGCAAATGAGAACCATTTGCAACTGGCTATTTTCAAAGGAGGTGCCCTTGGCTAGTGTCGCCGGATGACACGGAACAAGAATCGGCTCGAGGAACTGGAGGGAATCCTGCGCGAAGGCGGCGTGCGCGTCACGCGGCAACGGGCAGCGATCCTGAAGATCCTGGCGGAGGCCGAAGACCACCCGGATGCCAGCGAACTTCATCGGCGCGCGAAGGAAATCGACGCGACCGTGTCGCTCTCGACCGTCTACCGGACGCTATCCGCTTTGGAGCAGCAGGGGGTGGTGCAGCGGCATGCCTTCGAGAATGCCACCGCCCGCTTCGAGACCGCGGACGCCCCCCATCACGACCACCTGATCGATATCGAGACCGGGGACGTGATCGAGTTCCGCTCCGACAAGATCGAGCAGCTTCAGGCGGAAATCGCCGCAGAACTTGGCTATGAGCTGGTCCGCCACCGCCTGGAGCTCTATTGCCGCAAGCGCAAGGGCTGACCCGGGATCACCCCTCGGCGGCGACGGCTGCGGCCGGCAGCCTCCAGCAGCTCAAAGTGCTGCGCTACAGTGACCTTTGCGCGTTCGGCAGGACGCGCGGCGCTGTCGCCGGGATCGTCATTGCCGCGACGCCGGCGACGACGCAGCCGAGCCCGAGCCACGCGGTCGCCGAAAGCGTCTCCCCGAGAAACATCACGCCGATGGCGACGCCGATCGGAACGCGCACATAGGCCTGTGCCGTTGCGCCGACGGAGCCGAGCGTGTGGATTAACCGGAAATAGATGACGAATGCCAGGGCCGTCGAGAAGACGGACAGGCAGACGAGTGCGATCAGCGATTCCGGCGAGGGGGCGAGCGTCCACGGCCGATCCGCGACAAGGCTTACCGGCAGGAGCAGGGCCGCACCCGCGAGAAGCGATCCTGCGGCGGGGATCATCGGGTCGAGGCCCTTGAAACCCTTCCCGAAGATCGCTGCCCCGGCGTAGCAAACAGTCGCCAGCACGACGGCAAGTTGCGGGACAAGCTGATCGCCGATGCCGCGGAAGGCTTCGAGGCCGATGATCAGCCCGATGCCTGTGATCCCCGCAAGGACGCCCAGGAACTTGCGCGCCGTAACCGGCTCGTGCCGGGTGATCAGCGCCGTCAGGAGGAAGGCGAAGATCGGCGTGGTGGAGTTGAGGATGGCCGCCACACCGGCATCGATCGTGCGCTCCGACCAGGCGATCAGGGTGAAGGGGACGACGCTGTTGAGGCAGGCCTGGAACAGGAAGCGCCACCACATCGCCCCGCCGCGCGGCAGTGTCAGGCCGCGCCATGCGATCAGCGCAAGAAGAACCGTGCCGGCAATCAGCGTTCGCGCGGCAATCAGCGTCACCGGTGGAATGGTCTCGACGCCGATCTTGATGAAGGTGTAGGAGGCGCCCCAGAGCGTTGCGAGGGCGACAAGCAGAAGCAGTTCGAGAGCGAGATGCGGCCTGTCCATGAATGTGGTCCTTGTGAATCGTGGTTCATCGGACCATTCCTAGCGTCCGGAGCCGCTGCGATGCTTCGATGCTGATCGAAGCATGCGATGTTCAGCTCAAAGTCTGATCCGGCATACGAACGCGGAGCGGCACCCCCTCCGGCCTGCCGGGCAGAGGGGGCAGTTCGCCGCGATGCCTCAGTCTAATGGCCGTCTGCCAGCCGCGCGGCCTCGACGCATGCGGAACGCTCGATGCTGAGGCCGTTGAAGAAGGCATTGAGCACGACGGCCGAGACCGCGGCCAACACTATGCCGGACTCGATGATGGGATGGATCGCATGCGGCATCCACATCAGGAAGTTGGGTGCGATCATCGGAATGAGGCCGAAGCCGACGGAGACGGCGACCACGAACAGGTTGTTGCGCGAGGACTTGAAGTCGACCGTCGAGAGAATCCTGACGCCGGTTGCCGCCACCATGCCGAACATCACGAGCCCCGCTCCGCCGAGAACGAAGGTCGGTACCGCCTCGACCAGCGCGCCCATTTTCGGGATAACGCCCAGCAGGATCATGATGGCGCCGCCCATCACGCAGACGTAACGGCTCTTGACGCCGGTGACGCCGACGAGGCCGACATTCTGCGAGAAGCTCGTATAGGGGAAGGTGTTGAAGAGACCGCCGATGACGGTGCCGAGGCCGTCCACCCGGAGCCCTGCGGTCAGTTGTTGTTGCGTGACATCGCGGTTGGTCATCTCGCCGAGCGCCAGGAACATGCCGGTCGATTCGATCATCACGACGATCATGACGAGCGACATGGTGGCGATCAGCACCGGATCGAAGATCGGCATGCCGAAGCGCAAGGGTGTCACGACGGCGAACCAGCCGGCGCTCGCCACGCGATCGAAATGCATCATGCCGAGCAGGGCCGCCGCGACGCATCCGATCACGATGCCGATCAGAACCGCGATGTTGCTGATGAGCCCTTTGCCGAAGCGCGCCACCGCGAGAATGGAGACCAGCACGAAGGCGGCAAGCGCCACATGGCCGGGTTCGGCATAGATAGGGTTTGGCACCGTCGGGCCGAGAACGAGACCGTCCGGCACGGCCGGTCCGCCGGTTGCTGCGAGCTGCTTCAAGTCAGCCAGCCACTGGACATGGGCCGGATCGACGAGTTTCGGCGCCGTCGGACCGAAGGGATTGCCGAAAATCCAGTTGACGCCGACGCGCATCAGGGTCACGCCGATGACGAGAATGATCGTGCCGGTGACCACGGGCGGAAAGAACCTCAACAGGCGTCCCATGATCGGCGCGATGAGAATCGCGACGAGGCCGGCGCCGATGATCGCACCGAAGATCGTTCGTGCCCCGTCGATCCCCGGCGTCATGGCGGCCATGGAGACCATGGGACCGACGGCGGCAAATGTGACGCCCATCATCACCGGAAGGCGGATGCCTATGCCCCTGGTCAGTCCGAGCGACTGGATGATGGTGACGATGCCGCAGACGAACAGGTCCGCCGAAATCAGAAAGGCGACGTCTTCCGGGCTCAGCTGCAGCGCCCGGCCGACGATCAGCGGAACCGCGACTGCGCCGCCATACATGACAAGAACATGCTGTATCCCGAGCGTCGCAAGCCTGCCGACCGGAAGGCGTTCGTCCACGGGATGTATGCTGGATGCGTCGTTCATGGTTCCTCCTCCAATCACCGCGACCCATTGGTTCCCCGTCCTCCAACGGGGAGCGGGAACTTTTCGTGCGGCCGGAGCATGCCGCAAGGGTGCAGGAAGTGAAAACACTTTCCGGTTTTTCAGGGTAATCAGGCGCTTTTGCGCGATCCGGACGAGGATGCGCCCGGATCGCGTTTCCGCCATCAGTGGAACGGCTTGCTGGGCGTCAATGCGCTTCCGCAGCGATCACCGGCACCTCGATGCCGTTGGCGTCGTAGAGCTTGCCATTGAGGAAGTAATCGCCGTCGTGCAGCCGCGCGATGTCCTGGTAGCGAAGCGTCCGCTCCATACCGGCGACGAAGACCGATTGCTGGTCCGAATTTCCGGCAGTCATGTGGTTGAAGATCAGGTTGAGGCTGATCGCCATCAGTGCGGCGGAACTGATGCCGGAATGGAAGATCGTCTCGACCCAGGCCGGGAAATGCTCGTAGAAGGTCGGCGAGGCGATCGGGATCATGCCGAAGCCGATGGAGGTCGCGACGATGACCAGATTCATGTTGTTGGTATAGTCCACCTTCGACAGCGTGCGGATGCCGCTCGCCGCGACCGTGCCGAAGAGCACGATGCCGGCGCCTCCGAGCACCGAGCTCGGAACCGCCGCCACGACGCGGCCCATGACCGGCAGAAGGCCGAGCATGACGAGAAACAGGCCGCCGGTTGCAACCACATAGCGGCTTTTGACGCCCGTAACTGCCACGAGCCCCACATTCTGGGCAAAGGCGCTCTGGGTGAAGGAGCCGAAGATCGGTGCGAGCAGGCTTGAGAGCATGTCGGCCCTGAGGCCGTCGCCGAGCCGGCGCGAATCCACTTTCGTCTCGATGATCTCGCCGACCGCCAGCATGTCCGCAGAAGTCTCGACCAGGGTCACCATGATGACGATGAACATCGAAGCGATCGCCGCGACCTCGAAGGTCGGGTAGCCGAAGTGAAAGATCTGCGGAAGAGCGAAGAAGGGCCCTTCGGTCACCTGCGAGAAGTCCGCCATGCCGGCGAAATAGGCTATCGCCGTACCGATGATCAGAGCGATCAGTATCGAGAGGCGCGAGATCGCGGCGCTTCCGAGCTTGCTGAGCAGGAGCACGATGACGAGCGTGGCCGCCGCAAGCTGGATATTGGCGGGACTGCCGAAATCGGGCGCGCTGCTATTGCCGCCCATGGCCCAGCGCGCGGCCACAGGCATCAGCGTCAAGCCGATCGTGGTGATCACGATGCCGGTGACGAGCGGCGGGAAAAAGCGGGTGATCCGCGAAAATACGGGCGTGATCAGCAGCCCGATCAGCGAGGCGGCGATGACGGCGCCGAGCACCGACTGGAGACCTCCATTGCCGGAAATGGCGATCATCGTCGCCACGCCGGAAAAGGAAACGCCCTGTACCAGCGGCAACTGGCTTCCGAAGAAGGGCAGGCCGACGGTCTGCAATATGGTGGCGAGGCCGCCGGCAAATAGGGATGCGGTGATGAGCAGGCCGATGTCGCCGGGGCCGAGACCTGCGGCCTGGCCCAGGATAAGGGGTACGGCGACGATGCCTCCATACATCGTCAACACGTGTTGCAGGCCATAGGCCAGATTGGCGCCGATGCCGAGTCTCTCATCTTCCGGGCGCGTTGATGCTGCGGTTTCCTCTGTACCGTTTGCCAAGGTAAGCTCCTCCAATACCTTTGCATGTAATCCACTTCTTACGAAGAAGGTGCCGAATAATGGCAGCGACGCTAAGGCGCCGCCTTACTGAAATGGCGGAAACAGTTTTCGCCTGATGGGCGGTAATGTGCGCCCGGACGGCACCCCTCCGCCCTGCCGGGCATCTCCCCCGCAATGGGAAATCGCGGGGGTTGCTGGCATCGCTCCACTCGGATCGGTTCTCAAAAAAACGGGGCCGTTTCCGGCCCCGGTGCTGCATCTCCGGTGAAGAACGCCGCCCGACCGACCGGGCGGCGTCTATCGATCAGTTCGTCTGCCAGCTCTTGACCAGTTCGTCGTAATTGACGGTGGTCGGCTTTTCCTTCTCGTTCTCGACCTTGAGCTGCGGTGCGAGGTTGCCGGCCTTCACGGCTTCCGCGTTCCAGTATTCAAGGTCGTGCTCTTCGGCGAGCTTCGGACCGATGTCGCCCTGGACGCCGGCGCGCTCGAGGCGCTGCAGCACCTTTTCCTGCTCGGCGCAGAGCGAGTCCATCGCTTCCTGGGCGGTCTTCGCGCCGGAGGAAGCATCGCCGATCGCCTGCCACCAGAGCTGCGCGAGTTTCGGATAGTCAGGCACGTTCGTTCCGGTCGGCGACCACTGCAGACGGGCCGGCGAACGGTAGAACTCGATGAGGCCGCCGAGTTTCGGCGCGCGATCGGTGAAGCTCTGATGATCGAGCGTGGACTGGCGGATGAAGGTGAGGCCGACATGGCTCTTCTTCACGTCCACCGTCTTGGAGGTCACGAACTGTGCGTAGAGCCAGGCCGCCTTGGCCCGATCGTCCGGCGTCGACTTCAGAAGCGTCCAGGACCCGGCGTCCTGATAGCCGAGCTTCATGCCGTCCTTCCAGTAGACGCCGTGCGGGCTCGGAGCGAAACGCCACTTCGGCGTACCGTCCTCGTTCACGACCGGCAAGCCCTCCTTCACGAAATCGGCGGTGAAGGCCGTATAGGTGAACATCTGCTGGGCGATCTCGCCCTGCGATGGCACCGGGCCGGACTCCGAGAAGGTCATACCCTGGGCAGCAGCCGGCGCATAGGCCTTCATCCAGTCGAGATACTTCTGGATGGCATAGACCGAGGCCGGGCCATTGGTGTCGCCGCCGCGTGCAACGCAGGATCCGACGGGCCGCGAGTTCTCGTCGACCTTGATGCCCCACTCATCGACCGGCTTGCCGTTCGGTATGCCCTTGTCGCCGTTGCCGGCCATCGAGAGCCAGGCATCGGTGAATCGCCAGCCGAGCGACGGGTCCTTCTTACCGTAGTCCATGTGACCATAGACCTTCTTGCCGTCGATCTCGCGGCCCGTGAAGAATTCGGCAATATCCTCATAGGCCGACCAGTTGACCGGAACGCCGAGCTCGTAGCCGTACTTCGCCTTGAAGTCTGCCTTGTTCTTCTCGTCGTTGAACCAGTCGTAGCGGAACCAGTAGAGGTTCGCGAATTGCTGGTCGGGAAGCTGATACAGCTTGCCGTCCGGGGCAGTGGTGAAGGACTTGCCGATGAAGTCGTCGATATCGAGATTGGGGTTGGTGACGTCCTTGCCCTCGTTTTCCATGAAGTCGGTCAGGCTGCGCGCCTGCTGGTAGCGCCAGTGCGTGCCGATCAGGTCAGAGTCGTTGATATAGGCGTCATAGACGTTCTCGCCCGACTGCATCTGCGTCTGCAGTTTTTCGACGACGTCGCCTTCGCCGATCAGATCATGGGTGATCTTGATGCCGGTGATCGCGGTGAAGGCCGGGGCCAGCACTTTCGATTCGTATTCATGGGTGGTGATCGTTTCGGAAACGACCTTGATCTCCATGCCGGCAAAAGGCTTTGCCGCATCGACGAACCATTGCATCTCCGCTTCCTGGGCGGCGCGGTCGAGCGAGGACATGTCGCCGACTTCCTTGTCCAGGAACTGCTTTGCCTCATCCATCCCGGCAAAGGCCGATCCGGTAAATGCCAGCAGCATAGCCGCCGTCGTTGTCAAAAGGTGCCTTCGCATCAATTCCTCCCTTGGGTTTTGCGATTGCGTTCACTTGCAGTTTCGAAGGGCGCCCGGTGAGCGCCCTTCATTGCGTTCCTCAGACGTAGCGGAAGACGCCGGCCGCATAGATCACCGACAGGGCGACCGCCCACCAGAGATTTGCGCCGACCAGTCCCAGCCAGGCGAGGTGAATGAATGCGCTTCCGAGCAGCGACACGAAGAGCCGGTCGCCGCGCGTCGTCTCGAAGCGCAGTATGCCGACGCGCGGACTTCCGCCGGGCCGGGCATATTCCCACACAGCCATCAGCGACAGGAGCGCGAAGATCGTCAGAAAGAACATGGCGGTGGGGAAGGACCAGGCCATCCAGCCTCCGGGGACCAGCGGGGCGAACCAGTCGCGCTCGCCGTCCTTCACCGGCAGAACGGAGACGAGCAGGCCAGCAGTGACGACATATACGACGAGCACGGCGGCAAGTGCGACGGGCCAGCGGTTCTTGCGAGTGGCGATGGTTGCCATCAGACCCTCCCCAGGGCGAAGCCCTTGGCGATGTAGTTGCGAACGAAATAGATGACGAGCGCGCCGGGTATGATCGTCAACACGCCGGCGGCGGCGAGCACGCCCCAGTCGAGACCGGAGGCCGAGACCGTGCGCGTCATGGTTGCGGCAATTGGCTTGGCATCCGTCGTCGTCAGCGTGCGGGCGATCAGGAGCTCCACCCACGAGAACATGAAGCAGAAGAAGGCCGCGACGCCGATGCCCGATGCGATCAGCGGCACGAAGATCTTCACGAAGAAGCGTGGGAAGGAATAGCCGTCGATATAGGCGGTCTCGTCGATCTCCTTCGGCACCCCGGACATGAAGCCTTCCAGGATCCAGACGGCGAGCGGCACGTTGAACAGGCAATGCGCGATCGCCACGGCGATATGCGTGTCGATAAGTCCGAAGGCGGAATAGAGCTGGAAGAAGGGCAGCGCGAAAACCGCCGGGGGAGCCATCCGGTTGGTGAGCAGCCAGAAGAACAGGTGCTTGTCGCCGAGAAAGCGGTAGCGCGAGAATGCGTAGGCTGCCGGCAGGGCCACGGTGACCGAGATGACGGTGTTCAGCACTACGTAGATGATCGAGTTGATATAGCCGGAATACCAGGAGGGATCGGTGAAGATCACCTCGTAGTTCCTCAGCGTCGGGTTCCGCGGCCATAGCGAGAAGCCGGCGAGGATTTCGCTCGTCTCCTTGAAACTCATATTGACGAGCCAGTAGATCGGCAGGAGCAGGAAGACGATATAGAGCGTCGGCACCAGCCAGGAGAGGCGCTGCGAAAGCGGTTGCTTGTTGGTCATCATGATGTCTCCTTCCTCCTTTCTCAGCCTTGCGCGTCGCTCGTGGTCATCACGGTGTAGAAGATCCACGACAGGAGCAGGATGATGAGGAAGTAGATGATCGAGAGGGCTGCGGCCGGGCCGAGGTCGAACTGGCCGATCGCCGTCTTGACGAGATCGATCGACAGGAAGGTCGTCGAGTTGCCCGGGCCGCCGCCGGTCACGACGAAGGGTTCCGTATAGATCATGAAGCTGTCCATGAAACGCAGCAGGAAGGCGATCAGGAGCACGCGCTTCATCTTCGGAAGCTGAATGTAGCGGAAAACCGACCAGCGCGAGGCGCCGTCGATCTTGGCGGCCTGGTAGTAGGCGTCCGGGATCGAGACGAGGCCGGCATAGCAAAGCAGCACGACGAGGCTCGTCCAGTGCCAGACATCCATGACGATCAGCGTGACCCAGGCGTCGAGCGGATTCTGCACGTAATTGTAGTTGATGCCGAGCATTGCCAATGTGCGTCCGAGCAGGCCGATGTCGACGCGGCCGAAGACCTGCCAGATGGTGCCGACGACGTTCCACGGAATGAGCAATGGCAGCGCCATCAGAACGAGGCAGATCGGCACCCCGATGCCCCTCTTCGGCATGTTGAGCGCGATGACGATGCCAAGCGGGATCTCGATCGCCAGAATGATCGCCGAGAAGATCAGGTTGCGGGTGAGCGCATCCCAGAACCGGTCGGACTCGAGCACGTCCAGGAACCAGTCGGTGCCGGCCCAGAAGAACTCGTTATTGCCGAAAGTGTCCTGCACCGAGTAGTTGACGACGGTCATCAGCGGGATCACCGCCGAGAAGGCGACGAGCACCAGCACCGGCAGGACCATGAACCAGGCCTTGTTGTTCCAGGTCTTTTCCATGTCAGGCCTCCCCGCCGACGCGCCAGGAATCGGCGTATACGTTGATTGCCTTCGGATCGAAGGTGACGCGCGGCTCGGCGGGAATCTCGCCGTCCTCGTCGACGATGATCGAGATCGGCCGGTCGGCGAAGCGGGCGCGCACCACCTTGTGGCGGCCGATGTCCTCGACCTTGGTGATGGCGACCGGCATGCCGTCGCGGCCGAGCGAGATGAATTCCGGGCGGATGCCGATTTCGATCCTGGCGCCGGCCCTGATCTGCGGCTGGAAATTGAGCCCAATCCTCTGGTCGCCGACGGCGGCCGTGCTGCCAGCGATTTCGGCCGGCAGGACATTCATGCCGGGAGAACCGATGAAATATCCGACAAAGGTGTGGCGCGGCCGTTCGAAGAGCTCGGCCGGCGTGCCGATCTGGACGATCTGGCCGTCATACATAACGACGACCTTGTCGGCGAAGGTGAGCGCCTCGGTCTGGTCGTGCGTGACATAGACCATGGTGAAGCCGAACTGCTTGTGCAGCCGCTTGATCTGCGAGCGCAGGACCCATTTCATTTCCGGATCGATGACGGTCAGCGGCTCATCGAAGAGGATGGCGCTCACGTCCGAGCGCACGAGCCCGCGACCGAGAGAGATCTTCTGCTTCTGGTCGGCCGTCAGCCCGCGCGCGGTCTTTTTCGCCCAGCTGCCGAGCCCGGTCATCTCGAGGATCTCCTTGACGCGGCGGTCGACCTCGGGCTCGGGCACATGCCGGTTGCGCAGAGGAAAGGCGAGATTGTCGTACACGGTCATCGTGTCGTAGATGACGGGAAACTGGAACACCTGGGCGATATTGCGCTGCTGCGTGGTCAGATGCGTGACGTCCGTGCCGTCGAAGAGGATACGCCCTTCCGACGGGTTGATGAGTCCCGATATGATGTTGAGCAGCGTGGTCTTGCCGCAGCCGGAAGGTCCGAGGAGCGCGTAGGCGCCGCCGTCGTTCCATTCGTGATGGACTTCCTTCAGCGCATAGTCGGATTCCGACTTCGGCTTGGCGCCGTAGGCGTGGCGGATATGTTCCAGATTGATGCGTGCCATGGTTTCCTCCCCGACGCCTGGCTCAGGCCGTTCCGCCGACCGCCCTGCCGTCCGGCCCGAAGGCCATCAGGTGGCGCGTGTCGACGAAGACATTAAGCGTTGCGTCCGGTTCGATCTCGTGAATGCCGGGTGCGAGCATGACCCAGCGGGCGCCCTGGAAGGCGACGTGAATGAAGCTTTCGGATCCGGTGATCTCCGAGATGGCCGTTTTGACGGTCAGCGGCTCGTCGCTGCCGTTCGGCTGATCGAAAGAAAGGTGATGCGGCTGAAAGGCCACCGTGCAAGGGCCGTCGGCGACGGAGCGAAGATGCGCAGGTACGGGAAGCACCGGCTTGCCTTCCAGCACGAAATGCAATCCTGTTTTCACGAGGCCGATGGTGTTCAGCGGCGGATCGGCGAATGTGCGGGCCGTGACGATGTCGGCCGGACGGCGATAGACGTCGATGGTGCGGCCGAACTGGGTGATCCTTCCCTCGTTCAGCGTCGCGGTGTTGCCGCCGAGCAAAAGCGCTTCCGAAGGCTCAGTCGTCGCATAGACGAAGATCGCGCCGGATGCGGCGAAGATCTTCGGCAACTCCTCGCGCAACTCCTCCCGCAGCTTGTAGTCGAGATTGGCAAGCGGTTCGTCGAGAAGCACCAGGTCGGCGTTCTTGACGATGGCGCGGGCAAGCGCGGTGCGCTGCTGCTGACCGCCGGACAGGTTGAGCGGCGTACGGTCGAGATAGGGCGTGAGTTTCAGAAGGTCCGCCGCCTTGCGCACTTCCCGGTCGATGGTGGCGCCGTCGGCGCCCTTGATCCGCATCGGCGAGGCGATATTCTCGTAAACGGTCATCGCTGGATAGTTGATGAACTGCTGGTAGACCATGGCAACCGAGCGCTTCTGAACCGGAACGCCCGTTACGTCGGCGCCGTCGAGATGGATCGAACCGGAGGAGGGCTTGTCGAGACCCGCCATCAGCCGCATCAGCGACGTCTTCCCGGAGAGCGTCGGGCCGAGCAGCACGTTGAGCGACCCCCTCTCCAGCACAAGGTCGGTTGGGTGGATGTGCGTCCCGCCCCCCACGACCTTGGATATGTTCTTCATTTCAAGCATTGAATTCTCCACCCAGCCAACGGCATTTCAGCCGTGGTACGGAGCGGGATGAGGAAAACTGTTTTCGGTTTTCCGCCCGCACCCCGCTCCCTTTCAGTCTCGATCGCATCCATGATCTGGATCGAACGGAGCCACTATCACAGATGCGATCTACGCGGCCGCATTGGCCGCGCCGCGCATATATTTCTCCAGTTCCGCGATTTGCGCCCGCGAAAACTTCAGTCCCAGTTTCGTACGGCGCCAAAGCACGTCTTCCGCGCGCAACGCCCATTCCTGGCCGATGAGCCAATCGACCTCCGCCGCATAGAGATCCGCGCCGAAAAGTCTTCCAAGATCGACCTCGCTTGCGGCACTGCCGAGAAGCTGCGCCGCTCGCGTGCCGTAGAGCCGTACCAGCCGCCGCGCATGGGAAGCGGCCAGGAAAGGATAGCGCGCCTTGAGTTTCGCGACCTCGTCCTCATAGCCGACGGCCGGGAAGTCGCCGCCCGGAAGATGCGATCCGGCCGTCCACTTCTTGCCCTTGTTCCCGATGGCTTCGCCGATCTTCTCGAGCGCCGATTCCGCAAGCCGCCTATAAGTGGTGAGCTTTCCGCCGAAGACGTTGAGCAGCGGCGCCTCTCCGTTCTCGACGCGCAGCACATAATCGCGGGTCGCCTCCTGCGCCTTGCTCGCGCCGTCATCGAAAAGAGGCCGCACGGCGGAATAGGTCCAGACGATATCGTCGCTCACGACCGGATCGCTGAAATATTCGCTTGCCGCGCTGCAGAGATAGTCGATCTCGGCATCGCTGATGCGCACGTCGGCAGGATTGCCGGTGAAATCGCGATCAGTGGTTCCGATCAGCGTGAATTCGCTCTGATAGGGAATGGCGAACATGATCCGCCCGTCCGGATTCTGGAAGAAATAGGCGCGCGGGTCGTCGAACTTCTTCTTCACGACGATATGGCTGCCCTGGACCAGCCGGACATTGCGGACGTCCTTCTTGCCGACCGTTTCGGCGAGCACCCGGTCCACCCAGGGGCCAGCGGCGTTGACGAGCATGCGGGCGCGTATCGTTTCGCGCGCCCCGGTCGTCATGTTCTCGATCTCGATCGCCCATCGGCCGCCCTCGCGGCGCGCCGAAACGACGCGGGTGCGGGGCATTATCCTCGCCCCGCGGTCGGCGGCATCGCGGGCGTTGAGGACCACGAGACGCGCATCGTCGACCCAGCCGTCCGAATATTCGAAGGCTTTTGTAAACAGGCGCTTCAGCGGTGCGCCCGCCGGATCGCGGGTCATGTCGAGCGTCTTCGTCGCCGGCAGGAGCTTGCGGCCGCCGATGTGATCGTAAAGGAAGAGGCCGAGGCGGATCAACCAGGCCGAGCGCGGACCGCCCCTGTGGAACGGCAGCACGAAGCGCATTGGCCAGATGACATGCGGCGCCATCGCCCAGAGCACTTCGCGCTCCATCAGGGCTTCGCGCACGAGGCGGAATTCATAATGTTCGAGATAGCGCAGGCCGCCATGGATGAGCTTGGTCGAGCCGGAAGACGTTCCGGAAGCGAAATCGCTCATCTCCGCAAGGGCAACGGAATATCCCCGGCCGGCCGCATCGCGCGCGATGCCGCATCCGTTGATGCCGCCGCCTATGACGAAGACGTCGAAGATCGCCTGTTCTGACACTCTGTTCCCCTCCACATCTCGCGTTGCCCAATCCATGCAATCGCGAAAGTGAAAGCAGTTAAAGCGAAAACATTTCGAATGTCAAACGAATGCTTCCGAATCTTGCCTCGGTAATTTTGCCGCCCATCAGGCTTCGGTTTCGACCAGTCGCACATCCTGGTCGGCGCAGATTTTCCTAACGTTTTCAATAATACAGCGATCGGTGATGAAGGTCTGCACCTGCGAGATGTGGCCGATACGCACCGGCGCGGTGCGTTCGAACTTCGTCGAATCCGAAACGAGGATGACGTGGCGCGCATTGGCGATGATGGCCTGCGCAACTTTCACTTCGCGATAATCGAAATCGAGCAGGGCTCCGTCCGGGTCGATCGCCGAGGCACCGATCACCGCGAAATCCACCTTGAACTGCCTGATGAAGTCGACGGCGGCCTCTCCGACGATGCCGCCGTCGGAGCCGCGCACGACCCCGCCGGCAATCACCACCTCGATCGAGGGGAAGACCCGCAACCTGTTGGCTACGTTGATGTTATTAGTGATGACCATCAGTTCCTTGTGGTCGAGAAGTGCCTCTCCCACTGCTTCCGTCGTGGTGCCGATATTGATGAAGAGCGAGGAATTGTCGGGGATGAGGGCGGCCGCTGCGCGGCCGATCGCCTGCTTCTCCGCCGCGGCTATCTGACGGCGGGATTCGTATTTGACGTTCTCCTTGCCGCTCGGAAAGATGGCGCCGCCGTGAATGCGGTTCAAGACCCTGGCGTCGCAGAGATCGTTCAGATCCTTGCGGATCGTCTGTGGCGTCACGGAGAAGCGATGCGCCAAGTCCTCGACCAGCACGCGGCCTTCCGTTTTTGCCAGTTCCAAAATCTCCGCCTGTCGTCCGGTCAGATACATCCGCCCCTCGCTTTTCGTTTTCTTTCATAATATGCAAAAACGAAAGCGGCGCAATTTCAGAATAGGAATCCGAAACGCGTTCGATTTTCGTTGCGGCGCGCACCTGATGGCGCTGTAATCGGAGGGGCACGGCAGTCTGACGTTACCGGGAGGAGTGCGAGCATGTATCATCCGGCCTTGTTCAAGGGCATGAACGTGGTGGTTACCGGCGGCGGGAGGGGCATAGGCCTCGAGGTCGCGCGGCAGTTCCTGGACTGTGGTGCCCGCGTGCTGGTGCATATGGGGCGAACGATTGCGGCGGATCGCCCGGAGTTTCTCGATCTTGCAGCGACCGAGGGCAGGGCGTTCCTGGCGGCGGCGGATTTCCTTTCCGAGGGGGGCGTCGAAAGCTTCGCCGAGATCGTAAGAAGCCGTTTCGACAGTATCGACGTGCTCGTCAACAATGCCGGCACCATGGTCGGGCGTTTTCCGGCGGCCGGCCTCACCGACGAGCAATATCGCGCGGTCGTGCAGCTTAACCAGACCTCGGTGGTGGAGATGACCCGGGCGATGCTGCCGCTCCTGCGCAAGGGCACGCATGCGGCGATCGTCAACACCGTTTCGATCTCGGCGCGCATGGGCGGCAGTCCGGGCTCTTCGATCTACTCCGCCACCAAGGCCTTCGTCGCGACCTATTCGAAGGCGCTGGCGCGTGAACTTGCGCCGGAAGGCATCCGCGTCAACTGCGTCTCGCCGGGCACCATCGCGACCGATTTCCACGAGCGCTATTCGACGCCGGAGAAGCTGGAGGCGACGCGCAAGACGATCCCGCTCGGCCGGCTGGGGACCGCCGAGGATTGCACGCCAGCCTATCTCTTCCTGGCTTCGCACGCGCTTTCCGGCTACATCACCGGCCAGGTCCTGGAGGTGAATGGCGGGCAATTGATCTGTTAGGATGCAATGCCCCTTATCCGTCTGCCGGCATCTTCTCCCCGGGGAGAGGGCTGGGGTGAGGACAAATCTGAAGGCCGCGAATGATCGACAAGCTGGAATTCTTTCTCGCACTCGCCCGCGAAAGGCATTTCGGCCGAGCGGCGGAGGAATGCGGGGTAACGCAGCCGACGCTTTCGGCGGCGATCCGTCAGCTCGAAGAACAACTCGGCGTCATTCTGGTTAATCGCGGCTCGCGCTTCCAGGGACTGACGCCCGAGGGACAGCGGGTGCTGGAATGGGCGCGGCGGATCGTCAGCGACACGCGCACCATGCGCGAAGAGATGCGTGCCGCACGAAAGGGTCTCTCCGGGCATATCCGTCTGGCCGCGGTGCCGACGACGCTCTCCATGGTGCCGCTGATCACTGCGCCATTTCAGGAGAAGCACCCGGACGTCACCTTCTCGGTGCTTTCGACCACATCGCTGCAGATTCTCGCGCTCCTCGAAAACCTGGAGATCGATGCCGGTCTGACCTACCTGGAGAACGAGCCGCTCGGCCGGGTGACGAGCGTGCCGCTGCAGATGGAGCAATATCATCTGGTTACCGCCGCCGGCACACCGCTGTCGGATCGCGAAAGCGTGACCTGGAAGGAAGTCAGCGACATTAGGCTTTGTCTATTGACGGCCGACATGCAGAACCGCCGCATCATCAACCAGCACTTTTCCGAGGCGGGCGCGGTCGCAAACCCGACGCTCGAATCGAATTCGATGATCGTGCTTTTCTCCCATGTCCGCACCGGCCGCTGGGCGAGCATAATGCCATATAACGTCGCGAAATCCTTCGGTTTTCACGAAGATATCCGGATGATCCCGATCATCGATCCGGATGTCCGCCACACGGTCGGCCTCGTCGCTACCTATCGCGAGCCGTTCACTCCGCTTGTCTCGGCGCTGCTGCACGAAGCGCGCATCCTCGGTGAGCGCAACAAGGCTCAATAGAAATTTTCTATCAACCAACGGAACAGCATTATTGACCCCCGTGAGCATAAGCGCGAAGCTTGTTTCATGGGTAAAGGGCGTGAAACATTCGACCTTTGCCATGTGATCGAGACGGCGGCGCGACGACGGCAGGACAAACCCCGGCGTGCCGCGAGCCGGGAGGGCTCCTCAGTGAATATCCATCTGCCGCGCGCAGACGTGACCGAACGGACGCTGGCGATCGTCGGCGAACTCAAGGTGCTTGAAGGCCCGCTCCTTCCCATTCTGCACGAAATCCAGGACGAGTTCGGCTACGTGCCGGAGGAGAGCCTGCCGTTGATTGCGCGCGAACTCAATCTGTCGCGTGCCGAGGTCTACGGCGTCGTCACCTTCTATCACGACTTCCGCGAGCACCCGGCGGGACGCCATGTGCTGAAGCTCTGTCGCGCGGAGGCCTGCCAGTCGATGGGCGGTGACCGGCTTGCGGAACGCGCCAAGGCGCTTCTCGGGATCGATTTCCACGAGACGACGCCGGACGGCGCCGTGACGCTGGAGCCCGTCTATTGTCTTGGGCTCTGTTCCTGCTCGCCGTCGGCGATGCTCGACGGCGAGGTCCATGCGCGGCTCGACGATACGGCGATCGACGCGCTGGTTGCGGAGGCGCGGCGATGACGGTCAGGATCTACATTCCCCGGGATGCGGCGGCGCTCGCGCTTGGCGCCGAAAAGGTGGTGGAGGCGATGGCCGGCGAGATCGCCGCCCGCGGACTCGACGCCACGATCGTCCGCAACGGCTCGCGCGGCATGCACTGGCTGGAGCCGCTGGTCGAAGTCGAAACGGCCGCAGGGCGCATCGCCTATGGCCCGGTGAAGGCGCGGGACGTGAGCTCGCTCGTCGATGCCGGACTGCTCGACGGCGGTGCGCACCCGCTCCGTCTCGGTAAGACCGAGGAAATTCCGTTCCTCAAGCGACAGACGCGGCTCACCTTTGCCCGCTGCGGCGTCATCGATCCCCTTTCGCTCGAGGATTATCGCGTCCATGGAGGTCTGAGGGGGCTCGAAAGGGCAATCGCCATGCAGCCTGCGGCGGTCGTCGCCGAGGTCACGGAAAGCGGCCTGCGCGGCCGTGGCGGCGCCGGCTTCCCGACCGGCATCAAATGGAAGACCGTGCTCGAGGCGCCAGGCGCGCAGAAATACATCGTCTGCAATGCCGACGAGGGCGACAGCGGCACATTCGCCGACCGCATGATCATGGAAGGCGATCCCTTCGTGCTGATCGAGGGCATGGCGATCGCCGGCATCGCGACCGGTGCGACCAGGGGCTACGTCTATACCCGATCGGAATATCCGCACGCGATTGCGGTGATGAGCGCGGCGATCGAGATCGCCCGCGCCGCAGGTGTGCTCGGGCGTTCGGTGCTGGGCTCGTCGCACGCCTTCGACATGGAAGTGCGCACCGGCGCCGGCGCCTATGTCTGCGGCGAAGAGACCGCGCTCCTGAACAGCCTCGAAGGCAAGCGCGGCCTCGTGCGCGCCAAGCCGCCGCTGCCGGCGCATAAGGGCCTCTTCGACCGTCCGACCGTCATCAACAACGTCATCTCGCTCGCTTCCGTGCCGGTGATTCTCGACAAAGGCGCCGGTTACTATCGCGATTTCGGCATGGGCCGGTCGCGCGGCACGATCCCGCTGCAGATCGCCGGCAACGTCAAGCATGGCGGCCTCTACGAGACCGCTTTCGGCCTCACCCTCGGCGAGATCGTCGACGAGATCGGCGGCGGAACGGCGACCGGCCGGCCGGTCAAGGCCGTGCAGGTAGGCGGTCCGCTCGGCGCCTATTTCCCGCGGGCGCTGTTCGACACGCCCTTCGACTACGAAGCTTTTGCGGCGAAGGACGGGCTCATCGGCCATGCCGGCATCGTCGTCTTCGACGATACCGTCGACATGCTGAAGCAGGCGCGTTTCGCCATGGAATTCTGTGCTGTCGAAAGCTGCGGCAAGTGCACGCCCTGCCGCATCGGTTCGACGCGCGGCGTCGAAGTGGCCGACAGGATTGCCGGGGGGATCGAGCCCGAGAAGAATCGCGAACTGCTCGCCGACCTCTGCAACACGATGAAGTTCGGCTCGCTCTGCGCGCTCGGCGGCTTCACGCCCTATCCTGTGATGAGCGCAATGACGCATTTCCCCGAGGATTTCGCGCCGGCGCCGGTCGTGGAGGCTGCGGAATGATGCGCCTTGCACGTCGAGATTTGCCCCTCACCCCTTATGATGGGATGCCCCTCTCCTCGGGTTTGACCCGAGGATTAACCCTCTCCCCGCGCGCGGGGAGAGAGAACACCCCCTGTGGGGCGGCAGCGGTTGAGCAAGACGGCGCCGCATATCCCTTCTCCCCGGCTGCGGGGAGAAGGTGGCGGCAGCCGGATGAGGGGCGGACGGCAGAGTCGGCAATCGCCCCGAACGCAATGTCTCAGGAGGCCCTAAATGTCTCTCATTCATGAAATCGACTACGGCACTCCTGCTTCCAAGTCCGAAAAGCTGGTGACGCTGACGATCGACGGACGCGAGATCACGGTGCCGGAAGGCACGTCGATCATGCGCGCGGCGATGGAAGCGGGCATCGAGGTGCCGAAGCTTTGCGCTTCCGACATGATGGATGCCTTCGGCTCCTGCCGGCTCTGTCTCGTCGAAATCGAAGGGCGCGCCGGCATGCCGGCCTCCTGCACGACGCCGGTGGCGGCAGGCATCAGCGTTTCGACGCAGACGCAGCGGCTTAAGGATGTCCGCCGCGGCGTCATGGAACTCTATATTTCCGACCATCCGCTCGACTGCCTCACCTGTGCTGCCAATGGCGATTGCGAGCTGCAGGACATGGCCGGCGCCGTGGGCCTGCGCGACGTGCGTTACGGTTATGACGGCGAGAACCATGTGACGGCGCGCAACAATGGCGAAATCAACGCCAAATGGGCGCCGAAGGACGAATCGAACCCGTATTTCACCTATGACCCTGCGAAGTGTATCGTCTGTTCGCGCTGCGTGCGGGCCTGCGAGGAAGTGCAGGGCACCTTCGCGCTGACGATCAGCGGCCGCGGCTTCGATTCGCGGGTATCGGCCGGAATGAACGAAGATTTCGTCTCCTCCGAATGCGTCTCCTGCGGCGCCTGCGTGCAGGCCTGCCCCACGGCGACGCTGACGGAGAAGTCGGTGATCGAGATCGGCCAGCCGGAGCATTCGGTCGTCACCACCTGCGCCTATTGCGGCGTCGGCTGCTCCTTCAAGGCGGAAATGCGCGGCGAGGAGCTGGTCCGCATGGTGCCCTGGAAGGACGGCCAGGCGAACCGCGGTCATTCCTGCGTCAAGGGCCGCTTCGCCTATGGTTATTCCAATCACAAGGATCGCGTCCTCAATCCGATGATCCGCGAAAAGGTCACCGATCCCTGGCGCGAGGTCACCTGGGACGAGGCTTTCGCGCATGTAGCCTCCGAGTTCCGCCGCATCCAGTACCAGTACGGGCGCGATTCCGTCGGCGGCATCACGTCGTCGCGCTGCACCAACGAGGAAACCTATCTGGTGCAGAAGCTGGTGCGCGCCGGCTTCCGCAACAACAACGTCGACACCTGCGCCCGAGTCTGCCACTCACCGACCGGTTACGGTCTCGGCCAGGCCTTCGGCACCTCCGCCGGAACGCAGAATTTCGACAGCGTCGACAATACCGACGTTGCCGTCATTATCGGCGCCAACCCGACCGACGGCCATCCGGTCTTCGCCTCGCGGCTGAAGAAGCGGCTGCGCCAGGGCGCCAAGCTGATCGTCATCGATCCGCGCCGGATCGATCTCGTCCGCTCCGCCCATGTCGAGGCATCCTACCATCTGCCGCTGAAGCCCGGCACCAACGTCGCCATCCTGACGGCACTGGCACATGTCATCGTCACGGAAGGCCTCGCCGACGAAGCCTTCATCCGGGAGCGCTGCGACTGGTCCGAATATGAAGACTGGGCGGCCTTCGTGGCCGAGCCCCACCACAGCCCGGAGGCGACCGAAGCCTATACCGGCGTTCCGGCCGACCTGGTGCGCGGGGCTGCGCGGCTTTACGCTACCGGCGGCAATGGCGCGATCTATTACGGCCTTGGCGTCACCGAACACAGCCAGGGCTCGACGACGGTGATGGCGATCGCCAACCTCGCCATGCTCACCGGCAACATCGGCCGGCCGGGGGTGGGCGTCAATCCGTTGCGCGGCCAGAACAACGTCCAGGGCTCCTGTGACATGGGCTCCTTCCCGCACGAGCTTCCGGGCTATCGCCACATCTCGGACGATGCCACGCGCGAAACCTTCGAGAAGCTCTGGGGCGTAACGCTCAACGAGGAGCCGGGCCTGCGCATCCCCAACATGCTCGACGCCGCCGTCGAGGGCACCTTCAAGGGCCTCTATGTCCAGGGCGAGGACATCCTGCAATCCGACCCGGATACGAAGCACGTCGCCGCCGGCCTCGCGGCGATGGAATGCGTCGTGGTGCACGATCTCTTCCTCAACGAGACCGCCAACTACGCCCATGTCTTCCTGCCGGGCTCGACCTTCCTAGAAAAGGACGGAACCTTTACCAATGCCGAGCGCCGCATCAACCGCGTCCGGCGCGTCATGCGCCCGAAGAACGGCTATGCCGATTGGGAGGTGACGCAGAAGATGGCGCAAGCCATGGGGCTTGACTGGAACTATCGCCATCCATCCGAAATCATGGACGAGATCGCGGCGACGACACCGAGCTTCGCCATGGTCTCCTACGACTATCTGGAGAAAATGGGCTCGGTGCAGTGGCCGTGCAATGAACAGGCGCCGCTCGGCTCGCCGATCATGCATATCGACGGCTTCGTGCGTGGCAAGGGCAAGTTCATCCGCACCGAATACGTGCCGACCGACGAGCGGACGGGCCCGCGCTTTCCGCTGCTTCTGACGACCGGCCGTATTCTCAGCCAGTACAATGTGGGCGCTCAGACGCGGCGCACGGAGAACGTCGTCTGGCATGCGGAAGACCGGTTGGAGATCCACCCCCACGACGCCGAGCAGCGCGGCATTCGCGACGGCGACTGGGTCAGGCTCGCCAGCCGCTCGGGCGATACGACGCTCCGGGCCCTGATCACCGACCGCGTCGCGCCGGGTGTCGTCTATACGACCTTCCATCATCCGTCGACGCAGGCGAACGTCATCACCACGGACTTCAGCGACTGGGCAACCAACTGCCCGGAATACAAGGTGACTGCGGTGCAGGTTTCGCCGTCGAACGGTCCCTCCGACTGGCAGCGGGACTATGACGAGCAGGCCCGCCAGTCACGCCGCATTGCCGGCAAGCTGGAGGCGGCGGAATAGGAGCGAGCATGGCGGGCAAGCGGCTTTCGTCCTCTCCAGCTGTTCTTAGGACCGGCGCCGGCGGCGGGACGCGATCCGGAACGACGGCGACGGTCCCCGAGACGGCGCGGCGCGGCGGCATTCTCGTCGCGCAGTCGCGCGTCGTGCCCGAGGAAACGCCGGTCGCCTTCACCTATGGCGGTTCGACCCATGCGGTGATGATGGCGACGCCTGCCGATCTCGAGGATTTCGCCATCGGGTTCAGCCTGACCGAAGGGATTATCACCGGCCCCGAACAGGTCGACGACATAGAGATAGTCGTGGAGGAAAAAGGCATCGACCTGCAGATCAGGCTCAAGGACGAGCAGAACGAGGCTTTGCGCCTCCGACGCCGCCATATGGCCGGGCCCGTCGGCTGCGGGCTCTGCGGAATCGAGTCGATCGATGAGGCCGTTCGCCCGACGCCGGACGTCTCCGGGTCGCCGCTGCGGCTCTCCGAAAAGGATATCGTCGACGCGGTCGGGCTGCTCAACGGCCAGCAGCCGCTGCATTTCGAGACACGCGCGGTGCACGGTGCGGCCTTCTATGTGCCGGGTCGCGGGCTGATCGCGGTTCGCGAGGACGTCGGCCGCCACAATGCGCTGGACAAGCTGACCGGAGCGGCCGCCTGCGCCGGGTTCAAAGGTGCTCAAGGCGCCGTCGTCGTCACCTCGCGTGTATCCGTCGAAATGGTCCAGAAAACCGCGATTGCCGGCAGCCCGGTGATTATCGCCATTTCCGCACCGACGGCGCTCGCCATCCGCACGGCGGAAGAGGCGGGCATGACCGTCATTGCGCTTGTCCGCGGTGACGAGTTCGAAATCTTCACCCACGCGAAGCGCATTATTCGGAATGATGACGAGCCTGCGTCCTTATCCGCCCGCGTTCCGCTATCCTGAATCCGGAGCAATCGTCCATGTCTGTAAACCCCGACGCCAAGCTTATCTATATGGCGAACCAGATCGCCACCTTCTTCCAGACCCAGCCGGCGGAGGAGGCGGCCGAGGGCGTGGCGACGCACATCAACAAATATTGGGAGCCGCGCATGCGCCGCAAGCTCTTCGAGCACATCGCGCATGGCGGCGAAGGGCTGAACCCGCTGGTCATCGAGGCGGCCGAGAAGATCCGCCGCCCGGAGGCGGCCTAGAGCCCTTCCAGGCCGGCTGCCGTTCCGGGCACGGGTCAATGGCTGGCATTAAGTTGCATTTCCGCAGGCTCAGGCGGCCAGTTCTTCGGTTTCCCGCTCCTTGAACATGCGGGCCAGATTGAGGAAGCAGATCATGCCCGATTCGTTGGCGATGATGCCTTCCGCAAAGCTCTTGTCGAAGGAGGCGGTGACTTCCGGCACAGGCTGTACCTGACTGCCCTGCACGGTCAAAATGTCGGAAACACGGTCGACGACGAGACCGATGACCATGTTGTGGACCTCGGCGACGACGATCGCGCTGCGCTCGTTGGTGACGGTCGATTTCATGCCGAGCTTGTGGGCGAGGTCGATGATCGGGATCACCGTGCCGCGCAGGTTCATCACGCCGATCACCTCCGGCGGGGCGTGCGGGATGGGTGTCGAGGGCGCCCAGCCGCGTATCTCGCGGATCGTCGTGGTCTTGACGCAAAACTCCTGGTCGTGGAGGCGAAACGCTATGATTTCGAGCGTCTCGCCGTCAAATCCGGCTGCTCTCTGCGTGCTTGTCATCGAAGGTCCTTCCAGCTTTCCGTTCGTGGTGGTCCGCCGATGACATCCGGCGAGGCGCAAGCCGCTTCATGCACGGAAAATCCGCCTTGCGCTCCGTATGCCTATATTAGGCGCGGATTCGTTAAGCCTTTGCTGAACGTTCGCCCCTCGCAGGAGAGTGAGGTGGCGACGTGGCTTCAGGCGGCGCGGGTCGGACGATCAAGGATACGGCGGCCGAAGAGGCTTGCCGTCAGTTCGACCAGAATGCGCGCGCTCTTGCCCCGGTCGTCGAGGAACGGGTTGAGTTCGACGACGTCGAGGGAAGAGACGAGGCCGCTGTCGCACAGCACTTCCATGATGAGGTGAGCCTCGCGGAAGGTCGCGCCGCCCGGAACCGTCGTGCCCACGCCGGGGGCGAGTTCCGGATCCATGAAATCGACGTCGAGGCTCACATGCAGCAGGCCGTTGGCGGCGCGAACCTCGTCGACGATCTGCCGGATGATGTGGGCCATGCCCATCTCGTCGATGGCCCGCATATCGAAAACATTGACGCCGTGCTCCGCAATTTCCTCGCGCTCACGCGCGTCAACCGAGCGGATTCCGATCTGGTAGACCTTTTTCGGGTCGACCAGCGGCCGGTCTTTCGGGAGGATCGGGGCGAATTCCGCTTCCCCGCAGAAGAAGGCGACCGGCATGCCGTGCATATTCCCTGACGGAGAGGTCGACGGCGAGTTGAAGTCGGCATGCGCATCGAGCCAGAGGACGAAGAGGGGCCGGCCGACGTCCTGGGCATGACGCGCCATGCCGGAGACGCTGCCCATCGACAGCGCGTGGTCGCCGCCGAGGATGAGGGGGAAATGTCCCTTGCGCGCGGTGTCATGCACGGCTTCGTCGAGCGCGCGCGCGAAGGCTGCGACGGTCTGCAGATTGTTGGCGCCCGGATGGATGGCGAGATCGCGCGCGGGCAGCGGCCTCAGATCCCCCTCGTCATTGACCCTATGGCCGAGCTCCGCAAGGACCGTCTCTATGCCGGCGATCCTGAGCGCCGTCGGCCCCATTGCCGCGCCGCGGCGGCCCGAGCCTTCCTCGATGGGTGCGCCGATCAATGTGATGGTTTTCATGTCCGCCTCTTCCCTTCGTCCTGTTCCCGTGAAGTCCGGCGGATTATCGTCAAAAAGCGTGGCGGCAAAAAGATGGAAAACTGTCGATTGGCAAGATATGATGCTCAAAATGTAAAGGATCATTTGGCGAAGTGACAAGATGGATGATCTCGATCAAGCGCTGATCAGCGCGCTTCGGCAAAATTCTCGTATGCCCGTTTCGACGCTTTCCGCGATGACCGGCGTCTCGCGCGCGACGGTCGCCGCGCGCATCGACCGTCTCGTCGCGAATGGGACGATCGCCGCCTTCACGATCCGCACGGGCGCGGAAATCCCCGCCTCCGGCGTCAGGGCGGTGGTGATGATCGAGGTTCACGGAAAGATGGCGGACCGAGTCGCCGAGCAATTGCGGGGCCTGCCGCAAGTGCGGGCGCTGCACAGCACCAACGGCCGGTGGGATTTCATTGCCGAACTCGAGGACCGGGATCTCGCTAGCTTCGACGAGAGCCTGCGGCGCATCCGTCTGATCGACGGCATCACCGTGACCGAAACGAACATTCTGCTGAAGACCAGCAAGCTGACGGGGTCTTCGTAAGGGGAGAGCCTCGGCGCAAATCGGCAGCCCGCGGCTGTTTTGTTCTTGATTTGTTCTTATGTTCCGATAAGATGTTCCTCTCAGCAAACAAGAGAGGCATGAGCACGGGCGCGGTCTCCGCGGCATTCGGGCTCATTTTGAACGATGGCGTATTTGATCGCGGGTTCCACCCGCCCGACATCATTGCGATCCAGGGAGATTGCCATGGCTAGTTATTCCGGCGGCCCGTCGGTACGGCAGATCTGCATAAAGCTTTTTGTCAGGCATGGTGACGAGGAGCGGGCGATTGAGTTCTACCGCGATGTCTTCGGCGCTGAGCTGCTGCAGCGGCACGAGTGGAGCGGCATTCTGACGAGTGCCGATCTCTGCATCGGCGACTCGGTCTTTCGGGTCGCCGGCGCCAATCCGCGCCGGGACGCCGAACCGAGGCTTGGCGGCCCGCGTTCGCCGCACGCGCTCGGTACGACCGCGGCAATCCTCGAACTGCACGTCGATGATGTGGATCGCGTGCTCGAAAGGGCGATGGGCTCCGGCGCGAGCCTGCGCAACGTCGCCGAAACGCTGCCGACCGGCGATCGGGTCGGCGCCCTCATTGACCCGTTCGGTCACATCTGGGCGCTGTTCACGGCGACGAACGAGAGCGAGGCTCTGGATGCATTCGGGGCCGACCGCAACGCGGCGTGAGGGGGACCTTGCACCCTGGCAGGACTTCCTCCAGCCTCCGCGCCGCAGACGCGGTGCTGCCGGATCCCTGTGACAGCATAGGGATAAGGGAAGGCGGACCTGGTGCGGCCCCTCGATACGCTGATGGGCCGTGCAGTCAGGGAGAGATGGTTCGCAACCCCCCAGGCGAAGCTGTCGCAACATGCAACTTCCCGGACCGCCTCATTGCTGTGCCTGTCGCAGGAACCCAGCCAGCCCAAGTCTTTGGGCTGATTAAAACCTTCTTCGGTCGCTCAGTGCCGACGAATCAATATTCCCTCTCAAAGAATATGCCGCCGGCCGCCGAACCGTCGCCGGCTGCTTCGCCCTTCAGCTTCACGCCGCGACCGATATCGAGATTGATGATCGCCTTGCTGGAAGCCGAGTCCGAGCCCTGCTGCAGTTCGAGATAGGTGCGATCGTTGAGATATTTGCCGGCGCGGACCTGGGCGCCGCCGCTCTCGTCGGTCGTGATGTCCAGATCGTCGACGCCGAGCTTGTTGCGCAGGCCGTCGAGCAGCGACGTCGATCCGCCGCCGGCAAGCTGGCCTACGGCCGAGGCGAGCTGCGCGATCTGGAAGGCGGAGAGATTGTTCAGCGACCGGTTGAAGATCAACTGCGCCAGGATTTCGTCCTGCGGCAGGGCAGGGGACGAGGAGAAGGTTACCGTCGGGTTGTTGGCCGGGCCTGCGACATTGACGGTGATCGTCGTCGAGCCGGCGCTCGAGGTCGCGTCGAGATCGAGCGTCGGAATGAGGTCGCCGCCGAAGCCGATGTGGCCTTCGGTGAAAGTCAGGCGTTTGCCGAGAATCTCCAGGCGCCCGCGGCGCATGTCGAATCCACCGGAAACGATCGGCTGAACGGCGGTGCCGCGGACAGTCAGATCGCCGCCGAGTTCGGCATCGATGCCGCGTCCGCGCACGAAGAACTGGCCCGGTGAGCTGACGGCAAGATCGAAGGCGATCGCGCCGCCGGCCTCGGCGCCGGCGGACGTATCCCGGCGCAGGTCCCTGGTCATCTGCCGCACCCGGGGTGGGGCGTTGCGGTGCTTTATGTCGATCTCCGAGAGCGAAGCCGGCAGCTTCTCCGGTATGGTGATCGCGGCCCTGCGAATCGTCAGCCTTCCGCCAAGAACGGGGGTCGAGACGAGGGGGCCGTTGAGCGTCAGGTCGCCTGCAAGGTTGGCGGTGAACAGCGTGCCGTCGACATAGGTCGCGTTGTTGAGCCGGATTCTGAGATCCGCCGGGAAACCGGAGCCGGGGACGATGCCCACGGTTCCGCTCGCCTCGATCGATCCGCCGCTGGCGAGATTGGCCGATAGGCGAGAGATCGTCGCCTGTCTGCCGTCGAGGGCGACATTGGCGGTGAGGTCGTTGAGAGCGAGATTGCGGCGAACGTCCACGAGCCGGGCGCCGGCGGTCGAGACCGTACCGGCAATTTGCGGCGCCTTTGCCGAGCCGGAGAGCGAAAGGTCGACCTTGGCCGATCCGGTCAGGGTGAAGCCCTGTTCCGCCATGATATTGGCGAGCAGCGCGAAGGGTACGTCGCCGGCGAATTTCATCGAGATCGGCATGTTGCCGCCAAGCTCGACATTGCCACCGCCTCGGAAGGAAAGGTCTCCCGGCCCGGAGACCGTGGCATCGACGGTCACCCGGTTGTCGGCGAAGCGCCCCTTTGCAGCAATCTCCAGCGACGATACGCCGGCGCCGCGCGCCGCTGCGACCGAGGCGTCGCTCCATCTGAGGTCGTAGACCACGACCGGAGCCGCCGCCGTTCCGTTCACGTCCACCGTCCCGGCGATCGTGCCTTCCGCCCCGAGCGTCGGGGCAAAGGTGTTGATCAGTGCGGCAGGCAGCGCATTGAGTCTTGCCGAAATGTCGAGCGTCGGTCCGGCAGAGCCGGCGACCGTGATCGTGCCTTTCGAAGCCTCGATGGTCAGGGCATCGAGAAGTACCGTGCCGTTGTCGATCGCGACGACGGTCGGGCGTGCAAGCCTCAGCGGTATCCGCTTGGGCGCTGCCGCGAAAGAGGCGAGGCGGACTTCGGTGCGGCCGCCGCTTGCGACCATGTCGCCCTTCGCCGAAAGAGGACTGCCGTCATATCTGCCGTCAACGGTAAAGCCCGTCCTGCCGCCCTGCTGATCGAAGGTGAGATTGAGGCCGGTGATACGGTTTTGACCCTGAGCGACATTTTCCGCCTTGACGCTTCCCCTGATCGCGAGTGCCGCCACATCGGCGATGCTGATATCGGCGGTTGGCTTTGCGATCGTCAGGTCGCCGCGCTTGATGCCGCCGCCGCTCGCCTGCAGCGAAACGGAAGTCACACCGTTCGCCGTTCTGATCGCTGCCGAGCCGGAAAGGTCCCCGGAGACCCTCTCGCCGGCCATGGCGGCGAGCAGACCGAGGTCCGGCAGGTTGAAGTCGACCTTGCCCTCGGGTTTGAAGTCTGCCGTCAGATCGATCGCTCCCGTCAATCTGTTGTCGCCGACCTTCGCCTCCAGTGTCGGGATCGAGGTGCGGCCGCCCTCGGAGACCACCTCGGCCCTGACGTCGATGGCTTGGCCGTCGAGACCTCCGGTCGCCGTCAGCTTCGCCTGCGGGCTGCCGGGTCTCGCCGTCGCATCGGCCGTGACCACGAAGTCCGAAAGCGTGCGTCCTGCAAGGACCGCGCCGCTCGAGGTTACTTCCGCCTTGATGGCGAGCGCGTCGAGCGGGCCGGACAGGTCGGCGCTAAAGGCAGCCTTGCCTTCCGCTTCGGCGAGCAGCTTGGCGAGGTCCGGCAATGCGCCCTCTATCTCGGCGGTCAATGTGCCTTCGGCGAGCGCGGCCGAACCGGTGCCGCTGACCGTCCCGGATTTGACGTCGAGCGCGTTCAGTTCGATCCTGCCGCCGGCTCCGGTCTCGACCTTGCCCGAAACGGTGATCGGCCCATCGAATTTCGCGCCGATGCCGGGCGGAAGCACGGCGGGTTCGGCAACGAACTGGAAATTCGCCTCGGCCGTGTTGTCGGTGCGGTCGAGACTGGCCGTCACATCGCCGCGAAAGCCGGCGCGTTCGATGGCCAAGGGATCGAGGCGGATGCTGTCCTCGGCAACGGTCACCATGCCCTTCGCCGAAAGGTCCTCCGCCGTTATGCCGGCCGCCCGCACGGAGGCGATCGAGGCGCCGCTCCAGGTGAGGTCGTAGCGGACGACCGGAGCCGCGCCATTCCCGGTAATGTCCAACTTGCCTGCAATCTTGCCCTCGGCCCCGAGCGTCGGCGCGACGGTGTGGATCAGGGTGGCTGGCAGCTCGTTGATATCCGCCGATATATCAAGGGTCTCGCCTGCCGTACCAGTGACGGCGACCGTGCCCGTGGATGCCTGAATCGTCAGCCCATCGATATGCACGACGCCGTTTTCGATGGCGATGACGCTCGGCCGGGCAAGCTGCAGGGGGATGCGCTTGGCTGTCGCCGAGGCCGATGCAAGGCTTATCTCGGTCCGGCCGTCACGGCTCGCGAGATCGCCGGTCGCCGCGAGCGGAGCGCCGTCATATTCGGCACCGACCGAGAAGCCGGTTCTTTCCGCCTGCTGGTCGAAGGCGATATCGATGTCCGTCAGGCGGTTTTCGCCCTGAACGACGCTTTCGGCCCTGACACCGCCCTTGATCGCCATCCTGGCAAGATCCGCGACGGTAAAGTCGACCACGGGCCTGGCAACGGTCAATGCGTCCCGGCTGATGCTTTCGCCGCGGGCCGTCAGCGCGAGCGACGTGACGCCGTCGGCCGTCCGGATCGTCGCGGAGCCGGCAAGGTCGCCGGATGCCTGCTGTCCGGCCATGGCGGCGATGAGGCCGAGATCGGGCAGGTTGAAATCTATCTTTCCGTTCGGCTTGAAATCGGCTGTGAGTTCGATCGCACCGGCCAGCCGGTTGTCACCGACCTTGGCCTCGAGGGCGGGGATCGAGGTCCGGCCATCCCTGGAGACGACATCGGCGCGGATGTCGATCGCCTGGCCGTCGAGAGTGCCGGTTGCCGTCAGCTTCGCTTCGGGGCTCTCCGGCGTCACGGTCGCATCGGCATTGACGACGAGATCGTCCAGCGTGCGGCCAGCGAGCGTCGCTCCGCTTGAGGTTATCTTTGCTTCGATGCCGAGCTTGTTGAGCGGGCCGGAGGCGACCGCGTCGAAGGCTGCCGAGCCCTTCGCATCGGCGAGCAGCCGTCCGAGGTCGGGGAGCGTTCCCCGGATGTCCGCAGTCAAAGTGCTTCCGGCAAGCGCAACGGAGCCGGAGGCGTCGATCGCACCGGATTTGACGTCGACCTCGCTCAGCCGGACGCTGCCGTCCTGTTCGACGACCGCGTTGCCCGCAAGGGCGATCGTCCTGTCGAACTTATCGGCAAGCCCCGGCGGCAGGACCTCTCTCACGGCAAAGAGCTTGAACGCCGCGTCGAGCGTCGTTTCGACGCGGTCGAAAACGCCGGTGATCGTGCCGCCGATGCTCGCGCTCTCGATCGCCAGCGGGTCGAAACGGATGTCTTCCGGAGTAACGGCGATGGTGCCGTCGAGCTTCAGCGGCGCCTGCACCGCCCGGTCGAGATCTGCATTTGCAAGGCGGCTCTCGGAGATTTCGACGGTGGCCTTGAGGGGACCCGACCGGCTTTCCAGGTTGAAGGCGTCGCTCTGAGCCGAAAGCCGGATGCCGCCGAGTCGCGCCTGCGGCAGGTTCACGGACGGGACGTTGGCTGCGACGTCGAGGATTGCCGATTGCCCGTCGCCGATCAGCGACAGATTCGCCGTATCGATGAGCGCCTGCAGTTCGCCGTCCTTCAGCGGCCAGCGGAAATCGAATGGACCGTTCGTGCCGGCGACGCTTGCCTGGAGATTGTTCTCGCCGCGGCTGTCGACCGTGCCGGAGATATCGAGCGTCATCGCACCGGTCGAGAGCTTGCCTGCATCGATCCGGACCTTGCTCTTTCCGTCGAAGGCGGCCGTCAGGTCGATCCTGCTTTCTCCTTCGAAGAGCGGCCTGAAGGCTGGCGGCGTCAGAGTCGCCAAAGCGCCGCCGCCGGAAACCGTCAGCCTGTGCAATCCCTCGGCCGCGAGGACGTGCCGCCCGTCGAGGCGGAGAATTTCGCCGCCGTCGAGCGAAACCGTGCCCGATCCCGCCCAGTCGGAAAGCGGTCCCTGTCCGGTCACGGTCATGTTGACGGCCGGCTCTCCGGGCAGGCGGAGCAGTTTTGCGAGAAGGCCGCCCTTCGGCTCCGCGAGCTCGGCTTCAAGCTTCAGCTGGTTGCCGGCCGGGTTGAAGACGAGATCTGCGGTGGCGCGCGCCTCCGGACGGTCTCGTTCGGCGGCATCAAGCACGAGAGCGACGCTGGAATTGGTTGCGTTGAGCTGACCCTTGGCGGTCAGGAAACGATCCTCGCCGGTGATCTGCTTGCCGAGCACGATTTCCTCGAGATCGAAGGAGTCGATCTTCACGTCGACCGGCAGGGCGAAGGTCGATCGTACTTCCCTGGTCTCGGTCGAGGGAACAGGCAGCCGCTCGACACGGATCGAACCGGCCGAAATATGGCTGGCATCGAAGCGAAGCGAGAGAAGCTCGGCAGGCGACCAGTTCACAGAAAGGTCGCGGACCTCGGCATATATGCCTTCGCCATCGAAGAGCGTAACGGTACCGGCCGTGAAGTCGCCGGTCAGGAGTGCACCCGGATCGGAGATGCGGACGATCTGGTCGGGGGTCGCCGCATATTTTTCGATCGCCCAGGCGACGGTTCGGGCGCCGGGCACCGTGAAGCCCAGAAACCCGACGAGCAGGAGGAGCACGACCACGAGAGTGCCGATGGCGGCGAAGAAGTACCGCAGCGCAGATTGAAGGAAAAGGGAGACCTGGTTCATGTCCTATCCATAGTCCATGTTGCGCCGCTCTGGAATCGGTAGGGCGCCGGCACGTCGCCAGCGGGCGGGGCTGCGCTCATCTTATCACGGTGTCGCCCGCATGCAGCAAATAGTCCGGGCATCAGAAGGACTGGCCGATACCGGCATAGATTCCGTAATCGGTGCCCCCCGGATATTTGTTGAGCGGCACGGCGAAGTCGAGCCGGATCGGGCCGAAGGGCGTCGCATAGCGCAGGCCGATACCCGCGCCGGCCCGGATGTCGGAGAAATCGGGCGTGGTGCTTTCCGAAACGGTACCGGCGTCGATGAAAGGCACGATGCCGATCGTGTCGGTGACGGCGATGCGGGCTTCGAGCGAGCCGTTCACATAGGAGCGGCCGCCGGTCAGTTCGTCATCGGCGTCGCGCGGGCTGATCTCCTGGTAGGAATAGCCGCGCACCGATCCGCCGCCCCCTAGGAAGAACCGCCGGGTTGCTGGGATATCCGAGAGTTCGTCGCCACCGACGAGCACGCCGGCACCGAGTTTGCCGGCCAGGACGAAGCGTTTCTCGGTTCCAAACGCGTAATAGCCGGATGCGGATGCTTCGAAAGAGCTGAAGAAAGTCTTCCCTTCGATCTCGTAGCTTGGCTTGGCGTTGATCAGCGCCCGGTAACCCTCCGTCGGGTTCAGCTTGTCGTCGCGCGCGTCGCGGACATATTCGAACGGGAGGGCGGCTGTGATATAGGAATTCGAGCCGAAAGCGTCGTCGATATCCGCCCAGCCCACTTCCGCGCCAGCGGAGACCGTATCTTCTGGCGAGAGCTCGAAAGCGGCGCCGGCCGCGGCGGTAATCATTTTGGCGTTATAGGCATCCGGATCGACGATCGCCGCCTTGACGCTTGCGGTGAAAGTCGATGCCGGCCCGAAGGCACCCGGCTTCGCGAAGAGAATTCCGGCCGAATAGTCGAGTCCGCCGACATCGGTGGTTTCGCCGAGGCGGTCGACCGAGCCCTCGATCCGGAGCGATTCGGCGCGCCCGAAGAGGTTGCGATGGCCCCAATACCCCTGGAGGCCAAGGCCGTCCGTGGTCGAGACCTGGCCGCCGAAGCCGAAGTAGCGGTGCTTGCCTTCGGATACCTGGATGTTCATAGGGATCGTGCCGTCGCGGGCAAGCCGGTCGGCTTCGTTGATGGTGACGCTGGAAAAGACGTTCAGCTGCCGCAGTCGCTCGGCGGCCTTGCGAATGTTCTCCGGCGAGTAAGGACGGCCGTGATTCAGGCGGGAGTAGTCCTTGACGAATTCCGGATCGACGGTTCTGGTGCCGCTGACGGTCAGGTCGCCGACCGGCGCAACCGGCCCGCCGTCGGCGCTGATCGTCACGTCGACCGTGGACGTCGCGTGATCGGCGACGACGCTGCGCTCGGCGAGCTTGGCCAGCGGGCGGCTCTGTTCCTTGAGATCGTTCACGATCTGCTCGCCCGCCTTGATGATGAGGGTCGAGTCGGCGCGGGCTCCACGCTCGAGGTCGTAGGCGGCGGGATCGAACCGCGCCGCGTCCCCTTCGAACCTGACCGAGCCCAGCGTAAATACCGGCCCGGGGACGACGCGCACCGCGACAGGGACGGGCTGGCCGTCGGGGAAGGCGGGGTCGGGGGGCAGGCTGTCTATGTCCTGGCCGTTAACCAGAATGCTGACCGTGCCGCCGTAGCGCGCCTTTTCGTAAAGGACGGCCAGGAGCCGGTCGCGGTCGTCGCGCGCCTTGATCGCGAGGCCAAGATCGCCCGAGACCGGATCTTCCTGGTCCTGCACGAGCCGGGAGCCGTTTTCGAGAGCTTCGCGGAGCTCCTCGTCATCGGTTCCGGGCTCGAATGTCAGCGTATAGCGGACCGGGTCGATGACCTGGACCTCATCTTCGGCGCTTTCGAAGAAACGCATGCCGAAGATCTTGAACGCATGGGCCTGCTCGACGGAAACCGGGCCGAGCACGGCCGATGCCACGATTGCGAGCGCGGTCGCTGTCTTCCAGTGCGCAATACTCGATCGTGGTGGAGACATTCCTCTCCGCATCCCGTTTCAGGCGACTCTGTACCAACTGCCTGCATACGCGGCGTCGGCCAAGCTAGCAGGACATAGTTTTCCATCTGTTAACGATGACGGCTCTCCGCATCCACCCCGAAGCGGCGATTCGGAGAGGATTTTTCGGCAAAAAGGACTCCGCCTGTGGTGCTTCAGGCACAACGGGCACTCGTTGAAATTGACTTGGGCGGCGCAGGCGGCTCTGTCGCAAGGGGAGCTGCCTCACATGGACGAACTTCGACTGCCACGGTGGAGGCCGGCGCTCTCACTTCACCATCGTGCGCGAGAGGAAATCTCGCGACAATGAGACAACCTCGGACAGGTTCGTCTCCAGCAACCAATGGCCGCCGTCAAGCAGATGCAATTCGGCTTCCGGCAGGTCACGGAGATAGGCTCGGGCGGAACCTTCGGGCATGGAGCCGTCCTGCGGGCCCCAGACGATCAGCGCCGGCGGCCGATGTTCGTGCAGATAGGCCTGGTAGTGCGGGAACCAGGCAAGGTTCTCCCGCAGGCCCGCAATGACGTCGATGGCGATCTTCCGCCGCTTGGCCGTCGTCAGCGACCAATGGAGTTTCCACAGGTCGGGAGAGATCCGCTCGGCAAGCTCGGGCCTGACGTCGTTGAGAAACTCGTCGCGGTATCCTTCCTCGCTTACGGCTTCGCCGAGCCGAGCTCGGCCTTCCGGCGTGGGGTGTCGGAAATACGCCTGCAGCGGTGCGTATTTCGAACCGAGCTCGTCTTCGTAGATGTCGCCATTCTGAATGATCAGTGCGGAAATCCGCTCCGGCTTGCGAATGGCCAGCCGGAGGCCGATCTGGGACCCGAAGTCATGCAGATAGAGCGCGAACCGATCCAGGCCCAGGTGCCCGGTGAAGGCTTCGAGAAAATCAGTGAAGCCGTCGAAACCATAGGCGAAGTCGTCCGGCGTGTCGCTATATCCCGATCCAGGGAAGTCCGGAGCGATAAGCCTCCACCGGTCGGCCAGCAGCGGCATGAAATTGCGGAACGCGTAGGACGAGCACGGATAGCCGTGGGGAAGGAGCAGGACGGGCGCGTCCCGCCGCCCGGCTTCCCGGTAGAAGATCCGGATGCCGTCCAGGTCGAGGAAGCGGTGATACACGGAATCTGGCGAATCGATCATGGGAGCACCTCGCATGCGCTGACCGGTGCCGAACAATGAGCGCACGCGATGGTTCCATGCCCCTCGGCTGGCCACGCCGGCAGCTTCTTTTCAAGTGCATGCTAATTTAGATAGGCGATCTCATCGGGGTGCGATAGGATTGCTCTGGACCGCTTGAACCCGGGAGTCCGGAAGAAGATGCTCCCGCCAAACGTTGGTTGGCAAACCGATGGAACAGAGACTAGCCGCAGTGCTGGCAGCCGATATGGCAGGCTATAGCCGCCTGATGGAGGCCGATGAAGCGGGTACGGTCGCCCGCCTCAGAACACACCGGATAGAACTGATCGATCCGGCGATAGAAAAGAACAAGGGCCGCCTCATCAAGACCACGGGCGACGGCATGCTGGTCGAATTCCAGAGCGTGTCCGACGCGGTGAAATGCGCGGTCGAAATCCAGAGCCGCATGAAGCGGCGCAATGCCGATGTTGCGCAAGACCGGCGGATCGAATTCAGGATCGGAATCAATCTCGGCGACATCATCTTCGAGGACGACGACATTTTCGGCGATGGCGTGAACATCGCCGCCCGTATCGAGCAGCTGGCCGATGTGGGGGGCATCTGCGTGACGGCTGCGGTCGCGACGCAAGTCGCCGACCGGCTCGAAATCCCCATCGAGGACCTGGGGGAAAAGATGCTGAAGAACATCAGCCGCCCGGTGCATCTTTTTCGAGTCGGGCTCGAGGGCTCCGTGCTCCCGGTCCCCCAGGACGCGACCGATGCGAAGCGCGCCATCTCGAAACCCTCGATCGTGGTACTGCCCTTCGACAACATGAGCGGCGACCCCGACCAGGAGTTTTTCGCAGACGGCCTGACGGAGGACATCATCACCGAGCTGTCCCGCCGGCACGAGCTGTTCGTCATCTCGCGCAATTCGAGCTTCGTCTACAAGAACCAACCCGTGAACGTGCGTGAGGTGGCCGAGAAGCTTGGGGCGCAGTACCTGGTGGAGGGCAGCGTCCGCAAGATCGGCGACCGGGTGCGCGTGACGGTCCAGCTCATCGATGCGATCAACGACGCCCATATCTGGGCCGACAAATACGACCGGAAACTGGACGACATTTTCGCAATTCAGGACGAGGTGACGGCGGCGATAGCGGCAACGCTCCCCGGGCGCGTCGAGGCCGCCCAGCGAGACCTGCTCGCCCGCACGAAGCCGGCAAATATGGCCGCATACGAATGTGCGCTAGCCGCCAAGGTGCTGCACCACAGGAGCACCGTGGCGGATAACGAGCAGGCCCAGGCCCTTATCGACCGAGCCGTCGCGCTCGATCCCGGCTATGCGCACGCCCATGCCTGGCGGGCCTGTATCCTTGGGCAGGCGTGGGTCCACGGCTGGTGCGAAGACAAGGATGCGGTCTGGGCCGAGATCGTTGACGAGTTGGACCGCGCGCTGGCGCTCGACGACAACGACGCCGACGTGCATCGCATCCTCGCCGCTGTCAACGTGAACAACAATGCGCTGACGACGGCGCGCTATCACCAGGAGCGCGCCCTTTCCCTCAATCCCAATTACGACCTCGTGGTGGTCCAGCAGGGCGAATTGCTGACGTGGCTAGGACGACCTGAAGAGGGGGTGGAGTGGATTCGCAAGGCAATGCAGCTCAACCCCCATCACCCGGAACGATTCTGGAGTCACCTCGGCAAGGCTCATTTCGCCGCCGGGCAGTATGGAGAGGCGATAGAGGCTTTCATGCACCTGTCCGTTCTGGACCATGTCCAGCATGCATTCGTCGCGGCATGCTACGGCTGGCTCGGGGATGACATTGCTGCTCATGCGCATATGGAGAAGGTCCGGGCGCTCGCCCCGGATTTCGACCTCGACGCCTTTCTCGCCACCCAGCACTACGCTCAGGAATCGGATCTGCAACACCTCTGCGACGGGCTTGTCAAAGCGGGAGCGAAGGGCGGTTCGGCGGCGAACGGAATCGCAGCGCAATAGCGTTCCGTCGGGAACGTCTGACGGATATGAGGGCCCCGGATCGTTCCGGGGCCGGTCTGTGCGGCAATCAGCAGCGGTCGATGTAGCGGCGGCCGTAGCGGTCGCGGTAATAGCACTGGCCCGGCTGGTCGGTGACGTGACCGATCACGGCGCCGGAAACGCCGCCGATCGCCGCGCCGACTGCGGCACCGCGTACGTCGCCGGTGATTGCGCCCCCGATGATTGCGCCCGATGCGGCGCCGATGCCGGCACCCTTCTCGGTTTGCGTGCAGCTCGCGACCGACAGGGCGACCAGCACAAGCGCGATGGCTTTCTTCATGATGTCCTCTCCGATTTCGACGGATTCGGCGTCTCGCCTCGTCCGTCCCATAGTGATGGGAGGGTGCGAACCGCGGCCCTCCACTTGAACTTGCATTCGGAACATAACCCGCCGCCAGGGAAAATGCACGGATACGGCGAGATCGTCCTTATGCAACATAATGCGATCTTTCCTGAACGGAACATGAAGGCGCTGTTTCCGGCGTTACACAGGCGTTCGTATTTTTTTGCCCCTTGCGGCGCGAAACGGTTGCGGCAACCCGAAAAAAAGACAAATGTTACAACGTCGCCACGCGGGCTCGGGAGGAGCGGACTGCTGGCGGAAGGGCATTGATATCGGTCGGCGCGTACTGCAAGTCGCGTGAACGCATCTCACCCGATTTGAAGCTGCGCTCGACTCTGGACCGACCCGGAGGAGCGAAATGGCGAAAATAACGATGACGGTCAACGGCCGCCAGGTAAGTGGTGCCTGTGACGACCGAACGCTGCTGGTGCACTTTATCCGCGAAAATCTCGGCCTGACCGGGACGCATATCGGCTGCGACACGACGCAGTGCGGCGCCTGCGTCGTTCACATGGACGGGCAATCGGTGAAAAGCTGTTCCATCCTTGCAGTCCAGGCGGCCGGTTCGTCGATCACGACGATCGAGGGGCTTGCGTCGAACGGTGAGCTTCACCCGGTCCAGGCGGCTTTCAAGACGCATCACGGACTGCAATGCGGCTTCTGCACGCCGGGAATGGTCATGACCGCCGTCGACATGATCCGTCGCCATGGCAGCAATCTGGATGAGGCGACGGTCCGCGCCGAACTGGAAGGCAACATCTGTCGTTGCACCGGCTATCACAACATCGTCCAGGCGATCCTGGCTGCCGCCGCCGAGACGGGCGGCGTTCGTCAGGCGGCAGAATGAGGAAACTCCGGGGTTGGAGCGCCATGCGGGCGGAGCATCGCAGGCAAATTTCGTCATTCCGCTCAAGCGGAAATTCGTTGCAGGACTTCGGGAGGAGATAGGCAATGGGTGTTGAAGGCATCGGCGCGCGGGTGGCGCGCAAGGAGGACAAGCGCTTCCTGACCGGCAAGGGGCGCTACACGGACGACATGGTCGTGCCGGGCATGAAGCATGCGGTTTTCGTGCGCAGCCCGCATGCGCATGCCACCATCAGGAGCATCGATGCGGCGTCGGCCAAGGCCATGCCCGGCGTGATCGACGTACTCGACGGCAAGCAATTGCTGGCGGACGGGATCGGCAATCTGATCTGTGGCTGGATGATTCATTCCAAGGACGGCACGCCGATGCGCATGGGCGCCTGGCGGCCACTCGCGGACAACACCGTACGCTATGTCGGCGACGCGGTGGCGATCGTCGTTGCCGACAGCGTTGCGCAAGCACGCGACGCGGCGGAGGCGGTCGTCGTGGACTACGACACCCTGCCGGCCGTCACCGACGCGATCCAGGCCATGGGCGAGGGCCAGCCTCAGATTCATCCGGAAGCGCCGGGCAATCTGGTCTTCGATTGGGAGCTTGGCGACGCCGACGCGGCCGACCGGGCGATCGCCGCGGCGGCGCACGTCACGGAATTGAAGATCGTCAACAACCGCCTGTCGCCGAATGCGATGGAGCCGCGCGCGACGCTCGGGATCTACGATGCCGGCGACGACCATTTCACCTGCTACACCACCAGCCAAAACCCGCATCTTGCACGGCTGGTGATGAGCGCCTTCTACAATGTGGCGCCGGAAAACAAGCTCCGGGTGATCGCACCCGACGTCGGCGGCGGCTTCGGCTCCAAGATCTATATCTATCCGGAAGAGGTCGTCTGTCTCTGGGCGTCGAAGCGTACCGGCGTGCCGGTGAAATGGACCGCAGACCGCACCGAGGCGTTCCTCACGGACGCGCACGGCCGCGACCATGTGTCCATGGTGAAGATGGCCTTCGACAGCAACAACCGGATCACCGCGCTGAAGGTCGACACCATCGCCAATCTCGGCGCCTATATGTCTCTCTTCTCTTCCTGCGTGCCGACCTATCTCTACGCGACGCTCCTCTCCGGGCAATACGCGATCCCGGCGATCCACGCCAATGTCCGTACCGTCTACACCAACACCGCGCCGGTCGACGCCTATCGCGGCGCCGGCCGCCCGGAGGCCACCTACCTCCTGGAGCGCACGATCGAGACGGCTGCGCGCGAGCTCGGCCTCTCCCCCGCGGAACTCAGGCGCATCAACTTCATCCGCAACTTCCCCCATCAGACGCCGGTGATCATGAACTACGACGCGGGCGATTACGAAGCGTCGCTCACGGCGGCCATGGAGGCGGCCGATTGGGGCGGATTCGCCGCGCGCAGGGCGGAAGCCGAGCGGCGGGGAATGAAGCGCGGCATCGGCATGAGCTGCTATATCGAGGCCTGCGGTCTGGCGCCTTCGGCCGCCGTAGGCTCGCTCGGCGCCGGCGTCGGCCTGTGGGAATCGGCCGAGGTCAGGGTCAATGCGGTCGGCACCATCGAGGTCATGACCGGTTCGCACAGCCACGGCCAAGGGCATGAAACGACCTTCGCACAGGTGGTTGCGGAGCGTTTCGGGGTGCCGATCGACAGCGTCAACATCGTTCACGGCGACACGGACAAGGTGCAGATGGGCATGGGGACCTATGGTTCCCGCTCCGGCGCCGTCGGCATGTCGGCCGTCTTCAAGGCGCTCGACAAGGTCGAGGCCAAGGCGAAGAGGATCGCGGCCCACCTGATGGAGGCGGACGAGAGCGACATCGTCATCGAGAACGGCGCGCTCAAGGTAGCCGGCACCGACAGGTCCGTTCCCTGGTCGCAGGTGGCGCTTGCTTCCTATACGGCCCATAACCTGCCGCCCGGCATGGAGCCGGGCCTCAAGGAAGGCGCCTTCTACGATCCGAGCAACTTCACCTTCCCGGCCGGTTGCCATATCTGCGAGGTGGAGGTCGATCCGGAAACCGGCCAGACGAAGATCGTGCAGTTTGTCGCAGCCGATGATTTCGGCAACATCATCAACCCGCTGATCGTCGAGGGCCAGGTGCATGGCGGGCTGGCGCAGGGCATAGGCCAGGCGCTGCTCGAAGAGGTGCATTATGACGGGACCGGCCAGCTGCTGACGGCGAGCTACATGGACTACGCCATGCCGCGCGCCGACGACCTGCCTTCGTTCACGGTGACCACCTCGAACACGCCCTGTCCGGGCAACCCGCTCGGCGTCAAGGGCTGCGGCGAGGCAGGCGCGATAGGCTCGCCGCCGGCGCTGATCAACGCCATTACCGACGCGATCGGCAACAACGAGCTCACTATGCCGGCGACGCCGCAGAAGGTCTGGGCCGCGGTGCATACCGCGCATTGATCGGGAGGACGTAAGATGTATGAGACCACCTATCACAGAGCCTCCTCGGTCGACGAGGCGGTGAATCTGATCAGGGCCGCCGCGGAGGGCAAGTATCTCTCCGGCGGCATGACCCTCATTCCGACGATGAAGCAGCGGCTCGCCGCGCCGAGCGACCTCGTCGATCTCCGGCACATCGCCGAGATGAAGGGCATCACCGTCGACGTCGGGTCGGTGAGGATCGGCGCGGCGACGACGCACGAGGAGGTCGCGACCTCCTCTCCGCTCGCCGCTGTCTGTCCGGCCATTTGCGCACTTGCCAGCCACATCGGCGACCCCCATGTCCGCCACATGGGAACGATCGGCGGCTCCATCGCCAACAACGATCCGGCTGCGGACTATCCGGCCGCGATGCTGGCGCTCGATGCGGTGATCGTCACCGACAGGCGCGAGGTCAAGGCAGACGACTTCTTCATCGGCCTCTTCGAGACGGCCCTGGAAGACGGCGAGATCGTAACCGCCATCCGGTTCGAAGCGCCGGCGAAGGCGGCCTATCAGAAGTTTCCAAATCCGGCGTCGCGCTATGCGATGGCCGGCGTCTTCGTTGCCCGCCGCGACGATGGCGGCGTGCGCGTTGCCGTGACCGGAGCCGGGGCGAACGGCGTCTTCCGCCATCGGAGCCTGGAGGCGGCGCTTGCTGCCACCTGGTCGCCGGCTGCGGTCGCCAATGTCACCGTGGACGATTCGGACCTGCTCTCCGACATCCATGCAAGCGCTGCCTATCGCGCCAATCTCGTCAAGGTGATGGCGAGACGAGCCGTAGCGGCTGCTTAACGGGGACCGCAATTTCGCTCGTTCGAATCGCGAAGGTGACTCATTCGGAAAGGAGGAGCGGGGATGCGGACGGAGAACCTCGAACAGCTTTCCTCATCCTCTCCGAGGGCAAACTTTGGTATCGGAAAAGGGCGGCCGTGGCCGTCCTTTTCCGCAACTGCTTGACTTCGATCAAAGTTCGGGGGAATGAGTTGCGGTAACCACTTTTGGAACAGTTCAAAACTGGCTCCGCGCCGGCGGCCTGATTACGTTGGAAAGATTTGAAAATGTGTCGGCATTTTCGGTCCCGTTTCCGGCTTGCCAGGCACGATACGCGCCGGGCAGAATGACTGAAGCTCCTGGCCGAGAGGCCTTTTGCCGCAGTCCGCGCGGTTGGAGCCTGTCCGGGGTTGACCCCCTGATCGCTTTGAAGAAAGAAAGGCGGCAGGGCACTGGAGATGATGATGGATTTCGAGAGTTTCTTCAAAAGCGAGCTGGACGGGCTTCATCAGGAAGGCCGCTACCGGGTTTTCGCCGATCTCGCCCGCCATCGGGGAAATTTCCCCAAGGCGACGCGCTACACGGCCGAAGGCGCCCAGGAAGTAACCGTCTGGTGCTCGAACGACTATCTCGGCATGGGGCAGTGTCCCATCGTCACGGGAGCGATGAAGAAGGCGATCGACGAATGCGGCGCCGGCGCCGGCGGCACCCGCAACATCTCCGGCACCAACCATTACCATGTGCTGCTCGAGCGCGAACTCGCCGACTTGCACGGCAAGGAATCGGCGCTGCTCTTCACCTCGGGCTACGTTTCCAACTGGGCGGCCCTCGGCACGCTCTGTTCCAAGATTCCCGGCGTTATCGTTTTTTCGGATGCCGGCAACCACGCTTCGATGATCGAGGGCATCCGCCATTCGAAATGCGAGCGCGTCATCTTCAAGCACAATTCGGTGGCGGACCTTGATGCGAAGCTTGCAGCCGCCGACCCGCGCGCGCCGAAGATCATCGCCTTCGAATCCGTCTATTCGATGGATGGCGACATCGCGCCGATCAAGGAATTCTGCGACCTCGCCGACAAATACGGCGCCATGACCTATCTGGACGAGGTGCATGCGGTCGGCATGTACGGTCCGCGCGGCGGCGGCATTGCGGAGCGCGAGGGGCTGATGCACCGGCTGACCGTCATCGAAGGCACGCTGGGCAAGGCATTCGGCGTCATGGGCGGCTACATCACCGGCTCGGCGGCGCTCTGCGACTTCATCCGCTCCTTTGCGTCCGGTTTCATCTTCACGACGGCACTGCCGCCGGCGCTCGCTGCGGGTGCTCTCGCGTCCATCCGCCACTTGAAGGAAAGCCAGGTCGAACGTTTCGCGCATCAGGAGCGCGTGCGCCGGCTTCGTTCGCTGCTCGACCAGCGCGGTATTCCGCATATGGTCAATCCGAGCCATATCGTGCCGGTCATCGTCGGCGACGCCGCCAAGTGCAAATGGATCTCCGACCTGCTCCTCGACAATTTCGGCATCTACGTCCAGCCGATCAACTATCCGACGGTGCCGAAGAAGACCGAGCGCCTGCGCATCACGCCGACGCCCATGCATTCGGATGCCGACATAGACCATCTGGTCGGCGCGCTGCATTCGCTCTGGTCGCGCTGTGCGCTGGCAAGAGCGGTCGCGTAAGTCCGGCGAGCCAAAGGCTGGAGGCTGCTCTCCTCAGGCTTACCCGGCGACCAGCCCTCTCCCCGTTCTGACCGGACGTAGAGAGGAGCGCCTCGGCGCGAGCCTCTGCTTCGTAGCGGCTGTGCGAAGCAAGGCGTCGCACCTGTCGCTCCGTCTGCGGCGGCAGGTCGGATGAAGAGGCAGACTGTTTTGACGACGTCCGGCTACCGGATCATCTCAGCCGCCGCCCGCCGGGCTCTTTCATCCGCTGCGAAGACGTCGTCCATGCTCGTTGCGGCCGGGAGGCCGGCAAGTGCGTCCATCACCTTTTCGACGATTTCCGCCATGGCGAGGAAGCCGATTCGGCCTTTGATGAAGGCTTCGAGGGCGGTCTCCTTGGCGCCGTTCAGGACCGCGCCCTGGACGCCGCCTTCCTTCATTGCCCGGCGCGCGAGCCTGATCGCCGGAAAGCGGACCTCGTCCGGCGCCTCGAAATCGAGACGGGCAAGCCTGGCGAAGTCGAGGCGCTCGACCGGAAGGTCGCAGCGTTTCGGGTAGGACAGGGCGTAGCCGATTGCGGTGCGCATGTCGGGGCAGCCGAGCTGCGCGAGGACGGAGCCGTCCGTGTAGCCGACCATCGAATGGATCACCGACTGCGGATGGACGATGACCTCGATCTGCTCCGGCTTCAGGCGGAAGAGGTGGCGTGCCTCGATCATCTCGAGCGCCTTGTTGAACATCGACGCGCTGTCGATCGAGATCTTGAGGCCCATCGACCAGTTCGGATGGGCGCGGGCCGCATCCGCGGTCACGAGCCGCATTTCCTCAAGAGTCCTGGTGCGGAAGGGGCCGCCGGAGGCGGTGAGCACTATGCGTTCCACGGCATGGCGCTGATCGTTTTCCAGCACCTGAAAGATTGCATTGTGTTCGCTGTCGACGGGCAGCAGCCGGCCGCCGCCCTCGGCCACCGTGTCGATGAAAAGGCTGCCGGCGGAAACGAGGCATTCCTTATTGGCGAGCGCGATGTCGGCGCCGCGACGGGCAGCCGCCAGCGTGGGGCCGAGGCCGGCATTGCCGACGATCGCCGCCATGACCCAGCCGGCATCCCGCTTGGCCGCCTCGATGAGCCCGCTTCGTCCGGCGGCGACCTCGATGCCGCTGCCGCTCAGCGCGTCCTTGAGCTCACCATAGCGATGTTCGTCGGCGGTTACCGCGAGCTCGGCGCCGATGCGGCGCGCCTGCTCGGCCAGCAGCGGTATATTGCCGTTGCCGGTCAGGGCGGCGATCTCGAAACGATCGCGTCCGCCGAGCCGCTCGATCACGTCGAGCGTGCTGGTTCCGATCGATCCGGTGGAGCCCAATATCGTCAGACGGCGCTTCAAGTCATCGCCGGATGCCATTGCCAAATCCCGTATTCTTCTCGTTTTAACGATTTAACTAAGGCTCTACAGCTGAAAGCTGCCGGCAACAAGGGCGCACGGACGTTGTCTTTGAGCGCGGCCTGTCCGCCGCCGAGGCGGGCCGCGAGCGCAAGCCCGCCGTTTTTCCCTCGCATCCTGTGCCGCGCCTCTTAAAATGCTCTGGCTGCGGGGGATTCGCCTGCCCGCCGAGGAGTTCGCAAATGTTGAAAGCGCTGACCGCCCTTGCCTGCGCCTGCGTGCTGACCGAACTCGCCTCGCTGCAGACGGTCGCCGCCGAAAAGGTGCCGGGGGAGCTCGTCGGTTCGTGGCTTGCCGAGGACATTGGGGGCCGGGGCGTCATCGACGATCTTCAAACCACGCTCGAGATTCGCGAAGACGGGACCTATGGCGGCATGGCCGGCTGCAATCGTTTCACCGGAGCGTTCAGCCTCTCGGATACGGCGATCACCTTCGGACCGGCCGCCGCAACCCGCAAGATGTGCGTGCCGGCCGTCATGGATCAGGAGCGGAAGTTCTTCGAAGTGCTGAAAGCCGAACTTTCCTGGCGAATAGAAGGATCCAAGCTCGTTCTCGGCGGGCGGAACGGGAAGAGCTTGTTGCAGCTGGCCTCGATGCAGCCGCCGGACCGCAGTCACCATGTGCGGGACTCTGACGGCGTCGAGAAAGATTGGTGATCCCGGCGCGATTCGAACGCGCGACCCCCAGATTAGGAATCTGGTGCTCTATCCTGCTGAGCTACGGGACCATCGGAATAGACCCATACAAAAGCGCGGCTCTTTCGCCAAGTGTTTTTCGTCACAGCAGCCGATTTGCGGGCCCTCCCGAGGGTGGGGGCTAGCGTCCCGGATGCGGTGGATGCTAAGCAAGGCCCGCGAGCGCCGGAGGAGAGGCTGCCCGCGTTCCTCGCCAACGATCTTCATCTCAAAGACGAGATACATGTTCATCGGAATCGACTGGGGCGGCACGAAAATGGAGGTCATCGCGCTCGATCGCGATGGCGAAACGCGTGCCAGGCATCGTGTCCCGACACCCACCAGCGGCTATGAGGATTGCATCCGCGCCGTCGTGGATCTCGTCGCCTCGGCCGAAAGCACGGCGGGCGAGCGCGGTTCGGTCGGCATCGGCATTCCCGGCAGTCCCAATCCGCGAACCGGAATCGTGCGCAATTCCAATGCGGTGCTCATCAACGGCAAGCCGCTCGGGCGGGATCTTGCGGCGGCGCTCGGACGCGAGGTGCGCCTGGCCAACGACGCCAATTGCCTGGCGGTCTCCGAAGCCGTCGACGGGGCGGGCAAGGATGCGGGCGTCGTCTTCGGCGTGATCGTGGGTACGGGCCATGGCGGGGGGCTGGCGATCGGCAAGAAGGTTCACGCCGGCTATCAGGGCGTCGCCGCCGAGATCGGCCATTATCCGCTGCCCTGGATGACGAAGGACGAATATCCGGGGCACCGCTGCTGGTGCGGCAAGCTCGGTTGCCTCGACATGTATGCCTGCGGCACCGGACTGGAACTCGACTACCGTATGACTACCGGGGCGGACCGGCGCGGGCGGGATATCATCGAGGCGAAGCGCGCGGGCGATCCGGTGGCTATCGGTGTCTATGAGCGGTTCGTCGACCGGCTGGCCCGCAGTCTCGCGCTGTTGACGAACATCGTCGATCCCGACGTATTCGTGCTCGGCGGAGGCATGTCCAATGTCGACGAGATTTACGGCGAGTTGCCGGCGTTGATCACCAAATATCTCTTCGGCGACAGTTTCGAGACGCCGATTCGCAAGGCGGTGCACGGTGACAGTTCCGGCGTGCGCGGCGCCGCATGGCTCTGGAAGGATTAATCGGCCAAACGGGGGAATTTTCGCCCGGATCGCGCATCCCACTCGTCCAGTTCGACTACTGACCAAGCGGAGGCACCATGAACATAGACAACGATCTGCGCCGGATTGCGCTGCAGGAGCAGCAATTGCAGTTCGAGCGCTTCGATCTCGATACGGCCTGGGAGCTCGGAGCAACGCTTCGCCGCATGGCCGCGGAACGCAAGCTCGGCTGCGTGATCGACGTCACGCTCTTTTCCATGCAGGTCTTCTATGCCGCGCTGGAAGGGGCGACGCCGGACAATCCGAACTGGGTGCGCCGCAAGCGCAATACGGTGTTCCGCCTGTTCAAGAGCAGTTACGCCACGGGGCTCGGCCTTCTCAAGCAGCAGACGAATTTGCAGGCGAAGCTCGGTCTGCCGGATGCGGAGTTCGCCGCCCATGGCGGCAGCTTCCCGATCGTCGTCAAGGGAACGGGCTGCATCGGCGCGGTCACGGTCTCCGGCCTGCCGCAGCGTGAGGACCACAATCTCGTGGTCGAGGCGCTGGCGGAACTTCTCGGCGCGGATCACGGCGCGCTGAAGCTGGAAAGCTGACGGAAAGCGCATGGGCATGGATATTCATCTCCAGGCGGACGAACTCGCAGCTTGGCTGACGGATGCCGCCTTGCCGCTCTGGCGGCAGAACGGCTTCGACGGGGAGGGCGGCGGCTTCGCCGAAACGATCGACATGAAGGGCGAACCGACGCGCGCCGATCGCCGCTCCCGCGTGCAGCCCCGGCAGGTCTACTGTTTCGCCGCGGCGGGCCGGCGCGGCTGGGATGGAGACTGGCGCACAGCCGCCGAAGGCGGCCTGCTCTATTTCGATCGTGTCTACGGACGGCCGGGCGGCTTTTACGGGGCGCTGGCGAATGCCGACGGCAAGCTGATCGATGCTTCTTTCGATCTCTACAACCAGGCCTTCGCCTTGCTTGCCTTCGCCCATATGGCGGAAGCCCTGCCGGAGCGTAGAGCCGAGATGGCGCGGCGCAGCGACAATCTCAGGCGACGGCTCAAGGCTCATTGCAAGCATCCGCTCGCCGGCTTCGAGGAGGATAACCCGCCGCGCCTGCCGCTCGGCTCCAATCCGCATATGCACCTCTTGGAGGCCTGTCTTGCGAGCGAGGAGGTGGAGGGATTCGACCGCGTCGCCTGGGCCAGACTTGCCGACGAGATCGTGGATCTGGCGATGCACCGGTTCATCGACGCCGAAAGCGGGGCGCTGCGCGAATTCTTCGACCACGACTGGGCGCCCTTCCCCGGCGAGAAGGGCCGTATCATCGAGCCGGGGCACCATTTCGAATGGGCGTGGCTCCTCCTGCGCTGGGCGGAACGGCGCGGCAATGCGCAGGCGATCGTCAAGGCGCGGCGGCTTTTCGAAATCGGCGAGATATATGGAACATGCCCCGAGCGGGACGTGGTCGTCATGACGCTCCTCGATGATTTCTCGGTTGCCGATCCGACGGCGCGACTTTGGCCGCAGACGGAGTGGCTGAAGGCATCGATCCGCTTTGCAGCTCTGACGGAAGGTGCGGAGCGAGAGCGTTATCTGGCTTCGGCTGCGCGCGCCGCAACCGCCCTGCAGCACTTCCTGGATGTGCCTGTCCGCGGCCTCTGGCGCGACAAGCAGAAGGCGGATGGCAGCTTCGTCGAAGAGCCTGCGCCGGCAAGCACCTTCTATCATATTCTTTGCGCGATCTATGAATTGGAGGATTGCCTGAAGCGGATGTGACGGGCGGAAAACCGCACACACTTTTCCTCGTCCCGCTCTAACCTTTCAAGCGACGCACTTCCGGACGGAGATCCGTTGCAGACTTTCCTGCAAGTGCACTATCGGCCCGCCGCGCCCGCGGCGGGCTATTTTATTGCCCGATTTTCAATTGTGACCGGCACGTATGTTGACATAAAGATATCTTTATGTGAGTAAATCGATAATTCCTTGTCGTTTTCAGAACGGGAGATCTCCCATGTCCGCCGCCGACGCCCTCTTTGGACACGTCTCGCCCAAGCCGGATGGTTCGGAAATCTTCCGCCAGCTTGCCCAAGCCGCGGCCAAACGCATCCTCATCATGGATGGCGCCATGGGAACGGAGATTCAGCAGCTCGGTTTCGGGGAGGACCATTTCCGCGGCGAACGCTTCGGTGGCTGCGCCTGCCACCAGCAGGGCAACAACGACCTCCTGACGCTCACTCAGCCGAAGGCGATCGAGGACATTCACTATCACTATGCCATAGCCGGCGCCGATATCCTCGAAACCAACACCTTCTCCTCGACGCGGATCGCTCAGGCCGATTACGGCATGGAGGATACGGTCTACGATCTCAATCGAGACGGCGCGCGGCTGGCGCGGCGGGCGGCGAAGCGCGCCGAGGCGGAGGACGGCCGGCGGCGCTTCGTGGCCGGCGCGCTCGGTCCAACCAATCGCACCGCGTCGATCTCGCCGGACGTCAACAATCCCGGCTATCGCGCCGTCAGCTTCGACGATCTGAGGCTCGCCTATGCCGAGCAGGTGCGGGGCCTCATCGACGGCGGTGCCGACATCATCCTGATCGAGACGATCTTCGATACGCTGAACGCCAAGGCGGCGATCTTCGCGACCCAGGAAATCTTTGCCGAAAAGGGCATCCGGCTGCCGGTGATGATCTCCGGAACGATCACCGATCTCTCCGGCCGCACCCTCTCCGGCCAGACGCCGACCGCCTTCTGGTACTCGGTGCGCCATGCGGAGCCGTTTACGATCGGGCTCAACTGCGCGCTCGGCGCCAATGCGATGCGCGCCCATATCGACGAGCTTTCGGCGGTCGCCGACACGCTCGTCTGCGCCTATCCGAATGCTGGCCTGCCGAATGAGTTCGGCCGCTATGACGAAAGCCCCGAGCAGATGGCGGCGCAGGTCGAGGGCTTTGCCCGCGACGGTCTCGTCAATATCGTCGGCGGCTGCTGCGGTTCCACGCCGGCCCATATCCGCGCCATCGCCGAAGCGGTTGCCAAATATCCCCCGCGCCGGGTACCCGTGATCGAGCGCCGCATGCGGCTTTCCGGCCTCGAACCCTTCACGCTTACCGACGAGATTCCTTTCGTCAATGTCGGAGAACGCACCAATGTCACCGGCTCGGCGAAGTTCCGCAAGCTGATCACGGCCGGGGACTACACCGCCGCACTCGATGTGGCGCGCGATCAGGTGGCGAACGGCGCGCAGATCATCGACGTCAACATGGACGAAGGCCTGATCGATTCGAAACAGGTGATGATCGAATTTCTGAACCTGGTCGCCTCCGAGCCGGATATCGCCCGCGTACCGGTGATGATCGATTCGTCCAAATGGGAGGTGATCGAAGCCGGGCTCAGATGCGTCCAGGGCAAGGCGCTGGTGAACTCCATTTCGCTCAAGGAAGGCGAGGAGGCGTTCCTGCACCACGCGCGCCTCGTCCGCGCCTATGGGGCCGCCGTCGTGGTGATGGCGTTCGACGAGACGGGCCAGGCCGATACCAAGACCCGCAAGGTGGAAATCTGCCGGCGGGCCTATCGGCTGCTGACGGAAGAGGTCGGCTTCCCCCCCGAGGACATCATCTTCGACCCGAATATCTTCGCTGTCGCAACCGGCATCGATGAGCACAACAATTACGGCGTGGACTTCATCGAGGCGGCGCGCGAGATCATCGCGGCACTGCCGCATGTCCATGTCTCCGGCGGCGTCTCGAACCTCTCCTTCTCCTTCCGCGGCAACGAACCGGTGCGCGAGGCGATGCATGCCATCTTTCTTTATCACGCGATTCAAGCCGGCATGGACATGGGCATCGTGAACGCCGGACAGCTCGCCGTCTATGACGCGATAGACCCGGAACTGCGCGAGGCCTGCGAAGACGTGGTGCTCAACCGCCGGGCCGATTCGACGGAACGCCTCCTGGAGATCGCCGAGCGCTATCGCGGGAAGGGTGGGAGCCAGGGCAAGGAGAAGGACCTTGCCTGGCGCGAGTGGCCGGTCGAGAAGCGGCTCGAGCATGCGCTCGTCAACGGTATAACCGAATTCATCGAAGAGGATACGCAAGAAGCGCGGCTTGCCGCCGAGCGGCCGCTGCATGTCATCGAAGGGCCACTCATGGCCGGGATGAACGTCGTCGGCGACCTTTTCGGCTCGGGCAAGATGTTCCTGCCGCAGGTGGTCAAGTCCGCGCGGGTGATGAAGCAGGCCGTTGCCGTGCTGCTCCCGTATATGGAGGCGGAGAAGCGTGCCAATGGCGGCGGCGAGGAGCGCGAGAGTGCCGGCAAGATTCTGATGGCGACGGTCAAGGGCGACGTGCACGACATCGGCAAGAACATCGTTGGGGTCGTGCTCGCCTGCAACAATTACGAGATCATAGACCTCGGTGTCATGGTGCCCTCGTCTAAGATCCTCGAAGTGGCGCGCGAACAAAAGGTCGACATCATCGGCCTTTCCGGCCTGATCACGCCCTCGCTCGACGAGATGGCACATGTCGCTTCCGAGCTGGAACGGGAGGGCTTCGACGTCCCGCTGCTGATCGGCGGGGCGACGACCAGCCGCGTCCACACGGCGGTGAAGATCAACCCGCGTTACAACCTCGGTCAGGCGGTCTATGTCACCGACGCCAGCCGGGCGGTCGGCGTCGTGTCGAGCCTGCTCTCGCCGGAGGTCCGCGAGCCTTACAAGGAAACGGTCCGCGCGGAATATCTGAAGGTCGCCGACGTGCATGCCCGCAACGAAGCCGAGAAGCGCCGTCTGCCGCTTTTGCAGGCGCGGGCGAACGCACTCAGGATCGACTGGGATGCCCACCAGCCGAAAGCGCCGACTTTCCTCGGCACGCGTGTGTTCGAGGGCTGGGACCTCGCCGAACTTGCCCGCTATATCGACTGGACGCCGTTCTTCCAGACCTGGGAGTTGAAGGGGGTGTTCCCGAAGATCCTCGATGACGAACGCCAGGGAGCTGCCGCTCGCCAGCTCTTCGAGGATGCGCAGGCGATGGTCGAAAAGATCGTGGCAGAGGCATGGTTCGCCCCGAGGGCCGTGGTCGGCTTCTGGCCGGCGGCCAGTGTGGGCGACGACATCCGCCTCTTTACCGACGAGGCGCGCGAAGCCGAGCTCGCGACCTTCTTCACGCTCCGCCAGCAAATGGCGAAGCGCGACGGCCGGCCGAATGTGGCCCTTGCCGACTTCGTCGCTCCCGCAGCGAGCGGCAAGCAGGACTATGTGGGCGGTTTCGTGGTGACGGCCGGCATCGAGGAGGTCGCGATCGCCGAGCGCTTCGAGCGGGCGAACGACGATTATTCCTCGATCATGGTCAAAGCGCTCGCCGACCGCTTCGCCGAGGCCTTTGCCGAGCGCATGCACGAATATGTCCGTAAGGAGCTCTGGGGCTATGCTCCGGACGAAGCCTTCACGCCGCAGGAGCTGATTGCAGAGCCTTATGCGGGTATCCGGCCTGCGCCCGGTTACCCGGCGCAGCCCGACCATACGGAGAAGGAGACGCTTTTCCGCCTTCTGAATGCGGAAGCCGCCATCGGCGTCAAGCTAACCGAGAGCTATGCGATGTGGCCGGGCTCGTCGGTATCGGGCCTCTATATCGGCCACCCCGATTCCTATTACTTCGGTGTGGCAAAGGTCGAGCGCGATCAGGTGGAGGATTATGCCGAGCGCAAGCGGATGAGCGTCCGCGAGGTCGAGCGCTGGCTTTCGCCCATCCTCAATTACATTCCGATGCCGGAGACGGAAGCGGCGGAGTAGGCCGAAAAAGGACGCGTTTGCTGTCGCTCGGCCCTCGTCCGCCTGCCGCCGCGAGCTCTCCGTCCACCGGGAGAAGGCCACTCAGAGCGTGTGCCGATTTGCCGCCAGGATCATCTCGGCGGCCTTTTCCGCGATCATGATCGTCGGCGAATTGGTGTTGCCGGAGGTGATCGTCGGCATGATCGAGGCATCGGCGATGCGCAGGCCGGCGATGCCGCGCAGCCGCAACTCGGGATCTACGACGCTATCCGGGTCGCTGCCCATGCGGCAGGTGCCCACGGGGTGGAAAATCGTCGTGCCGATGTCGCCTGCCGCGCGTTTCAGCTCCTCATCCGTCTCATAGTCCGGGCCGGGCTTGAACTCGACAGGCCTGTAACGGGCGAATGCGGGCTGCGCGACGATGCGGCGGGTGAGCCGGATCGACTTCACGGCCACATCCCGGTCGGCCTCGGCTGTCAGATAGCGCGGACGGATGTCAGGCGCCGCTGCGAAATCGGGGCCTTTCAGATGTACCGACCCGCGGCTCTCCGGCCTCAGATTGCAGACGCTCGCGGTGACGGCGGGGAAGGGGTGCACCGGTTCGCCGAACTTCTCGAGCGTCACCGGCTGGACATGATACTGCAGGTCCGGCGTTTCCTTCTCCGGGCCTGAGCGCGTGAAGATGCCGAGCTGGCTGGGCGCCATGGCCATAGGGCCGGAGCGGCGGACGAGATATTCGAGGCCGATCGCAGCCTTGCCGAAAAGCGAACTCGCTTTTTCATTGAGCGTCGGAACGCCGGTCACCCTGTAGGCGAGGCGCAATTGCAGGTGGTCCTGCAGGTTTTCGCCGACTGCCGGCAATTCGTGGCGGACTTCGATACCGTTTTCACGGAGCACCTCGGGTCGGCCGATTCCGGAGAGTTCGAGGATATGCGGCGAGCCGATCGCTCCGGCCGAAAGAACTGTTTCGCGGCGCGCCCGGGCGCTCTTCACGATGCCGTCATGCTGGAACTCCACGCCGGCGACGCGGCCGTCCTCGATAATGAGCCGGCGGACATGGGCTTTCGTCAGGATCGTAAGGTTGCGCCGATTTCTGGCAGGCTTCAGAAAGGCCTTGGCCGTATTCCAGCGGATGCCGGACCGCTGGTTGACATCGAAATAGCCGGAGCCCTCGTTGTTTCCGCGGTTGAAGTCGTCGGTCTCCGGAATACCCGCCTCGGTCGCGGCCTTTTGGAACGCATCGAGCACTGCCCATCGGACGCGCGCCTTTTCGACCCGCCATTCGCCGCTTGCGCCGTGCATGTCGTCGGCGCCGCGGTAATGGTCCTCGGATTTCCTGAAGAAGGGCAGCACGTCGTTCCAGCTCCAGCCGGGGCAGCCGAGCTGGCGCCAGAGGTCGTAGTCTCGCGCCTGCCCGCGCATGTAGATCATGCCGTTGATCGAAGAGCAGCCGCCCAGCACCTTGCCGCGCGGATAACCGAGAGACCGGCCGTTGAGGCCCTCCTCCGCTGCGGTCGTGAAGCACCAGTCGGTGCGGGGATTGTTGATGCAGTAAAGATAGCCGACCGGAATATGGATCCAGTGATAATTGTCGCTGCCGCCGGCCTCGAGCAGCAGCACGCGGCGATCGGGACTTTCCGACAGGCGGTTTGCGAGCACGCAGCCGGCGCTGCCCGCTCCGACGATGATGTAATCGAACGTGTCCATTGGTCTTCTCTATGTCGGGCCCGACGTGGTTCGGACGGATGCATGGTCAATGCTTGTGTCGATGCTCGAAACCGAGCCTGCGGCCGAGCCGGGAGTTGTAGAACTCGCCGACGATACCGCGGCGGAACACAAGCACGCAGACCATGAAGACGATGCCGGTGATGATCGTGACCGGAAATTCCGACGTCGCCAGATAGTTCTGCAGCGTCACGACCAGGCCCGCGCCGAACAGCGGCCCGATCAGCGTTCCGATGCCGCCGAGAAGCGTCATCAGGATGACCTCGCCGGACATCTGCCAGCTGACGTCGGTCAGCGTCGCGAACTGGAAGACGAGCGCCTTCAGACCGCCGGCAAGCCCGGTAAGCGCCGCTGACATCACGAAGGCTGCGAGCTTGTAGTTCCTGACCGAGTAGCCGAGGGAGATCGCCCGCGTCTCGTTTTCGCGGATCGACTTCAGGATCATGCCGAAGGGCGAATTGATGATCCGCCAGATCGCGGCGATGCCGAGAACGAAGACGGCGAGCACGAAGTAATACATGTTCGTCGGCCGTGAGAGATCGATGAACCCCAGAAGGTGGCCGCGGGGCACCGACTGGATGCCGTCCTCGCCATGGGTGAACCCGGCCTGCAGGCAGAAGAAATAGAACATCTGGGCCAGCGCAAGCGTGATCATGGCGAAATAGATGCCCTGCCGCCGGATGGCGAAGAAGCCGACGACCGCACCGAGCAGCGCTGCGCCGAAGACGCCGATGAGGATGCCCAGTTCGGGCGGCACGCCCCATTCCTTGACGGCATGGGCGGTGAAATAGGCCGCTCCCCCGAAGAAGGCGGCATGGCCGAAGGAGAGCAGCCCCGTATAGCCGAGCAGGAGATTGAAGGCGCAGGCAAAGAGCGCGAAGCATAGAAGCTTCATGAGGAAGACGGGGTAGAAGAACAGGGGCGCGAGCAGCAGGCAGGCGAGGCCGACGCCGAGAAACACCGTCTGAACGATGGCGGGCGAGCGTTCCTTTTGCTTTGCAAGTTCGAGTGTCAGCGTCATATCAAGCATCCCGGCCGAAAAGGCCTGCCGGTCTCAGCAGGAGAACGATGGCCATGATCACGAAGATCACGATGTTGGAGGCTTCCGGGTAGAAGACCTTTGTCAGCCCCTCGGCGACGCCCAGCAGATAGCCGGTGACGATGGCGCCCATGATCGAGCCCATACCGCCGACGACGACCACCGCGAAGACGACGATGATGATGTTGGAGCCCATCAGCGGCGAGACCTGGTAGATCGGCGCCGCCAGGACCCCGGCAAGTGCAGCGAGCGCCGCCCCGAGGCCGTAGGTCAGCGTCAGCAGGAAGGGCACGTTGATGCCGAAGGATTGCACCAGGACCGGATTCTCGGTGGCGGCGCGCAGATAGGAGCCGAGTTTGGTCTTCTCGATCACGAGCCAGGTGCCGAGGCAGATCACGAGCGAAAAGACGATGACCCAGCCGCGATAGATCGGCAGGAACATGAAGCCGAGATTGGCACCGCCCGTCAGCAGCCCCGGCGTCGCATAGGGCTGGCCGGAGGCGCCATAGAGATAGCGGAACGTACCTTCGACGGTGAGCGCCAGGCCGAAGGTGAAGAGGAGTCCGTATAGCGGATCGAGCGAATAGAGCCGTCTCAGCATCGTGCGTTCGATGGCGGCGCCGACGAGGCCGACGAGAACCGGCGCGAGAAGGAGCGCCGGCCAGTAGCCGATGCCGAAATAGGAAAGCAGCAGCCAGGCGACGAATGCGCCGAGCATGTACTGCGCGCCATGGGCGAAATTGATAACGCGCAAGAGCCCGAAGATGATGGCGAGGCCGAGGCTCAGGAGTGCGTAGAAGGAGCCGTTGATGAGCCCGATCAGGAGCTGCCCGAGGAAGGCCTGGAGCGGAATTCCGAAAATCATCGTCATGGCCTACACTCCGAGCACGTCATGCAGCATGTCCATGCGCCCGGAAAGTTCCGAAACCGGAAATTCGCCGGCCACACGTCCATGGTCCATCAGGTAGAAGCGGTCCGCGACCTTGCTCGCGAAACGGAAGTTCTGTTCCACCAGGAGAACGGTCATGCCGCGCTCCTTGAGCTTCTTCAGCACCTCGCCGATGCGCTGGACGATCACCGGCGCAAGCCCCTCGGTCGGCTCGTCGAGCAGCATCATCCGGACTCCCGTCCGCAGGATGCGGGCGATCGCCAGCATCTGCTGTTCGCCGCCGGAGAGCTTGGTTCCGGTGCTGTTGCGGCGCTCGTGGAGATTGGGAAACAGCTCGAAAATCTCGTCGATCGTCATGCCGCCCTTCGCGACGGCCGGCGGCAGCAAGAGGTTTTCGTAGACGGAAAGCGTCGAGAAGATACCGCGCTCCTCCGGTACGAATCCGAGGCCGCGATGGGCGACACGGTGGAGGGGCACGCGCATCAAGTCTTCGCCGGCGAGGCGGATTTCGCCTCTGCGCTCGCGCACTATGCCCATGATCGCGCGCAGGGTCGTCGTCTTGCCGACGCCGTTGCGGCCGAGCAGCGTCACCATTTCGCCTTCGGCGACGGTCATATCGACGCCGTGCAGGACGTGGCTTTCGCCGTACCAGGCGTTGAGCCCGGCCACCTTGAGAAGCGGTTTCATCTCAGGTCTCCTCCGTGCCCATATAGGCGGTGCGTACGCGCGGATCCTCAGAGACGGTCGAATAGTCTCCCTCCGCGAGGATCTCGCCGCGCTGCAGGACGGTGACGTGATGGCAGAGCGTCGCGACGACGGAGAGATTGTGTTCGACCATCAGCACGGCGCGCTCGCGCGCCACTTCACGGATGATCTCGGCGACCATGCCGACGTCCTCGTGCCCCATGCCGGCCATCGGTTCGTCGAGCAGCAGCACCTTGGGTTCGAGCGCCAGCGTCGTTGCGATCTCGAGCACGCGTTTGCGGCCGTAGGAAAGGTCCGCGGCGACGGCGTTCGCCTCCTTGTCGAGGCCGACGGAACGGATCAGCCGCTCGGCCTTGCCGTTAAGCGCGTCGAGCGCCGAAAGTGGTTTCCAGAACTGCCTCGCAAGGCGGTTCGGCCGCTGCAGCGCGACGCGGACATTGTCGAGCACGGTGAGGTGCGGGAACACCGCCGAGATCTGGAACGAACGCACGAGCCCCATGCGGGCGACTTTGTCGGGCGCGGTCCTGGTGATGTCTTCGCCGAGCAGGGTGATCGTGCCATGGGTCGGCTGCAGGAACTTCGTCAAGAGATTGAACACGGTGGTCTTGCCGGCCCCGTTCGGGCCGATCAGCGCATGCACGCGGGCATGATGGACATCGAGGTTGACATCGTTGACGGCCGTGAAGCCGCCGAAGTCGCGGCGGAGCCCGCGGGCGGACAGTACCACCCGCGGCGCTCCATTCTCCAAAGGCATGGCGGCGGTCATCGTCTTGCCGGTCAGGACTTTACGAGCTCGCAGCCGCTCTGGGCCGGGTCCATAAAGGCTTCCTGACCGGGAATGGTCGCGAGAACCTTGAAGTAGTCCCAGGGCTCTTTGCTCTCGTCCGGCTTCTTGACCTCGAGCAGATACATGTCGTGGATCATCCGCCCGTTCGGCGCGACTGTTCCGTTTCTTGCGAAGACGTCGTCGACCGGGAGAGCATGCAGTTCCTTGGCGACGGCCTCGGTCTCGTCGGTGCCGGCCTTCTCGATCGCTTTGAGATATTGCAGCACGGCAGAATAGGTCCCGGCATGAACCATATTCGGCATCTTGCCGGTGCGCTCCATGAAGCGCTTGCCGAATTTCGCGCTCTCCTCGTCCCGGTTCCAGTAGAAGCCCTCGGTGAGCGTCAATCCTTGCGCTGCGTCGAGCCCGAGACCGTGGACCTCGGCCAGCGTGAAGAGCAGGGCCGCCAGACGCTGACCGCCCTGGACGATTCCGAACTCGGCCGCCTGCTTGATGGCGTTCGAGGTGTCGAGACCCGCATTGGCAAGGCCGATCACCTTGGCCCCCGAGGACTGGGCCTGCAGCAGGAAGGAGGAGAAGTCGGTGGTGGCGAGCGGATGGCGGACGGCTCCGACGACGGTGCCGCCGTTCTCCTTGACGTAGTTGCCGGTGTTTTCCTCGAGCGAATAGCCGAAGGCATAGTCGGCGGTCAGAAAGAACCAGCTGTCGCCGCCCTGCTTGACCAGCGCGCCGCCGGTGCCGACCGCGAGCGAGTGCGTGTCGTAGGCCCAGTGGAAGCCATAGGGGCTGCATTGCTTACCGGTGAGCTCGGTGGTTGCCGCTCCGGTAACGATGTCGATCTTCTTCTTCTCCTTCGAGATCGCCTGCACGGCGAGCGCAACGGAAGAGGTGGTCAGCTCCATGATGCTGTCGACCTGCTCGGTATCGTACCATTGCCGTGCGATGTTGGAGGCGATATCGGGCTTGTTCTGATGGTCGGCCGTCACCACCTCGACCGGGACGCCGAGCACCTTGCCGCCGAAATCTTCGACGGCCATCAATGCTGCCTCGTAGGAGGACTTGCCGCCGAAATCGGCATAGACGCCGGACTGGTCGTTGAGGATGCCGATCTTGACCTTGCCGTCGGATGCGTCGGCAAAGGCGGCGGTGCTGCCGGCGAGCACCATTGCGAGCGTGGCGATCAGTCTCTTGTGCATTTGTCCTCCTCCCAGAGTTCTATGTTCTAAACGGCGATGCGAAGCTGCTGTGCGGAAACACATAGTACTCGGCCGTGTCCTTTCGAGGTCTCGGCCGTCTCTCCGTATCGCTCTGTTCAAATTTGGCCAGACATGCTCCTCAAATGTCGGCTTCGATGTTTACCATCCAGAAAATTCTGCTTGGAAGCAAGTCGGTCGACCCGTAAATTGCAAACAGCATCTGTTCATTTTTGAACAGAAGGGGAGGGATATGAATTTCACCTGGGACGACCTGCAGTTTTTCCTGGCCGTCGCGCGAACGGGCCAGCTCTCGACCGCGGCGCGGCGCCTGCGGACGAGCCACGCGACCGTCTCGCGTCGCATCGACCGGCTGGAATTCGCACTCAAGGTCAAGCTCTTCGAGCGCAATCCCCGCGGCTACGTGCTGACGACCATGGGCCAACGCTTCGTGGAAACGGCCGAGCGCATGGAGCGGGAAACGGAGCAGCTGCAGCTCGATATCAGCGACGGCATGACGGCGCAGCGCGGCGTCGTGCGGCTGAGCATGCTCGAGGGCTTCGGCAATTTCTTCCTTGCGGACCGTCTTGCGGATTTCGCCGGCCGCTATCCGAACATCTCGCTCGAACTGGTGGCGATCCAGCAGATCATGTCGCTCTCGCGCAAGGAGGCCGATCTCGCCGTCGCGCTCGCTGCGCCGAAAGCCGGTTCCTACCATGCGGAGGTGCTGACACCTTATACGCTGCATGTCTATGGATCACGCAGCTATCTTGCGAGCCACCCGCAGATACGCACCCGTAACGACCTCACCTCGCACCGGTTCGTCGGCTACATCGAAGACATGATCTTCACGCCGGGGCTCGACTATCTCGGCGAAATACAGCCGGGGCTGCGCGCCCACTTCCAGAGCTCGAGCATCCTTACGCAGCTGAAAGCGGTGCGCCAGGGATTGGGACTCTGCGTGCTTCCGCATTTCATGGCGCGCAATGAGACCGATCTCGAGATCGTGCTGCCGGAAGAGATCGAGCTGAAGCGGACCTATTGGCTGATCTGCCACCGCGATCTGATCGCGATGCCCCGGGTGAGGGCCGTGCGTGACTTCCTGGTGGATGCCGCCAACGAAAACCGGAGCTGTTTCCTGCGGGAAACGCCGTTCGCATTGGCCGGTCCGACGAGGCCCTTGAACGGCGCCAGGCCGTTAACCATATAGGCCTCATCCCCGAAAGAGCGGAAAGCGCGTGATTTGGACCCGTGATAGTAGAGTTTGGGCTCGGTATTTCGCGTTATCTGGAAACATTCCTTTCGAATCAATGGCTTGCGATTTTCTGACATTTTTTTGAAAATCGCTGTTGACGTGTCGGAGGGAGGGGGTCTATAAGCCCGATCACTGACGAGGGCGGCGGCGCTGCTGGCGACGATGACCTTCGCTCTAGAGTTTCCAAGATTGGCGGATGCTGATTTTCGGGGCTGGGACTTACGGGTTTTGGTCTTGCTGGAACGTTGACGGGAAGGTTTCTCGTCTGTTTTTTGACAATTGAAGATAGAGAAAGAGAAACGTGGGCGGCGGAGCTTGCGGGACCTGAAGAGATTTGGGTTCTTGAAAGAGACTTTGGCGGTCACGTTTTGACAAGAGACTAACACTTCGTTTTGGCTTCGATGCCTTTCGTCGATCCTTGGATCGCCGGGACCGAAGCCGGCCATGCGGCGCGCTGTGAAGCGTGTGGGATGGTTTAAG